>JAIFMD010000175.1 GCA_020048755.1 Spirochaetota bacterium
GCCGAGTTCATGGCCATGGAAGAGGGCCACGTGACCATGCTGACGGGCATGCAGCTGCGCGGTACCGTCAACCTGTCATCCCAGGCCGCGACCGACCTCGGCCTGGCCAGGCAACTGGCGGCCGACGAAAAACCCGCGGCGGGCATGAGCTACCAGGACATCATCGTAGCCGCCATAAAGAAGGAAGAGCGCTCAGGCGACCTGTACACATCGCTCGCGGCCTCAGCCGAGGCTCCCGCCGCGAAGGCCGTCTTCGAGCGGCTCGCCGTCGAGGAAGGCCGCCACAGGCAGTACTTCGAGGAACTGTACGAGACGGAGATAGCGCGGGATAACTGAGCACCCCATAATCCAGGTATTGTAAAATATACTAGACGGGATCCTGTCGCCCTGCGGTGGGGTCCTGCTTTTTAATCCATGACACAAGTACGAGCCAGACGCTGCGGTACCAGGTTTCTCAGCGTTTTCCCAACCCGAACAGCTTGCCAAGGCTCGGCAACGACCGCCGGCTCTTCCCCTTGCTACCGGTGGCGCAGAAGGTCTCCAGCAGTTCATCGGTGCCTGAAATCAGGGCCACATCTCCGGGCCTGAATACATACTCGGGAGAAAACAGGCCGTATTCCTCGATTTCCCCGTTTTTGACCGAGATCAGGTTGAGCCCGTATTCCTTTCTCAGGTTGACCTGCAACAACGACAATCCAAAAAAACGCTCCGGCACCGCCACTTCTGCTATGATGAGCTTGCCCGAGACGGGCAGATAGTTGAGCAGCACCGAGGAGACCAGCAGTGGCGTTATACGCTTGGCGGCTTCACGGTTGGGAAAGACTATCCGCGTAGCGCCTACGAGTTCCAGGATTTCAGCATGCTCCCGGGTCTCGGCCTTGACGATGATCTGCGGAATGCCGAGCTTGCGGCAGTAGCTTGTCGTCAATATCGATGTCTCCACCTTCTCGCCCATGTCGATGACGACGCCGTCAACGGTGGCAGGAAAGATATGCCTGAGGTTAGCCTCGTTCAGTACATCGATTACAAAGGCGTTGACGCGGCGGTCCTTGTACTGGTCGATGATCTCTCGATTCCGGTCCACCACGAGCACCTCGGCATCGAGCTCGAGCAACTCGTCGAGCACATTCCTGCCAAAGTAACCCAAACCTATTATGACGAATTGCTTCATGATCTCAACCCACCAGGACTTCTGCTTCTGGATACACGATATGCACGCTTTTCCAGTTCATGGCCGGCAGGGCCAGCGCAACGAGCCCTACCCTGCCCGCATACATGGTTCCGACGATCACCAGCTTGCCTACAGTACTCAGGCCGGCCGTAACGTTGAGCGAGAGTCCCACCGTTCCAAATGCGGAGACCGCCTCGAATATGATGTGCCCAAGATCCGTACCCCGCCCGGCTTCGCTCAGGCTCAGCAAGGCGGTCGCGATGAGCAGGAGCAAACCAGCCCTGAGGAAGTAGGTAATCGCGGCATTTGTCGTAGCGGGTGACAACCTGCGCCTGAAGGCATTGATCTCGCCTCGCTCGTTGGG
Source organism: Spirochaetota bacterium (assembly GCA_020048755.1). Taxonomy (GTDB): domain Bacteria; phylum Spirochaetota; class Spirochaetia; order Treponematales; family UBA12059; genus SZUA-370. Next base: position 1,536 of record JAIFMD010000175.1, read on the forward strand.
CTGCCTCACCATCACGAGGAGCACCAGGAACGCCGTCGAGATCTTTATACCACCCGCGATCGACCCCGGAGCACCACCTATGAACATCAGTACGATCGTCAGGAATTTTGACGCCTGGCTCAGTGCGACCTGTGGCACGGCATTGAAGCCTGCCGTCCTTGGCGTTATAGACTGGAACAGCGCATTGAAAATTGAATCAGGCAGGCTCATGCCGGAGAAGGCGTTATTCCGCTCGAGCAGCCAGAACGCGATTGCGCCGTTGGTTATCAGGAACACTGTAAGCAGAAGTACGAGCCTTGAATGGTCACTCAGGGACGAACGTTTGCCGCGCAGGCGACGCTCTATGTCCTGGAGCACGATGAAACCTATGCCACCGGTGACGATGAGGATTGACAGGATACCCAGCACGAGCGGGTTGTTGCGGTAGGCTTCCATGTTTGTCGGAAAAAGCGAAAAACCAGCGTTGCAGAATGCTGAAACTGAATGAAAAACCGCCGTGAAGGCGCTGTCCCCGGCACCAGCGTTAAGGAACGCAGGGAATAAAGCCAGTGCGCCAGCAAGTTCGATGGAGAGTGTAAATATGACAATATTCCTTACAATGCGCACCGGATTGTGTTCAACACCGTCTATGGAGAAACCGCGTATGGTGCGCAGGCGCCGGTACGGCAGGCGATGCCCAGGCAGGAGCATGATCAGCGATGTGAACGAAATGATGCCGAGCCCACCTATCTGGATGAGCGACAGGATGACGATCTGTCCGAAACGGCTGAAGCTGGCTACATCGACCGTTGCCAGTCCGGTGACGCAAACGGCGGATGTGGCGATGAACAAGGAATCTACCAGTGACAGGGACGAGCCAGCAGGCCCAGCCCAGGACAGGGGCAGGAACAAGAGCAAGGTACCCACCGATATGATGACGAGGAAGAATGACAAAAGGTAGCGCGTATCCGACGAACCGTGGCCCTGCATGTCACAACTGCACTTTCAGGCGATACCCGACACCGGGTTCGGTTATCAGGACCGACGGAACCGATGGATCGACCTCGATTTTCTTGCGGAGCTGGTTGATGTAGACGCGGAGGTTGTTGTATTCCTCCTCCATGGCCGGTCCCCAGACTTCCCGAAGAATATGCTTGCGGGTCATGATTTTGCCGGGGCTCCTGAGGAACAGGTAGAGCAGTGACCATTCGGTTGGCGTGAGTTTCTCAATGGCTCCGTCGCGGAAGGCCTCACGGGTATCCATGTCGACGTCGAGGGCGCCGACCTTGATGGTGCGCCCGCTGAAGGACGGAGGCGTCCGGTGACGGAGCGCCACCCGGATGCGGGCTATCAGTTCGCCGGTTCCAAAGGGCTTGGTCAGGTAATCATCGGCACCGGAGTCCAGAAGGTCCATGATTTCAGCCTCGGCGTCCCGGACAGACAGGACTATCACCGGAGTCTCTCCCCTCGCCCTGATCTCCTGCAAGAGTTGCCGGCCATCCATGTCGGGCAGTCCAAGGTCGAGTATGACCAGCTCGGGCCTGGCACCGGTAAACTGGCTGAGTCCCTCTGCACCCGAAGCTGCTTCGATGACGGCAAAATCATTTTTCTCGAGGCAGAGCCTGAGGAGGCGGCGTATCTGAATCTCGTCATCGACTATGAGTACGGGCGTCATGGGTTCCTCGGTAGCTTTACAGATACCACGAGGCCGCCGCCCTCCGCGGCACTGGCGCTGATGATGCCACCATGGGCATCGACGATGCCGCGACAGATTGAAAGGCCAAGCCCGCACCCCTGGCGCGCATTCGAATTGGAACCACGGTAGAACGTATCGAAAAGCGACGACAGCTCCCGTTCCGGGACGCCGGGACCGTTGTCGGAGAAGCGCAGGCACATCCCGCCATCTTCGCTTTTGGCCTCGATGACCAATCTGGAATCGTATGGCGTGTAGGCGGCGTAGTTGCGCAGGAGGTTCCTGAAAACCTGGACCATCAGCACAGGATCCACTTCGAATTCAGCATCGGTACAGGAAGGATCGAGCCGCAGGTCCCGCCCGGCGAGCTCTGATGCCAGGGAAGCCTGCGCCGCTCCAAGCAACTCGACGACATAGGTTTTCTCGGGCTGGGGACGCAGGGATCCCGTCTCGAGGCGGCTCATTGACAGCAGGTTCTCCACCAATGTGTTCAGCGTATCGGCCGCCTTGAGGGTCTCGACGAGCAGGGCCCGCCTGAGTTCCGGATCATCATCGATGCTGCCGTCCACCAGACCGCTGATCGAACCCTTTATTGTCGTCAAGGGCGTCCGGAGCTCGTGGGATACGTGGTTGAGGAGGACACGCGACAGGCGGGCCGACTCTTCGACCAGCTTGTGCGCCTCGTTGGAGGCCGCGAGCAACTCGCGTTCGAGCGCCAGAGCGATGTTGCCTACCAGCGTCGAAATAAGTTCCCGCCCCTCGCCGCTGAATGCCTTGCCGTCGCGCCCGGCAACGGCTATCACGCCGATGACTGAATCAGGCGCACCCAGCGGCAGGTAGAGCAGGCCTCCACCGTCCTCGATGACCTCGTTGGTTGCAAAGCATGACTGGGCGAGCGATACGGATGGCGCGGTGGACGCCCCACTGGTAGCAGCAGCCCGAGCCGTACCGGAAACCTGCTCCAGACCAAGCTTGCCAGACTCGCCCTTCAGCCAGAGCGAGATGTCGGCTCCCAGGTATTCCCCGATGTATGCCGATCCAAGCGCGGCTATTTCCTCGACGCCGCGTACCCTCGTCAAAGCCTGCGTAAAGCCATACAGCAGCGCGGTGCGCCGTTCCCTGAGCGCCAGGGCTGCTTCTTTTTCCTTTACCCTGGAGGTGAGGAAACCGCCGACGAATGCCGCGAGGAAGAATGCCGTGAACATGAGGAGGTCTTCGAGGGTGCCGATGCCGAAGGTGAATTTGGGAGGTATGAACAGGTAGTTCCACAGCAGCGCACTGAGTATGGCGCCTGCAAAGACAGCCGCCCTGCCACAGGCAAAGGGCAGCGAGATGATGACGAGCAGGTACAGTATCGATACCGACCGGTATCCCAGGGCCGGCTGGGCCAGCAAGCCGAACAGCGTCACTCCCAGTATCGCCGTGAACGCTATGATGATATCGCGGGGGCGGGCCGCAATGCGCGAAACCGCAAGCTGCCTGCGCTTTGGTACCGGATTCTTGCCGCGCAACACGATGACGTCCAGATCACCTGACTCGCGCAGGATAGCATCCATGACGCTGCGCTTTCCGCGGAATGCGGCGTTGCCGTCACCGGTCTTGCCTATCACGAGGGCTGTAGCCTTCTTGATGCGGGCATACCGGATTATGGCAGCCGCGACCTCGTCGTCGGGTATGGAGAATATTTCGCCGCCCAGGTTCCTGGCCAGTTCAAGATTGCGCTCAAGCGCTTGTGGATCAGCATCGGGAGAGGAACCGTGTACGTGCAGGGCTGCCCACGTGGCATTGAGGCGGCGTGCGATGGCGCTCGTCCAGCGGATGAGGTATTCGGAATTGCCGCTCCCGCTTACTGCGACAAGGTAGCAACCCCCGTGGCCAGGTTCGTTCGGGACATCGTTCTTGCCATCCATACGCACCCATGATAGCACCGCGGGTGCTGGATGGTACATTTGGGAACCATTAAGATTGTGTCTTTGGGCATTAGGATACCGTTAAAATAATCACGACTGCACGAACAGCGACACGATCCACGCCAGCGCAGCGAGCCAGGCCACGCCAAACACGATGGCTGCCATTGTCCCGGCTTTAGTCCTGACCCGGTCGCCCGATTTCAGGTGTTGCCAGGCCTCACGCCGGCAGCGCGCCGACACGTCGGACGGTATCAGCCTGATTGCAAGCGCGATCAGCAGCGGCAGGATGAGCAGGTCATCGAGCTGGCCAAAAAACGGTATGAAGTCCGGTATCAGGTCTATGGGACTCACCGCGTAGGCCACGGCGACGATGATGATGATCCGCGCCAGCAGCGGCGTACGCGGGTCCTTCCAGGCCAGGAACAACGCCCACACCTGCCGCTTCATGCGTTCGGCGCGGTGCTTGAGCCTGGCGTACCAGTTGAGTCTTGATGGCGATTTCACGCCGGGGAATATAGCATGGGGTGCGGAGGCGTGGGAGGGGGCTATGGTCGCGCCAGCACACCGGAGCCCCCTGCCATGCGGTCAGCCTCACTCCAGCAGCTGCGTCTGGTACTTCTCCGCGAACAGGGCGGGCTGGCCGCCGGTGTTCCAGAAGAGGATGCTGTCCGACTTCCTGAAGAAGCCCCTGCGGATGAGGTCTATCATGCCACCAGCCGCGCGGCCCGTATACACGGGGTCCAGCAGCACGCCTTCATGCCTGGCAAAGAGCCTGACGGCTTCACGCTCAAGGTCGGTCAGGACGCCATAGCCGGCCTTGCAGTATGAATCGTTGGCCAGCACGTCGTCCGGCGAGAACTCGATGCGCGGCCCAAACTTCTCGCTGGCATCGCTGGCCAGGCCAGACACGAGTGTCTTCAGCGTCGCCTCCGTTTCGTCGATGCTGATGCCCAGCACCTTGCCGGCATAGCCGAACACGCGCTGCCCGAGCACGAGCCCAGCGTGCGTGCCGCCGCTCGATGTGCCAAAGACCATCCAGTCGGCGTGTACATCCTGGCCCAGGAATTCCTCCACGGCAAAGGCATACCCGAGCGCCCCTGTGGGGCTGGAGCCACCGTAGGGTACATAATATGGCTGCTTGCCTTCGACCAGTGCCGACTCGAAGGTTTCCTTGAGCATGCGGTCGCGCTCTTCCCTGGATGAAACCAGCACTACGTGGGCTCCGAAGAGTTCGTCAAGGAGGAAGTTGCCCGTCGGCGCATCGGGGTGCTCACCATTGAGTATCAGGATGCAGTCCAGCCCGAACTTCGCCGCGGCAGCCGCCGTCTGCCTGCAGTGGTTGGACTGCAACGCGCCTGCGGAGATCAGGGTTCTGGCACCGGTTTCAAGTGCCTCCGCGACCAGGAACTCCAGCTTGCGGGTCTTGTTGCCGCCGAGCGCTAGACCTGTCTGGTCGTCGCGCTTCATGTACAAGGTTGGCCCACCAAGGAAGGCTGACAGCCGTGGCAGCGGTTCGATGCGCGTGGGCAGATGGGCAAAACGGAGCCTGGGTATGTCTCTCATGGCAGTTCCCTCCAGAAAGAATGTTCAGCAACATGGAAGACTACACCCTGACCTGATACATGTCATCCCTTAATTAGTACATCGAAATTAGTACATCGAACCTTGTGCCCATCCCGCAAGCGCCGGTGCGCGGCCCGGCGTAGCCATGGTGGAGGTACATCATGGTTCCAAAATTCTGTCCCAACCCGTCCTGCGACCACCACT
>JAIFMD010000195.1 GCA_020048755.1 Spirochaetota bacterium
TCGTAGCCATACTCGCCGTGATGTTCGCGGCGCAGAACAGCGCAACGGTAGCCATAACGTTCTTTGCGTGGAGCACCTCCGGATCACTGTCGCTCGTGCTCGTCCTGACGCTCACTCTGGGCATACTGATAGGTGTACTGATCATGGCACCCTCAGTATTCAAGCGCTCCTTCCAGTCTTCCGGCCTCAAACGCCGTGTACACCGGCTGGAAAAGGAGAAGACGAGCCTCAATGAGAAGATAGCCGCTACCGGAGATAAAGGCACCGAGGTTTCAAAGCAGGAAGCAGACTCCTCTGGCAGCCAGACGCCAAAGAAACCGACCCTACCCTGACTCCTGCCACCAGGATGCCTTCACGAAGCGTGCCTGCCCTGGTAGCAGACTGAGCCAGCAGCTTATTCCGGCCAGATGCGTTCAAACTTGCGGGCGGACTTGCTCTCTACCCATGACGCAGTCGTTTCTGAATAGCGCTTGTAGTACGGTGTGTTGCGGTGCGTTTCGCTGAACGCCGCTTCGTCGGTATATGCTTCCACCAGCGTAAAGCGGCTGGGATCGCCGGGAGTCTGCAGCACCTCGAAGCGCTGGCAGTCCTCCTCGTTGAGCATCGACGCTTCCGCCTGGGCCAGTATGGCCGTTCGGTACTGCTCCGCGAATTCCTTCTTTATGACCACATCGACAATAACTATGTACATATCCTGTCCTCCCCACTGATGTGATGCAATTCTAGTATACCCACACGAGTACCGCCAGCACTGCGAAGATGCCCGCCTGTGCGGCCTTGGCAGCCACGAGGTGCCTCTGGAAGTACAACCGTACGGTCTCCTGCCTGATGCCCGCCAGCGCAAGGACCAGCACGCCCAGAAGAGGCGTGATGAAGGCCAGATTGTACAGGAGCAGGCTTCCTATTCCCATAGCCGACGCGTCGGTCTGCACCATGAAGGAGATGGCCGGAAAGTACACCTGCCCCGTGCACGCAAGTTCAAGCACCGACACGAGGATGCCGGTGCCGAACACGCCCGCAAAGAAGGCCCGTGAGCCGAGACCCGACCTGATTGCGGCATTGATCCCCAGCCTCAGCCTTTCAGGCAACTGGAGGCTCAGCTCAGCCTGCCTGCCCTGCCGCAGCCTGACGATGTCCCGCACGGTAAGCGCGCAGAATACGGCCGTGATGACGCTGACGATGATCCGCAGCGCGAGTCTGAGCGACTGCAGCCTGCCGCCCAACCTGAGCGCGTTGAACAGGCCAAAGCCGATGAGCAGATAGGACAGGAAGACGCCCGCGGCGAAGGCAAGCCCGGCAAAAGCGATGCGTTTCCTCGAGCCGCCGCGCAGCGCCAGGTACGACATAAAAAACAGCAGTGTGGTAAACGCGCAGGGATTAATGCCGTCGATCAGCCCCGCCATGAAGACAGGCAAGGCCGCCCACTGCATCGCAGCCGTTGGAGCCAGCGACTCGACAACCGGTTCCTCAACCAGGCGCGGCCGGAACGTCCCATGGTCGGCATAGAACTTCAACTCCGGTAACAGGTTGGCAGCTATGGCAGTATTGCCCTGGTAGGCCGACTGGCCTATGACCAGCACAGGAAAAAACCTGAATGTATACCCAAGCCCGGCCAGCCGTTCTTCGCACTGCCTGTACCCTTCCGTGGAGAGTATGTCAACGAGGACCAGCTCCACATCCACACCGCTCGCCTGCTCCGCCGCGGGCAGGTCCCTGGCCGCGAACGTGTCGCAGTGGGCGCAGCCTATTTCACCGTAGTATTCAGCAGTGATGGATAGCTCCTGCGCCATAGCAAGCGGAACAGACCAGAGGAGTAGCGTCAGAACGATGATCCGCATGCGTACGGGCATGGGTTGAACATGCCTCATACCGATTTGAAGTGTCAATGCGAATCGGCAGCCGGCATGCTGGTTCAGAAACGTATCTTGAGCCCCGCGTCTATCCGCATTGACGGCAAGCCCTCGATCCGTACCGGAGACCAGTCGTACTCGCGGTCAAGTGCCGATTGTTCCACGGCACCGACTACCCGCAGCGCAGGCTGCGTGTAGTGCGGAAAGGAAATGAGGTTGGCGACATCGAGGAACAGTTCCCACGACGTGGTAGTCTTTCCCCAGCGGTACGCTATCTTGAAGTCAAGGTTGAAGCGGGGCATGTAGTCGCGCAGCTGGTAGCGCTTGCCTTCCACTTCCTCGTACAGGATGTAATCCGGGTATGTTCCATCCACCGACTTGATGATTTCTGTCACCTTGTTGGGGGTGGCGGGTATGCCGAGCAGGGCCTTGAGGGTGGCCCCCAGCTCCCAGTGCTCGCCGGGTTCAAGGTGGCCAAAAAACTTGAACTGGTGCGTTATGTCGTTTTTGGGAATGATCCACTCGTAGGTTTTGTCACCCTTGAGGTCGGCGTGGTAGCGGCTGGCCTGCAGATTGTACAGGAGGTCCAGCGAGGCCGTCTCGTCGCCAAAGCCGAAGTCGAGGTTGCCTCCGGCGGTCCAGAGGGCGTCCGAAGCCTTGAGTCCGGGCGTGTCGATGTCGGTGTCGCTTTCGGGGTTGTAGAAACTTGAAGACGAGTAGTACGTGTCGAGGTTGAAGCCCGACAGCTTGTCCATGTACGCGCCGTAGACCACCGCCCGGAACGAGAAGTCAGGTTTCTCGAAGGCGTAGTCGGCCTCTCCGGTGAAAAGCCGGGCGAGCCCGTTCTGCACGTAGCGCTCGTCGATCGTCTCAACCGGGGTGGTAACGCCCTCACTGTCGGTGCTGTCGATGATGGACAGGTCGCGGTTGGAAGCGAAGAGGTGGCGAACGATGTAGTCGATGCGGTCGTGGCGCAGGCCACCGCCTGCGTGGGCGGAATGGCCGGCGGCCGGATACCAGAAGGCCTGCAGCATGGGGCTGGGATACAACACGCCCGTCATTGAGAGCCAGTCGAGCCGTATCGAAGGTACGAGTTCAAAGCGGCCGAGGGCTATGCTGGCCTCCGCCCAGGCGGAGAGCTCCCCTTCGTTCAGGGCTTGCTCTTCGACACTGATATCCTTGTACTCGAACCCGACTATCGGGTCGGTGTAGGAGCTCCTGTCGTACCATCCGTACAGCCACCGCCCCGACAGGCCGGCTGAGATCGCCGTGCCCTGCCACGGAGCTCCGGCCAGGCTCAGGCCTCCGCCCGCTTCGTTGAGTGGATAATGGAAGGTGCTTCTGGATTCCTCGCCACCCATGAGCCCCATGCGCTGCAGGTTCATGTTCCAGGCAAGGAGCTCATAGGCTGACAGTTCTACGCGCAGGTCCTCCCGCGGGTCAAAGCGCCAGGCCGCGTCAAGGCCGCTTTCTGAACTCAGGTCAAGGCGCTCGAAATCAATGAAGCCGAACAGCCGGGAATAGGTCTGGTAGACGATGTCGGTATAGCCCGTCGCGGTAAAGGCGTCCAGCGACAGGCGCTGCCCCGGAGCCGGTTCCATCCAGAACGAGACCAGGGCATCGACGTTCCCCGGCAGTATCTTGATACCGAGGTCTATGGAATCGCCAGTGCCCAGGAATTCAAACCACTTGTACGTGCGGTTGAGTGCCGTTATCAGTGGTATCCAGGTGAGTTCGTACACGGATTTCCTGAGCGACACGACGAGGCCAGCCTTGCCGTCGGCAAGCGAGGTCCTATGGACGATACCGGCCGCCAGGAGCGAGGCGGACACAATGGTCTCCGACTGGTCGGCAAGCTTGCCGTCGGCAGGCTCGCCGTTGGTGATAGCCGAGGTGATGAGCCCAGCTCCGGGGCCGAGGGCCGGATTCCGGCCTGCTCCGTACATGTCGATGCCGGACAGTACGTCGCCTGGGAAGACGCTGCCCAGCATGTTCAGGGTCAGCCCGTAGTTCTGGAAGGCCAACGGTATAAGGTCGTTCAGGAAGAACGCATTGGAATAGTAGGGCAAGCCCCTGAAAGAGAAGGTGCTGACCATGCTGAGTATGGGCAGGCCCAGGGCCGCCGCTATCTCGCCTTTGACCGCGACGATGTCGTTGTCCAGGGCCGGCATGTCGACGCTGACGGTGTCCGGAGACCGGTCGACGATGGCAAAGGGATTGCCGCCCGTTGCCGTGTCCCTGATGGCGGCCTGCTCCACGGCCTTCGTCGTGGCCAGGACGGGGCGCTCCGCAACGGCTTCTATCGTCTCCATCTGTACGATGGTCCTGGTTGCCAGCAGTTCCAGGGAACCTTCGGGCAGGGCCTCGTAGAGCCTGTCCGCAAAGACGTAGCCGTCAACCGCGACGCGCAGCGTAAAGGGAGGCTCAGGCGCAGGGTCAAAGGTAAAACTACCATCCTCGGCACTCTCGGCGACCTCTCCGGATTCAAGCACGACGATGAAGGCAAAGCCCACGGGCTCCCGGGTTCCGGCATCCAGCAGGGTACCGGAGAGCGGCTGGGCCAGGAGGGCGGCGGGAAGCGCCAGCAGGACGAAGAAGAGGGGTGCGAGTCGTTTCATAGGAGCGGTCCGGAAGGAGCGGCATAGGCGGCGAGCGTACCGTCGGCGAACACGCACACCACCATGTTCTGGATTATGACGGGTTCCGCCAGCCGGGGCTTGTCAGGCAGCGCTATGGTCCTCGGAATCACCGTGTCGGGATTGGCCGGATCATACCGGCCAAGGAACGCGTCGTTCTGGTAGCTGGTATCAGAGCGCCGGCTGGCGAACAGCACCCAGGGTGCCGTACCGTCAGTGGTGTGGTAGATCCGTGAATCCAGCGACGAACTGAACCAGCCAGAAGAGTCGCTTGGTTCCAGGACGAGGCTGTATGATCTGACCAGAGAACCGTCTTCAGCGTTCCAGAAAAACAACCGCTGGATGCCGCCGGTATAAAACCCGTAATCGCGACCGGCGATGAGGTTGCCGCCCGTCATGCTTAACGCCAGGTTCTCAAAGATTCCAGGTTCGCCCCCATCTGCCAGCGGCCAGTTATTCTCCGGGAGATCATTCCAGCTGGCGGATATTCTTCGCAACACCGGTATCCGTTGGACATAGTGGTATCCGAAGGTTCCGTCGCCGTCGTAGTCCTCCTCATCCTTTTCATAGGTGACGTCACCGCCCACAATGACGGGGCCGCCGGAAGCATCCACGAACAGTGCGGTGATATCCTGGTCACCGGAAGGCTTGACGAGCAGGACGTGGTACGAGCCTGCGGCTATCACCAGCTCGTAGTCGTGCACGCCGCTCGTCGCCAGCATGCTGGATGTGCCGGTGAACCAGAAATCATCGTGTTGTGCCTTGATCGATTTCAGGTTTAGGGTGTACCGGACCACTCCGCTTGCCCGGTCATAGGCCACGATTTCCTCGTAGCGACGGACGTAGACGAACACGGTGTTCTCGCCGACTACAAGCTGATCGTCGACGGTTCTGGGAGCGGCCACTTCACTTTTCCAGATGAGAGGTTCACTCACTCCATCGTCGAGTATGCGGTACACCCTGCCCGTGCCGGAGTTTACATAGATGCTGCCGTCGTCACCCACAACGGGCGGAAACACGCAGGTGTCCTCGAGGTCCGCAAGGAACACGCTCCGCGCCGACGCGGTTCCGGGGTCAACGATCTTCAGCACCTTACCGTGGTAGGTGACGACATACAGACTTGTGCCGTCCCTGGAAACGGCCGGGGTAGCGGCGACCTGATCACCGAGATCGAGTTCGTACAATGGTACGGTAAACAGCATGGGTGCTGGATCGGGGCAACCGGTCAGGGTCAAGGCGCAGAACACTGCGAGGACAGGCAGGTATGTATGGTGCATGGAACATCAACCTTTCAACTTGAAATTGACGGTAAAGCGCATGCGTACCGGAACCGGCCGGCCAGCCGCATAGGCGGGGGCAAAACGTGAAGCGCGTATCATGTCGGTGGCAGCCTCGTCAAAACCGAAACCGGCCTTCTTGACGAGGCGTATGTCGGCCAGTATCCCCTTCTCGTCGATATCGGCTTCCACGATGACCGTGCCCTCGCGCCCGAGCTTCCTGGCCTGCAGGGGAAACACGAGCTCGGCCTTGAAGAGGAATTCCGGCCGAACGTCGACCTTGTAGAACGGCAGAAAATCACTGCCAGCGCCCTGCCCCGGAAGGCCGACCGGTCCTGCTTCGGCAACGGCTCCGGCATCATCGGTAGCTTCAGTGGCTAGCTGTGCTGGTTCAGGGGGAAGTTCTTCGGGGAGTTCCAGGGCAGGCTCTTCCGGCGGTTTCTCGCTGACGATCGCCGCCTCGCTCACTTTGGGCACGGGTTTGGGCCTGGGCGGAATGACGGCGGGCTTTGGTCTGGCTGCCACGACGGTCTGGATCATGCGGAAGCCGTCAGTACTCACCACAGCCCGTTCCGGCGCCCGGACAGGGGCTGACAGGAAGAGAAGCGCGGCATGGGCAACGACTGAAAACGCTATGCAGGCGGCGAGGCTCCAGGCCTCACTACCTGGCTTCATCCGGCACTTCCGTCATGAGCACGACGCGCAGGTAGCGACCCGACTGGAGGCTACGGAGCAACGCGTCGACCTTGTCATAGGGCGTCCTGGCATCCGCATGCAGGGTGACGACCAGCTCGGTTGGATCGGCTATACCGGCCAGCACGGCAGGCAGGCTTGCCAAAGCCACCGGAGAACCGTCCAGGAGCACCTCGCCGTCGCGGGTAAGGCTTACGACCGCCGTGACAGGAAAGCCTGTCTCGCGAGCATACCTGAACGCTGGCAGCTTGACCGGCGGCGTGTCGCCCACTGAAACCGTTACGATGAGGAATATGAGGAGAAGAAAGGCTATGTCGGCCATCGCGGCAGGAGCAAAACCCCGTTTTTTTGAGTGCGTGGTTATCTTCACCGGGTCGCGTCCTGTAAATCCACCGGAACGGGATCCTTGCCAGCGGTAATGGAGAAGGTCTGCGCCCCGGCAGCCTTTGCCGCCTCGAGTGTTGCCAGCACCCGCTCGTACAGGACCCCCGGTTCAACATCAAGTATGACCGCTTCAGGTTGCTTCGCTCCGATGGCGCTGCTCAGCACAGCCGAAAGGGCCGCGTCGCTTGCCCGAACGCCATCAACCGAGTACCCGGAAGCTCCAACACCGATGACGACAACCTCGTCGGCACTCAGCTCCTTTGGCCCCGAGTCGGGATCAGGCAGAGTCATGAACAGTCCGCGGTCAGTCACGAACGCGGCGGTAATAAGGAAAAACACAATCAGAAGAAAGGAGATATCGGTCATGGTGCCCGAGAATTCACGTACCTTGCCGCTACCGCCGGCAGAGATGCCCTTCATGCGCCGCTGCCATCCCGGGGAACGCCCGTCGCGGTCTTCCTGACACGAACCACGGCCTCGTTGAGCTCCTCGGTCATGGTGTGGGCCTTGCCCTGCAGCGAATAGCGGTAGGCTGTCTCTATGAACATGCAGGGTATGGCAACGCACAGCCCAAAGCCCGTGGTTACCATAGCCTCGGCAATGCCGCCTGCTACCAGCTTGACTGATACTTTGTCCGCGGCCGCGATAGACGAGAATGCCGATATCATGCCCGATACGGTTCCCAAGAATCCGAGAAGCGGGGCTATTCCACCCAGTACCGATATGAGCTCCAGGGGTTTACCGAAGCGGTCAAAACCGAGCTGCACCCGCTCTTCAGCCAGGGCAAGCTCCTCAGCCGGATTGGCGGCATACTCGGCGGCGTCAATCCTGCCCATGACGCCTGATCCTTGCTTGCCGCCGGAGCGCAGGAACAGCACGAAGGCGTCCATGTCCTTCCTGAAGCGCGCGCTCCTGATCCCCTGCCAGACGGCGACCGCCAGGGCAAGCACCGAACAGAGCAGTATGGGCCACATGAAGAAGCCGCCCGTAGAGAACAAATCCCACAATACCATATACATTTCGCTATCTCCCCATGCTGACCGGCAGAGTCAGAATATAACCATGCTGACAGCCTTTTTCCAGCGTGTCAGCCCCGGCTAGTCCCTACCGTACCCGATGCGGGGATCCAGCCAGGCGTAGGCGATATCAAGCAGCATAAACGACATACAATAGACCGCAGTGACAAGGGCCAGGATACCGGTGTACAGCGCGACGTCGTTGGAAGTTATGGCTGAAAAGAGCGTGTGCCCCAGCCCCGGCCTGGACATGGCCTTCTCAACGAGCATATCACCCATGATGGACTGAGCGAAGGCCTGGGCTGCCATAGTCGTCAATCCGGGAGCGGCCACGCGCAGCCCGTGCCTTCTGAGTATCTTGCCTTCCGGAATGCCCCTGCCCCGCGCCGCCATTACATAATCTTCCTGCAACGGCACCGTGACCATGGCGCGCGTCAGGTATGCAAAGCTCCAGACCTTGACCAGCACCAGCGTCAGCAAGGGTAGCGCCAGATAGGACAGGTAGTCGAGCGCCCGCAGGAAGGCTCCCGTTGGTGCAACCGGAGAGCGAAGCGCCCCTACCCTGAACACCGGTATCCAGAACACAAAAAACAGTATCATGAACGTGGCCACCCACCAGGTTGGCGTTCCGTAGAGCACCATCGCCACCAGACTGGAACCACGGTCCAGTGGTCCTCCCGGCTTGCGCGCCATAGCCGTTCCCAGCACCATGCCAAGGACTATGCTGATGAGCGTACTGGAAGTGAACAGGATGAGCGTATGTGGCAGTCGCTGCAGCAGTATCTTACGCACCTCGCGGGATCGTTCCGGATAGTCCGTCCTGTCCGTCCGAGAAAAGCCCAGATCCAGCGTGATGATGCGGAATGTCTGGTGTATGATGCGCTGCAACCGTGGCTTGTGAAGGCCATACGACTCCTCCATGCCCGCAATCAAGTCCTGCTTGAACTTCTGAATTTCATCCGCCGACCTGAGGGTCGTGTTGACCATGACGGCGCTCTGCACGGCTTCGACGATCTGGCCCTTTACGGTTACCTCGAGGGTCGTGTTGACCAGGGCTGAAAGGCCGAACATCGCAATCATGAACGCGGGTACCGTCCTGGCTACCCGCCTTACTATGAATCGAAGCCGCCCCGGAAGGCCAGAGCGGCGGAGGTGTCCCTGAAACATGTCATCGATAGTACAGCGCCAGGTCAGGTTGGAACAACAGGCCTGGTATCACGCCCGAGTCAGGCCGGAGGAACGGTTTTTAATATAGAAAGGCCAAAACATGAATTTTGCGTTGGGGCCCGCCTTGGCACAACACCCGCCGCGCTAACGCGCGCGGCAGGTGTTGTGCCGGCGCCCAACGCAACCTTCCTGATGATAGCTTTTCAAGACATACCCCGGCCTGACTCGGGCGGTATGGAAGGCGGGTTGGACAAGCAGGCTGGCGGGATTATCGAATCCGGGCACTGAGAAGAGCCTTTTTGAACGCTAACGCGCGCGGCAGGTGTTGTGCCGGCGCCCAACGCAACCTTCCTGATGATAGCTTTTCAAGACATACCCCGGCCTGACTCGGGCGAGATACAAGGCAAACCAGCAAAGCATGTATACGCGATGGGCGTATCAGGACATGATGAAGAGCCTCAGAGTCAACAGCATCACCGTCGACTAATCCTAAACCTCCGACCACGCAGAAAAATCCCGTCCGGACCGCCCACATTTAAAAACCTTACTGGATGGGTCAGACAGGTACCAGCATCACCGTCGACTAATCCTAAGCCTCCGACCATGCATATAAAGCACGTCCGAACCGCCTCAACAAGGTTTCAGAATGGCCATCGCATGAAAAGTGCGCAGGGCGACCGTGAATCAAGGGGTGAGCGATAAGCGATCCCCTTGCATTCACGAGGCGGGCCCCTGCGCAAATTCATACCTGGCCTTTATTTAAAGCCTCCTTGAACATAGCGGTTCGGACGTGTTTGGCCGTTAAGTCACGAGGCGGGCCCCCATGCAAATTTATGCAAAGCCTTTCTGATAAGCCTCTTCGAACATAGCGGTCCGGACGTGTTTGCAGGACTACCGGGAGGCTTCCAGGCTTTCCATGAGTCCCTTGAGGGCCAGTTCGCTCTTCCGGCCGGCCTCGCTGAGTGCCTTTGATTCGGCATGGATTCCATCGAACTTGCTGACCACGGACGAAAGGCTGGTCCGGACCGTTTCTGTCGTTCTACGCAGGCTTTCAAGATCGGATTCCGATGCGGCGATAGCCTCGCCCATCTTGTGCGAGGCTTCCTTGACCGTTGTGGTAATCTGGACCGACTCCGTGGTTCCCTGCAGTATCTCGCCTGAACCGGAGGATATTTCTGCCAGACCCCGTCCAATTTCGTCCATGGCACTGGCTACGGCGTCAGCCTCATCGTCGACCTTCCTGAAAATAACCTGCGCCCGTTCATTCACATCGGTAGCAGTCTTCATGGCAGTGAGTGTGCGCTTTATATCGATATTGATTGTCTTGACGTTGGCATTCGTTTCTTCAGAAAGCTTCCGTATCTCGTCGGCGACAACCGAGAAACCCTGGCCAGCTTCGCCAGCGTGGGCTGCCTCGATGGCGGCATTCATGGCGAGTAAATTGGTCTGACTGGCTACCGAGCGTATCACCTTGACGACTTCTACTATCGACGCGGCGGCTTCTTCCATGGCCTTGAGGGCGGCGGCGGAACTTGCCATCTGGGCGGTGCCCTCATCGGTGGTGGACTTGAGGGTGGCTATGGCGGCAAGGCGGGCCGAGGCTATGGCTGAAATGTTGTTGACCGAGGAGGTCATGGCTTCGATGGCAGCGGACGATTCGGCTATCACGGCCGATTGGTCTGATACCTTTGTCTCCACGAGGCGCGATGAACTGCCAATACGCTGGTATGAATCCATAATGGTGCGGGCACTGGATTCCAGCCCGGCGAACTCGGCGGTAGAAGCTTCGAGAGTAATCCGCATGTCCTTGACAAGGCGTTCAGTGGCTTCCGCGGAGTTCTTAGCCGCCACGCCGAGTCCCAAAGCATCTCCACTGGAACGAATGACAGATTCCAGCTTCTCGACCTGCGACTTGTTCTTGGCCGCTTCTGCCTTGGTCAAAGTCATAAGCGTTTCATCCCGGGTCTTGATGGCCCGCTCTATCGCTGTCGAGATGAGGAGTATTATCAGGGCTATGACAAGGTCAGTAATATTGTCGTCACCTGGTTTCGCATTGGGCATGACGCGAAGCACATAGTCAGCACCCAGCGCTACGAGGGAACTGGCAAGCACCACAAGTGACTGCCAGCGGCGCCTCGCTATCAGCCCGGTAATCACGAGGGCAAAGCATTCCAGCGCGGTAAGAAGATACAGCTCGTAGGTGTGTTCGAAGGGGAGCAAAAAGGGTATTGCAGCGAACAGGGATGATATGAGGGTGGTCGATGCGATGCTGGCAAAGACCGCCAGACCGGCCCTGACGAGGCCAATCAGCACCAGCGATATGATGGCAAGAGCTCCAACAGCCAGTCGCAGGGTCGGATTTGCGACGACGACTGCAATGACTGACGATGCGGCAGCAATGGCGACCAAGGTATACACAAGGGATTCAATCTGCTTGCGCTCTATCGCTTCCCTGTCCTCATACCTGGCAAGGAACCGTTGAATGAGCTTGGCGGCCATATTGTCTCCTGTTACTTACAAAGCCAGTGCGCTGGGCTATCCAATGCACGTGAGGATAGAATGCACTTCATAGATTGCTCATGAACTATATATGCGCTCATGAAGCAATGCAAGCATGGTTTCACGTTCATCGCGCAAGCAATTCAGGTCTACTTCATACCACGTCTGAATCAGGCCGTAGGAACGGTTTCTTCTTCAGAAAGGCAATGCATGAATTTTGCGTTGGGGCCCGGAGTCGTCTCACAATCATCGCGCAGGAAATCCAGGTCTGCTTTTTATCACGTCTGGATCAGGCCGGAGGAACGGTTTTTAATACTGAAAGGCCATGATATGAATTTTGCGTTGGGGCCCGCCTGGCAAAAC
>JAIFMD010000011.1 GCA_020048755.1 Spirochaetota bacterium
CTCCTTCGGAAGCCGGCTTCGCGTTTTCTGGCGCTCATGCCGATGCGCCCGGCCTGCGTGCCAGGATGGAAAAATCGCTGGTAGCCAGGGGCTTTGACCGGGTGGCTGTGGAAGCCTATGGCGGCCCTATTCATTCCACCTGGCTGGACCGACCGCTGTCGCTGGCCGGACGCGTAGTGGTAAAAGTGGCCGGTGGTGGCGTTGCCCAGCGTCTGGTCAATTTTGCCAGACCCGTGGCGGTGATACCCAACCTGGCCATACACTTCAACCGCGAAATGAACAAGGGCATAGAGTACCCGATGAACGCGGCGCTTCTGCCCATAGTCTCGGCCGCCGGGTTGGGTGTGACCGCCGTTGTCGGCTCGTCCTGGCTGGAGCGCGCCGTAACCGACGAACTGGGCATAGACCTGGATGCCATCGTCTCGGCGGAGCTGACCTTTGTGGACGCGGCTGCGTCAATCGTGTTCGGTTCCGATGCGGAGCTTATTTCGGCTCCGCGCATCGACAATCTTGAAGGATGCCACGCCGTGCTCGCGGCTTTTGTTTCCGCGCCTGCCTGCAGTCATGGGCAGATAGCCGCCCTGTTTGACAACGAGGAAACCGGGTCCGGCTCGATGCGCGGAGCTGATTCGTCGTTCCTCCGCGACCTGGTTTCGCGTATCGTAGCCCTCACCGATGGCTCTGGCGCCGAAGCGCTCCACCGCGCCCTTGCCCGCTCGTTCAGCGTGTCGGTGGATGGTGCCCAGGGCTGGCATCCTTCGTATGCCGACAAATTCGACGAGGATTACGCACCGGTGCTCAACGGTGGCCCCGCCGTCAAGGCCAACGCCAACACCCGGTATGCCACAGACGCCGTGGGAGAAGCTGCATTCAGGAGCCTCTGCGAAGCTGCGGGTGTGCCCTGCCAGCGGTTCAGGATGCGTGCCGACCTTGCGCCTGGCACTACCATCGGTCCCATCAGTTCTGCGCTGCTCGGCGTCCGAACCGTCGACGTGGGCGTGCCGATGCTGGCCATGCATTCTGCCCGCGAGACCGCTGGCTCCTATGATCATGATTACATGATACGGGCCCTTTCCGGCCTGTACACTACCGGCCCCGGAATTGTCGGGTAGAAACGACTATAACCTCAGTTCAAGTCCTATCAGGAATTTGACAGGATGTACATGATGAAGTCGAAGAGATGATGCATGATAAGAAAAGATAAGAAAAATGCAAGAATCTCTTATCCTGTTCATCTCTTTCTTATCCTGTGCATCCTGTTTTGACTTGGGTTATAAGTCTACTCTCAAAGCCCTTACAAAAAAGGCCGATCCCCAACCGGGATCGGCCTTTTCAATTCTGGTTGTCAGGTCAGTTTTCAGTATTGGAATACAGGAAACTCAGTACCATCATCTGTCCAGGTGCCATCACGTAGTTCACCTTTGAGGGGCGGTATTGTGAGCACCATGCCGGGCAGGATCAGGTGGGGGTTGTTGGGGTCGGGCAGGTTCTTCTTGTTTGCCCGATACAGCACTGGCCACTGGAACGGATCGTTGTAGATGAACGGCAATGCGGCAATGCGCCAGAGGCAGTCTGTGTTCAATGCCAGGGACCTCACCAGGAAGTAAGCTGGCAACGCGCCTTCTGGATTGATATCCGCAAGAAAGGCTTCCGCCGCAAACGCGTGTACTGCAGCTGCGTCATAGTCTTCAGCTTCATACGCTGCCTTGGCAGCCACAAGCTCGGTCGTGGCACCAGTATATTCAACGGCAAAGCGGACATCCGCATTGAGGCTTTTAGCCCAGTCATAGCGTGCCTGGGCCGACGCAATGGCATTCTCTGCGGCTCGCTTTGATAGCATCTTTGCAACATATTCATCAGAGAGACGGGCGTTTTTCTGAGCCTCGGCCGCAAGTTCCACAGCCAGGTCGTATTCGCCTTCGTCAAAAGCATTTCTGGCTGCCGTTTCAAGCTCTACACTCTTAAGGTAGAAAGAATTTTGCGCAAGGTTCTGGGCGTTGACCGCCGTAACGGCGAGTGCGATGGCGAGGAAGGCAAGTATGGTTTTTTTCATGGGGTTCACTCCTTTTTGCCTTCTGAGGCCGGGGCTACGGAGTCATCCGCTGTTCCTAACTTCTCATTACCCTCTACAACGATGGTGGAGCTCTCTTCGTTCTTTGAAGCTGCGGCCTTGATGGCGGCCTCAGCGGCGGCCCGCTTGGCGGCTGCTTTGTCGTATACCGCGGCAAACAGGAGTTCAGACTGTTCAAACAGGGGCGCGGAGGCTTCATGGTTGCCTGTGGCGAAAACAGACAGGCCTTCATCCCAGAGGGTCTTGGCTTCTGCATATTCGGCTTTGACAGCTACCTGTGCCTTGATTCCCTCGGCTTCAAGCTTGAACTTCTGGGCTGCGTCGCGTTTTCCGCCGGCCGTCAGTTCCCAGCCCTTGGCAAGCACGAGCCGGTAGCGGAGCAGAGACTCCTCAGCTGCATCCTGTGCGGCTTTGGGCTCTTTTTCCAGGAGCTTGTCAAGCGCTGCCAGTTTCTGGCCGGCCGTGGCATAGTTGCCAGCATCAAGCGGACCGTATCCCAGCGAGTCTACGGTAGCCTTGACGGCCAAGGCTGAAGATCGTTTTTCAACTGCATCGAAGGCGGAGATGGCAAGGCCGTACGAGGCAATTGCTGCCTTGAAGTCACCCGCGGCCAGGGCCGCATCGGCAGAAGCCAGTGCCGCATCGGCAACCGCCAGTGCGTCCGGTGACAGCGTCTGAGCATCCACACCAAGTGCACGTTTCCTGGCGGCGGCGGCATCGGACTGCCTGTTTCTGGCAACCATGACCCCGCCCTTTGCGACGAGTTCGGCGAACAAGGGTTCTGCAGTGCTCAGTTCTGATTTGGCTACCGGCCTGTTGTCCGCATCCAGCGCGGTCTTGCCGGCCAGGTAATGCTTTTCTGCTTCTGCATATTCCTTGCTCATGAGGTCTTTGAGACCCAGCTCGAAGGCATCCTTCCTGAGGGCCAGGACGCGGCCATGCAGGGCATCAAGTTCTTCTTTGGCAATTTCAGGCGCTTTGACTGGTTCGGGTTCTTTTACTGGTTCAGGCACTGGAGCCACAATCTGTGGTTCAGGTTCCGGTGCTGCGGGCGGTTTGGTTGCGCAGGCGGCAAGTAGCACTGCCGCGGCCAAAGCGACGATCGATAATCGACGTATCGTCATTCATACCTCCATATATTTTGTCGTACGGCGCAAAGTCAAAAAATGACCATAGCACCGAAATTTCGGTCGATGTGACGCTACTCTACGACCTTGAAGATAGTACCAAAATACCATGCTATGACGGCATCATGCAAACATTTATACTAATTTTACATTAAAAAATCAGGGTTCAATGATGTGTACGCTCGGGTAGGCTTCCTTTATTCGTGTTGGATCGCGGGTCAGCAGTGGCAGTCCCGTCACGGCTGCGTGTGCTCCGATGATGAAATCAGGTAATGGGGATACCCTTGTGCCACCACGTTTTTTATATGCAAGGAAGGCCTTGCCCGCGAGGAAGAGCGCTTCCTTGGGGATTGCCGAGCCTATGAAACCAGCCCCATAGAGTGCTTCATCAAGCTCTTCAATGCGTGCGAAACCAACCGATACTTCCGCATACACGATGTCATCGATGAGCAGGTCTCCCTTGGCCCCATAGAGTGCGAGGCAGGCCAGGGATCGTTCGTAGAACGTTTTGTCGGCTGTGAACAGGTCCAGCACGACGCTTGAATCGACGAGGATGGCGTTCACGGGCGCGTCAGGGCAAGAATGTCGTCGGTGCTGAGGCCAATCGTAGCAGTACCCCGGTATCTGGCCAAGCGTTCCGCGACCATGCTTACCATTTCCTTCTTGCGGAGTACAGCATGGTCACCTTCAAGGATGAATTCAACCTCGGTCGCAGGCCTGAGGCCGAGTGCCTCGCGAATTGGCTGAGGTATGGTAACTTGTCCTTTTTCGGTGATCATCATAGTATTACTCCTACGGTAATACTAATACCATGAAATGCTCAAGTCAATAAAAAACAGGGAAAAGCCTGGCTTTTCCCTGTTCTTAACCGGAACGGGCCGCTTACACCTTTGTAAGCGCTGCTTTCCACGCGTCATCACCCGCTTCGATGTCTATCTGCCCCGGGACGGCTTCCCACCGCAACACGACAGCCAGCGTTTCGCCGGAAACGAAGCCGGAGAAGGTATCGAAGGCCCGTTTCAGGTCGTCGCTGCCGTACACGGACAATTCGATGCGGTCAGTTACGGCAAGGCCGGAATCCTTGCGGAGCGTCTGGACGCCGCGCACCAAGTCGCGCGCGTTGCCCTCGTCGAGCAGGGCAGGGGTTATCCCGGCATCGAGGGCCACCGTGAGCGTTCCTTCGTTGACCACCCTGAGGCTGGCCTTCTCGAGCCTGCGCACTTCTACTTTTTCTTTTGTCAGTTCAATCTGGCGGCCCGCGACCTCGATGACGAAGGTGGCGCCGGCAAGGAGGCTGGCTATCTGTTTCGGTTCCAGTTTTTCGACGATGGCAGCGCCTTCCTTCATGTCCTTGCCCAGTTCCTTGCCCATCACGCGGAAGTTGGCTTTTGCCTGGTATTCTACCAACTCCTCTTCGTCCTCGCGGAAGATGACTTCCTTGACGTTGAGTTCCTCGCGGACTATGTCCTCCATCTCCAGGAGGACAGCCCGTTCGCGGACATCCTTGGTTACCAGGTGTACCGCGGCCAGCGGCTGGCGGATCTTGAGGTTGTGCTGGTAGCGGAGACTGCGGCCCATCGTCACGGTCTTGCGTACCGCGTCCATCTTCCACTCGAGATCCTCGTCACGGTAGCGGTCGTCATATTCAGGGAACAGGGCCAGGTGCACGCTCTCGGCGTCGTTGCCGCGGAGGTTCTTCCACATGGTTTCCGTGATGAACGGCGCGAACGGCGCGAGGCACAGCGTCAGCTTGCGGAGGACGCGGTACAGCGTGGAGTAGGCCTGCACCTTGTCGCCATCGTTCTCGGAGCGCCAGAAGCGGCGGCGCGAGCGGCGGATGTACCAGTTGTTCAGGGCGTCTATGAAATCGACCATAGGGTCGATGGAGCGCTGCATGTCATAGGCTTCCAGGCTCGCACCGACATCCTTGACCATCGTCTCGCACTTGGAGAGTATCCAGCGGTCCATGGGATTGGCGGCGTTCAAAGAAGCCTCGGCCGGTTCCACCTTGTCGATGTTGGCGTAGGTGATGTAGAAGCCGTAGGCGCTCCAGAGTGGCAACAGGATGCTCTTGACTACCTCGCGGACGCCTTCGTCGGAGTAGCAGAGGTCGTCACCGCGTGTCACGGCGGAGTGCATGAGGAAGATACGCAGCGCGTCTGCCCCGAACTCGTCTATGACCTTGACCGGGTCGGTGTAGTTGCGCAGGCTCTTGGACATCTTCTTGCCGTCGGTGGCGAGCACGAGGCCGTTGACGACGCAGGCCTTGAAGGCCGGCTTGTCGAACAGGGCGGCAGCCAGGATGGTCAGCGTGTAGAACCAGCCGCGGGTCTGGTCCAGACCTTCGCAGATGAAGTCGGCAGGAAAGTGCTCTTCAAAGTGCTTCTTGTTCTGGAACGGGTAGTTCACCTGGGCGTAGGGCATGGAGCCGGACTCGAACCAGCAGTCCAGGACCTCGGGGATGCGCTTCATGGTGCCTGAGCAGCCCGGCTTCTTGCACTTCCAGCTTATATCGTCGACAAAATGCTTGTGGAGGTCAGTTGGCCGCGAACCTGAAAACTTCTCCAGATCGTCGCGGGAACCGACGCACTCGGTGCCGCCGCATTCGTCGCACTTCCAGATGGGCAGGGGGTTGCCCCAGTAGCGGTTGCGGCTGATGGCCCAGTCGCGGGCATTCTCCAGCCACTTGCCAAAGCGGCCGTCGCGTATGTGGCCGGGCATCCAGTAGACCGACGAGTTGGCCTTGAGCATCTTCTGCTTGACCGGATCGATCTTGACGAACCAGCTGGAGATGGCGCGGTAGATGAGCGGGCTCGAGCAGCGCCAGCAGTGCGGGTAGGCGTGCAGGTACTGTTCGCGCTTGACCAGCTTGCCCTCTAGTTTGAGCCGTTCGATGATGTCCTTGTCGCAGTCCTTTACGAAACGGCCCGTGTAGTCGCTGACCTCGGCGGTGAACTTGCACTCGCCATCGACGGGGCAGACGGTGGGCACACCGGTGCCCTTGAGGGTCTGGTAATCGTCCTCGCCGAAGCCGGGAGCGGTATGCACTATGCCGGTGCCGTCTTCGGTTGTCACATAGGCTGCCGCATGGACGCGGAACGAGCCCTGGGCCTCTGTTTCAGCAAAGTAGGGGAACAGCGGTTCGTAGATGGCTCCCACGAGGGCCGAACCTTTCATGCGGGAGACTATCTTGAGCGATGCGGCATCTTTATAGTAAGCCGCTATCCTAGCCTCGGCCATGATGTAGCGTTCCGCACCATCTTCGATGAGGACATAGTCGACGTCCGGGCCTATGGCCAGGGCCAGGTTGGACGGCAGCGTCCAGGGGGTGGTGGTCCACGCGAGGAAGAACGTGTTGCCGGCGGAGAGTCCCGGGGCGCCCTTGCTGTCGGCCTTTATCCTGAATTTGATGGTAACCGCGGGATCGTGTACGTCCTTGTAACCGCCGAGCTGGAGCTCGTGGTTGGACAGCACGGTTGAACAGCGGGGGCAGTACGGCAGGATGTAGTGGCCCTCGTAGATGAGGCCCTCGTCCCAGAGGCGCTTGACTACCCACCAGATTGACTCCATGTAGTCGGGGTCCATGGTCTTGTAGTCGTTGTCAAAGTC
>JAIFMD010000131.1 GCA_020048755.1 Spirochaetota bacterium
TTCCTGGACCTCATCTACGGGTTCCTGGATCCGCGCATCAAGGTTGGAGGCAAGGCATGAGCATGAAAGACTTTACCTATCGCCTCGGCGAGTTCTGGGCCGATTTCCGCAAGGAAACCTCCGGCCTGATCGGCCTCGGCATACTGGCCCTGTCCATAGTCGTCGTACTGCTGGAACCGGTGTTCCTGCCATACAAAGACGTAAATGGCAACTGGCGCAACATTACCTACTGGGAAGACAACCCGCCTGCGGCTCCGCCTGCCTGGACGAACCTCTTCTCCAGCCAGAAATCAGCAACGACAAAGCGTCTCGACAAACCTGTCATCACTGAAGAAGAAGACCCGGAGTTCGGTGCTGTCCGCGTATTTACGTTCAAGTACAGCTACAAATTCGACAAATCGCCACTCGATATAATCTTGAAGGCCAAAGGTACCGGCATGCTCTTCATGAACATATCGATAGAGCGGCCAGATGGTGAATCGGTTTTCCTCGGGCAGATGTACCAGGACGGACTCGATGGCGACCCGGTTCGCTTTGCCATCGATACGGATGCAAGCTCCGCCGTATATGAATTCATCAGGAATCATGCGAGCGAAGAAGCGATTGCCAACTCGGATTCTTCCAACGTCAAACCGACGAACATCATCTTTGCCAAGACGGGCAGCGATATGCTTGCGGCCAGAGAGGCACTCAAGGGCGATTACCTGTACAAGGTCAAGATTCCAGCCTCACTATTCGAGGATGGTTCCAACTCGGTTGAGGACATGAACCTCATCGTTACAGGACGCGTTTCCGGCATACTCGGTACCGATACCTCCAAGCGGGACATCTTCTCGGGCATCATAGCCGGCCTCAAGTGGGCGCTGTTCATCGGCATCATAACGAGCATCGTTTCGGTTTTGATCGGGGTGCTGTACGGCATAATCTGCGCATATTTTGGCGGTATTACCGACACCATCATGTCGTTCATCTTCGAAATTTTCGTCTCCATGCCCATGTTGCCCATCCTGATCGTACTCTCGGCGATCTTCAAGCCAAGCATCTGGATAATCATCGGCTCGATGATCGTGTTCTACTGGGTAGGACCAGTAAAGACAGTACGGTCAATGGCGCTGCAGATAAAGGAAGAGACATACATCGAGGCAGCCAAGGCGCTTGGTTCCGGCAAATGGCGCATCATTTTCAAGCACATGGCTCCGCTCCTGCTGCCGTACTCCTTTGCCAACATGGCACTGTCGGTACCAGGTGCGATTGTAGCCGAATCATCGCTGTCACTCCTTGGACTCGGTGATCCGAGCATCATTTCCTGGGGTCAGATACTCCACGATGCCCAGCTCTCCGGCGCTACGCTGAACGGACTGTGGTGGTGGATAGTGCCGCCGGGACTCTTCATCGCGCTCATGGGCATGACGTTCGCCTTCCTGGGTTTCGCCATGGACAAGATCCTGCACCCGAAGCTTCGTACGAGGTAAACCATGGATAAAATCCTTGAAGTAAAGAACCTGAGACTCTATTACCACACGTCAAAGGGAGCGGTACGCGCCCTCGATGACGTCAGCTTCGACCTGTACAAGGGTGAGACACTCGGCCTTGTTGGAGAATCCGGTTGCGGAAAAACCACGACCGGTGTTGCCCTGCTCAAGATGCCGTCTCCTCCTGGACGGATCGAAGACGGGTCGAAAATCATCCTCGCAGGCCGTGACATCATGACGCTCTCGGAAAAGGAAGTCCGCAAGACTGTCCGCTGGGAGCAGGTGTCCATGGTATTCCAGGGTGCCATGAACTGCCTGACCCCGGTCTACACGATCGGCAAGCAGATGATGGAGACCCTTCGCGAGCACCGTGACATGGACAAGAAGCAGGCAGAGGAGCTCATCAAGGAGTACCTCGGCCTGGTTGGCTTGCCGCCCGAGGTGATGGGACGCTACCCGCACGAGATGTCTGGCGGCATGAAGCAACGCATCGTCATCGCGACAGCCCTGTTCCTCAAGCCCAAGCTGGTCATCCTCGACGAGCCGACAACGGCACTCGACGTGATAGTCCAGGCCCAGATAATCAACCTGCTCAAGAAGCTCAAGAAGACCTTTGACCTGTCGTTCATCTTCATTACCCACGACCTGTCGCTGGAGGCCGAGATATCCGACCGCATCTGCGTGATGTATGCCGGCAAGATCGCAGAACTGGGAACGAACCAGCAGATCTATGGCAAGCAGGGGCCGATGCATCCGTACACGGAGAAGCTCCTGCAGGCCACCCCGCTGTTGCGCAAGAAAGTCGAGAGCCTGTCGTACATCCCCGGAACTCCGCCGGACCTCATCGATCCGCCCAAGGGCTGCCGCTTCCACCCGCGCTGCCACAAGGTCATGGACAAATGCAGCCAGGAAGAGCCCCCGCTCCTGGAGATCGAGCCCGGACACATGGTCGCCTGCTGGAGGTGCGGCAAATGAGCATCAACGAAAACGACGTCATACTCGAGATAAAGAATCTCAAGAAACACTTCGCACCGCACCAGAGCCTCGCACAGACCCTGACGGGCAAAAACCGCAAGGTTGTAAAAGCCGTCGACGGCATAAGTTTCGCCATCCGGCGCGGAGAGATATTCGGCCTCATTGGCGAATCAGGCTCCGGAAAGACAACGACCGGCAAACTGGTGATGAAGCTCATAGATCCTACGAGTGGTTCAATCATCTTCAACGGCGAGGACGTCACCATTACCGACAAGGAGCGGACACAGGCGTACAGACGTCAGGTCCAGATGATATTCCAGGACCCGTACGCGTCGCTGAACCCGCGCTTCAAGATCAAGGACGTGCTCGAGGAACCGCTGATCATCCACAAACTGCCCGGCGATCACGTGGAGCACGAGAGGATGATCATCAAGGCACTCACCGAGGTCAAGCTTAATCCCCCCGAAGAGTACATGGGGCGATTCCCGCACATGCTCTCGGGCGGGCAGCGCCAGCGCATTGCGACGGCCCGAACCCTTATCCTCAACCCGATGATGCTTGTAGCCGACGAACCGGTATCGATGATAGACCTGTCAACGCGTGCCGAGATACTGCACATGATGAAGGACGTCCAGCGCGACCTCGGGCTGACCTACCTGTACATCACGCACGACCTCTCTACGGCACGTTACTTTACCGACCGCATCGCCGTCATGTACCTCGGGCGCATCGTCGAGATGGGCAACGCGGACGACGTGATAGACAACCCGCTGCATCCGTACACCAAGGCGCTCATAGACGCGGTACCCGAACCAGTAACCGGCAAGGTGGACATAATCAAGGAACTGCCGATATCCGGCGAGATCCCCTCCCCTGCCAACATCCCGCCAGGATGCCGCTTCCACACCCGTTGCCCCTACGCCAAGCCCGAATGTTCAGCCGAAGCCGAACCCGAACTCATGGACGTCGGCAACGGCCATTTCCACGCTTGCCGGAGATATAAAGAGATTTGACCTGAAAACTGGCGCGCAAGGATGCGCGCCTCCGAGATGGCCGGTCGCCCTCAAGCGACCGGTACGTCATGGATGACGAGTCGCCTTCAAGCGACCCTCACGTCATGGAGGACGCCCACGCTTGTAGACGGTATAAGGAAATTTAAACAATTCCGCCAGATTGACCAAAGGCCGTCCAGGGTAACCCGGACGGCCTTTTTGATTTGCCTGGTATACGTTTTTTGGCACAGAGCCACAGAGAAGATGAGGAAGAAAGAAACGAGAAGGTAGAAAAGAAGTTTAAGAACTCTTTTCCTTCTTGATCCTTCTTATCCCCTCGTCTTCTCTGTGTCTCTGTGCCAAATTTTCCTATCTTCTCCTAGCCCAAAGCTTTTCCCACCTCGTCTTCTCTGTGTCTCTTTGCTAAATTTCCCTGTCCTGGTCGCAGCCTGCAGAGTCAGGAATCCAGGTAGCCTAAGGGATCGCGTTTGACGATGTAGAAGATGATGTAGGTCAGGGCAATGAAGAAGGCAAAAGCAAGGGAGAACAAGACAGCAGCGGGGTCGGCCAGGGACCGCGAGATGACCTGCAGTGTCTGCAAAGGATGGAGCACGAGATCCCAGCTGTCGAAGCGTGAGAATCGACCGAGATGTATGCCAAAACCCGATAGGAGTATCGCCGGAGCCAGATAAGCCCAGCCAGCAACCCGGCCAAACAACATGCGCATCGTTCCATGCATCAGATACATTGAAACAAGGCCTATGTAATGACCGACGAAGGCAAATGCGGCATTCATGACTATGTCATACCACTGCAAGTCAGCCGGTGATAGCCAGGGAAACGCAACAGTGCCTAGACCCGACCGTCGTATTACATGGATAAAGTCAGTAAACAGATACGGAGCGTTCGGGTAAAAAACGAGCCAGACAAAAAACGATACAAGCCCTACTGCTTTTGAAGCCCGCTTGGTAAGCGCCATTGAAGAGAAGAGGGCTCCGTACCGCGCTACGATTACTGGTATTGCCGCCAGGAGCAGGTTCCAGAGCAGGTACCCCTGAGAAAAACGTCCCGTCAAGCCGTACCGTACCAGTACGAGGAGGAGGCATGACAGCATGGACAACGCTATGACCAGGAAAACCCTCGTCATCGGCTTCTTGGTTGTTTCTTCCACTATGCATCCATGATATGGCCGCGCGGGTCTTAGACCTGCGCGGCCGTGTATCTTATAGCTCCAATGAACGGGCGGCTACGAGCCCCCCAACCATATCCACGAATTCAGAGACTTTCATCGCAGGTAACTGCCTGCCGTCACGGACACGGACGGCTACCGTTCCCTCATCGCGCTCCTTTGCGCCAACTACGAGCATGTACGGGGTCTTCTGCCCCTGGGCGTCGCGGATCTTGGCGTTCATGCGCTCGTCAGAAAGCATGGCTCTGGCCCGCAATCCAGCCTTCTTGAGTTCGGCAGCAACCTGTGCGGCGTAGTCGGCAAAATCATTGCCCACCGGAATGACGACAGCCTGCTCCGGTGCGAGCCAGATCGGAAAGGCGCCGGCGGTGTGCTCGAGGTAGACGCCGAAGAAGCGCTCGATCGACCCGAGCAGTGCGCGGTGCACCATGTACGGCCGCTTCTTCTGCCCGTCGGCATCGATGTAGGTCATGTCGAAGCGCTCGGGCAGGTTGAAGTCGAACTGGATGGTAGTCAGCTGCCACTCGCGGCCTATGGCGTCCTTGACCTTGAGGTCTATCTTGGGACCGTAGAACGCGCCGCCGCCTTCGTCCATCTCGTAGGCAAGGCCTTCCTTGCCCACCGCCTTGCGCAGGCTTTCGAGCGCGGTGTCCCACATTTCGGGAGCCCCGACGGCACCATCGCCCGCCGGTCTGGTCGCCAGGTAAGCCTTGATTTCCTTGAAGCCGAGGGTCTTGTGCATAAAGAGGCTAAAGCGCAGGACCTCGGCAATCTCGTCTTCGATCTGCTCGGGGGTGCAGATGATGTGGGCATCGTCCTGGGTAAAACCACGAACGCGCATCAGGCCATGAAGGGCTCCGGCGCGCTCGTAGCGGTACACGGTGCCGAGTTCTGCCCACCGGAGCGGCAACTCGCGGTACGAATGCACGTCGTTCTTGTAGATCATGATATGGAACGGGCAGTTCATCGGCTTGATGTAGTACTTGTCTTCGTCGATCTCCATCGGCGAATACATGCCTTCTTTATAGAAGCCGAGGTGGCCAGAAGTTTCCCATAGCCAGCTCTTGCCGACGTGGGGGGTATAGAGGATCTCGTAGCCGTTCTTGTAGTGCTCGTTGCGCCACCAGTTCTCAAGCTCGACGCGGAACCGGCCACCCTTGGGGTGCCAGTACACCAGCCCCGGACCCGCTTCCTCGTGGGTGCTGTAGAGTCCCAGTTCCTTGCCAAGCTTGCGGTTGTCGCGCTTTTCGGCTTCTTCAAGCATTTTGAGGTGGGCTTCGAGTTCAGCTTTGCTCACGAACGCATAGGCATAGATGCGGGTGAGCATCGGGCGCTTCTCGTCACCGCGCCAGTATGCGCCGGCTATCGAGCGCAGCTTGAAGCAATCGGGGCGAAGGTCGCGGGTGGTATCGACGTGAGGGCCGCGGCAGAGGTCCTTGAAGCCACCCTGCTCGTAGATTGAAATGGTACCGTCTTCAAGGCCGTCAATAAGCTCCAGCTTGAACGGTTCCCCGGTGAACATCGCCAGCGCCTCTGCCTTGCTCACCTCGACGCGCTTGAACGGCACATTGGCGGAGATGATGCGACGCATCTCCTTCTCGATGGCTGGCAGGTCATCGGGCTGGATGGGTGCTGGAAACTGGAAATCGTAGTAGAACCCGTCTTCAATGGCCGGACCTATGGCAACCTTGGTGCCCGGGTAGAGCTTGACAACGGCTTCTGCCATCACGTGTGACAGCGAATGGCGGATGGTCTGGACTGGGTGACTCACTGGGTACTCCTCTTTGCGGGCCTCCAGCGGGACGCGTCCACACGCAGACCCGCCGGAAAAGCATTCCCGACGTCCTCTAGCGTAAGGACGAACCCCACAAGACCCCCGTAGAGGGCCGCCCACTGGCGACAACGGCGCCTGCAGGCTCGCGGAATCCGCGGTACCACCTTACTTCGGGTTTCCCCGCTCTCGGTATGCTGTAACGGGCGCACCCGGTTTCCATTACCGGCCGCAGATGCGGCTTTTACGAAAACAGCTCCGGAGTGGTTTTCACCGGTATCGCGTCGGGAGCCTTACAGCCACGGGCTACCCTCTCTCTGGACGCGATGATACAGCTACTCTTCTCCATCAAAGCTTGTGCTGCGGAAAGTCGATGGTCCAGGCAGAGCCGCCGCTTCTCGACAGGCTCCAGGTGCCATGGAGCTGGGCCGTCAGCGAGACTATCAACTGCATGCCCAGCGTCTGTACGGTCAGCGGATCGAGCGAGTCCGGAATTCCGCGGCCATTGTCTGACACCACCAGGCGCACCATGCCGTCGGGAGAGATCGCGGTTGAAACGGAAATGGTCGGGTTTTCCGCGCCTGGACCAAAGGCGTACTTTATGGCATTGGTGAACAGCTCGTTGATTATAAGCCCGCAGGGTACGGCCGCGTCGATATCCAGTTCAAGGCTGGCGAGGTCCAGCCTGAGCCGAGGAGCATCCGGACCATAGGCGTACGACGACAATATCCACTCTACGATGGTGGTGACGTATTCACTCAGGTCTATGTGCGCGAAGTCGGCGGATTCATACAGCAGCTCATGGATCGTGGCCATCACGCGGATCCGGTCTATTGAATCGTTGAAAGCATCGTCGCGCACACCCAAGCCGTTTGACTTGAGCGTCAGCAGGCTCACGACCAGCTGCAGGTTGTTTTTGACGCGATGATGGATTTCCTTGAGCAGTATTTCCTTCTCGGTGAGGCTGGCAGTCATGCGCGCCTCCCTGTCCCTGACTGCCAGCACGGCTTGTTCGTAGTCATGGGCGAGCGGCAGAAGGTCCTTGAAACCAACGTACCTGAAATCGGCGTCGTAGGTACCGGCCGCGATGGTGGCGTTGTACCGCCTGAGCGAACGGATGTCCTCGTCGAAGAAAAAGAGCATCATGACGATGAGCAGCATAGAAAGCAGCCAACTGAGGAGCAGCATGAGGATGGTTGCAAACCTGACTTCAGCCACCACGCTGAAGGCCTGTTCCGTAGACTCGGTGACCACGATGCTCCAGCCGGAATTCTGACCGACCGGTGCCCAGGAGACGAGGTCGACGGTGCCGTCGTCGTGGCTGGTAGAAGAATTCCCGACCATTTCCAGTTGTTCGGCCTTGAACCAGTCTTCAAGCGCAAGGTTTTTTCGCTCGAGTATCAGTTGCTGGTCTGCGGCTGCCACATAGTAGCCGTTGCGGTCTACCACGGCTATTTTTCCGCGGCCCTGCACGGGGAGCGATGACAGGTACTCGCTCAAGGCGGCAAGCCGCAGGTATCCGATGGAGGAACCGCCCGGATAGGGAACAGCCAGAACGGCGGTGGGCGTGTAGTCGCCTTCCGTTATGAATGTCGAAGAAAGGTATGGCAACTTCGACCTGGAAATCTCGAGGTAGAAATCACGCCTTGAAAGATCGTGGCCACGTTCCGAAGAACCCTCCGAAGCCCAGGAGACCCGGCCGATTCCATCAACGGTCATCACTGCGCTGAATGCCGGATACAGGCGCGCGACTGAATCGATACCAGCCTGGTTCCTGAACGTCCAGTCGTTCAGAAGGCTCAGGGACAACTTGTAGCCATTGAGCAAAGTATTGATATCATGGGCGATCGTCGTGGCCACCAGTCTCATCCGGCCCGTCACTTCTTCACGCATGTTCGCGGTGATGTTGGAGAGCATCCAGAGGCCCGTCAGCAAGCTTGATGTAAGTATCAGGCCGAGGCCCAGCGCCAGCCAGGTGGAAACGCGGAATCTGGACCGTAACCGCGGGGCGTGCGCTCCTGTAGTTCGCAAAACTATTGTACCTTGCCTTCTGTGATTATGCGGTTTCCAGAAACGCGTTTGAAGTAGAGCGTGCGTTTGGCATCGCCGTACTCGTCGATGGCGATGGTACCGGCCAGGCCTTCGAAGCTGCGTATCGACCGCAGGGCTCCGCCAATCGCCCCGGAAACGCCTTTCGCCTTCTGGATGGCGGCGCAGGCGAACAGCATCGCGTCCCAGGTCTGTATGGCGCTGAA
>JAIFMD010000036.1 GCA_020048755.1 Spirochaetota bacterium
TGCGGCTGAGCTCCCCTTTGTCCCGTGCCTGTGCCAGGTTTTCCAGCATCGAAGCCGCGGATTCCACCTCGCTCTTGATCAGGCGGTCAAAGTCGTCCCGCAGGGTTGCTTCCAGAGCACTTACCTGACGCGAGGAAGCAGAACGGAGGACGAAGGTAAACACCAGGGTCAGGCTCAAGGCCACGATCAGGGCCGAAGCGGCTGCCAATACGACAATTTTCATCCGTATCGATTTCATGTAGAGCCTCCTTGAACGGGTTTGCCCTCGATGATCTAATCTTCTGAACCGGAAAGTCTGAAGAACGAAACAAGGTCCTGCAACCGTTCAGCCTGCACATGGAGTTCCGAAGACGTATCGGCCACCATGCGTGCCTGGCCGGCAATCTCCTCGCTTGTTGCGCTGAATTCCTCCGATATGGAAGCATTCTGCTGGATGACCGAGTCAAGCTGGATCATTGCCTGGCCTATCTGCTGTGTTCCGGTATCCTGCTCGCGGCTCGCAACACTGATCTCCTGCACGAGGTCCGCTGTCTTCTGAATGTCCGGAACCATGCCTTCCAGCAGGAGTCCTGCCCGGTCGGCAATGTCCACGCTCTGTTGCGACAGTACCGATATCTCGCCCGCTGCCACCTTCGAGCGTTCTGCCAGTTTGCCTACTTCGCTGGCGACTACCGCAAAACCCTTGCCGTGCTCGCCGGCCCTCGCGGCTTCTATGCTCGCATTGAGAGACAGCATGTTGGTCTGCCGCGCTATCTCTTCTATAATATCGATTTTTTCAGCGATCTGGCGCATGGCTTTAACCGTTTCGCGTACTGCGGCAAGGCCTGCCCTGGCATCGCTGGCCGCCTTGGAAGAGGTTTTCTCTGTCTGGAACGAGTTGTCGGCATTCTGCCTGATGTTGGCGCCCATCTGTTCGACACTGGCCGAAACTTCTTCCGCGCTCGCAGCCTGTTCCGAAGCGCCCTGGGAAAGTTGCTGGCTTGACTCTGCTATGCCGTCAATACCGGTGGCCATCTGCCGGGCAGCTTCGGAGAGCCTGGCTGAGCCCGATATCATCATTGAACTGGCATCCTGTACGTTTTCCATGACATCCCGCAGCTTTGCTACGGTAGTGGCCAGTGATGAAACGAGCACCCCCGCTTCGTCCTTTCCTGCGGCCATGGTATTGTCAACATCGACATCGAGGCGGCCAGCGGCCAGATCCCTTACCTTTGCTGCCGCATAGACGAGCGGCTTTGCGATGCGGTTGCCCATGAGCATCGCGACTGCTACCATCGTAGCGGACAGGACAGAGGCGATGAGGGCAATCATCACCAGCGCCCGGCGCAATACGGCCTCAGCCGCGCTTCGCTTCCCGGCAATGACTCTGTCTATATCGTCGGTGTAGTTGCCCGTTCCGACCACCCAGTCAAAGCCTGGTGAATACATGCTGTAGCCGCGCTTTGGCAGTGCTTCTGTCTCGCCAGCCCGGGGGAACCAGTAATCAGTATAGCCACCGCCACCCATGGCCGCGGCTATGATGGCACGTACGAGTTCAAAACCGTTGACATCCTTGAGGCCAAGGCGGTTTGTTCCCTCCGAAGCGCCGCCCAAAAGGACTATGTTGTCGCCCTTGGGAGTATCTGCCCAGAAATATCCATCCTTGCCATACCGGGTATCGCGCAGGAGCGTTGCGGCAAAGGTGTGGGCATCCGACGCGGAAAGCGCGCCAGAGTTCCTGAGCTTGGCAATGCGCTCGAGCATGGAGACGGCTGTTTCTATTTCGCTCTTGATGAGCAGGTCAAAGTCGTCCCTCAGTGTCGTCTCAAGCGCCAGCACCTGCTCGTCAATGGAGGTCTTCAGTATGAAGATGAAGAACCCCGACAGGCTGAGGGCCACGATCAGGGCGGCTGAAGCAGAAAGCAATACAATTTTAGTCCGGATTGATTTCATGGTTAAAGAATAGACCATGCATGCCGTGAGTCAAGGAATTATGAGAGCAAGTCCCGGTCTTCGGCATATTCTTGGCTTCTCACTTCCTTGAACAGCCTGACGAGCCGCTCGACGCTGGAGCCTGACTTTTCCGCGCCGCTGAGGTCGGCCACGATGCCACCTTCGTGCATCATGACGAGCCGGTCGCCTTCGCGGTCAGGTCGTAGTCACGGACGAAGCGCCGTGTCAGTTCCATGACGATGTCGGCGTTGCGCGGATCGAGGGCTGCGGTATGCTCGTCCAGAAGCAGCACGGCGGGCCGGGTCATGGCGGCCATGAGCAGCGCCAGGGCCTGCCGCTGGCCACCCGAGAGCCTGGAGACATTCTCGCCGGCGCGGTCTTCCAGTCCCATGCCGAGTTCGGCGAGCCGTTCCAGGAGCCTGCGTTTCAGTGAGGCAGGCTTGGCGGGCAGAAGCCGGCGTGGGCCCTTGCGGCTGGCGAGGGCCAGGTTGTCCATCACGGTCATCTCGGGCGCGGTTCCGGCGGTGGGATCCTGCCTGACGCGGCCCACGATCCTGGCCCGGTGGTATTCGGGTTCGCCCGCACGGTCGATGCCGTCCAGCACGACTCTGCCGGCCGCAACGGGGACAGACCCCGCGATGGCGTTGAGGAGCGTCGTCTTGCCTGCCCCGTTGGAGCCGATGAGGGATATCCACTGTCCCCTGGGCACCGACAGGGACAGCCCGTCTATGGCTGCGCGTTCATCCTGGGTGCCGGCGTTGAATATGACGGTGAGGCCTTCTATCTGGATCACTGGTTTTTACCTCTGGAGCCAGCCCTGGACACTGCAGCGTTCAACCCCCGGCGGGAGGCCTGGTTTGCCTTGAAGTGGCCCGCTGCCACGGCGCCTACTACCAGCAGGGCCGTGACCATCCTGAGGTCGTTGGGGCCCATGCCTACGAGGTAGCCGTACTTGCGGCCGGCGAACATGATGGCCCGGAACGCAATGGAGCCTATGAGTACGCGCACGAGCTGGACGCCTATGCGGTTGGAGCGGAACAGGAATTCCCCGACCATGACGCTGGCCAGACCGGCGGCCACGACGCCGGAGCCGAAATTGACATCGGCGAAGCCCTGGTACGAGGCGGCCAGACCCCCTGATAGCCCGCACAGCGCTCCTGAAAGTGCGACGCCTGAAGTTCTGAGGACTTTGGGGTTGGATCCCGCTGAAATGACGACTGACTCGTTGTCGCCCAGCGCGCCCATGGCTATGCCGGCCTCGGTGGAGAAGAACAGCGCCAAGAGGCCCAGCACGCAGGCGGCAACGATGAGGAAAAACAAGGCAGCGGACCAGTCGCTGGAGCCTGGCAAAAGGCCGTAGGCGGCGTCCATGACCGGATTGTTGGCTATCAGCGGCATGTTGGCCTTGCCGCCCATCACGCGCAGGTTGACCGACCACAGGCCGGTCATCACGACAATGCCGGCCAACAGCGAGGGAACCCTGAGCGTGGCGTAGATGGACCCGGTAGCCGCACCGGCCAGAGCTCCCGCGGTGAAGGCCCCCAGCATCGCGACCACCGGGTTTGCCCCGGCCGATATGAGCGCCGCAGCCGCGGCTGCGCCGAGGGGAAAGGCCCCCTCGGCGGTCAGGTCCGGAAAGTCCAGCACACGGAACGAGACAAACACGCCAAGGGCCAGAATGCCGTAGACCAGGCCCTCGACGAGGATTGCCTCTATCACTTCTTTCTGCGCTCCACCGTGCCGTTGCGAACGACCGAAGTGGCCTGCGCTATCAATTCGGCGGTGGGTGAGATGCCCAGCTTCGCGGCCACGTCCAGGTTGAGCACCAGGCTTTTCTCTGCCGGCGAGTCGGGGAAGTAGGTGGGAATTGAACCAGGCTTCTCGCCCTTGAGTATCCGGGCAACGATCCTTCCCGTGGCGCGGCCCATCTGGTAGTAATCAAAGCCGAGGGCGGCAAGTACCGGTACGGTCTCGGCGCTCGTCGGATCAGCCGTCACAAGCGGCAGGCGTTTCTGGAGGCAGACCTCGGCTACCGCATTGACCGCGGAGAACACCGTGTTGTCGTTGCCCAGGTACACACCGTCTATCCTGTCCGCGATGGCCTGGATGGCCGAGCGCACCTCGGATGAGTTGGCTACCGTCGATTCTACGAGCTGGATGCCCTTTTTGTCGCAGTAGGCCTTGACCAGTTCAGCCAGCTTGACTGAATTGGCTTCGCCGGCGTTGTACACGTGGCCCAGCCGCTTGATTGGCTTGAGGGCGGTGAGCAGGTCGAGCTGGGCGGCTACCGGCGTCATGTCGGAGGTGCCGGTGACGTTCTTGCCACCGCCCTGGTACGACGAGACGAGTCCCGCTGCCACCGGATCGGTGACGGCTGAGAACACCACGGGTATGTCCCTGATGGCGCTGGCGAGCGCCTGGGCCGTCGGTGTCGCTATGCCTACCGCGACCAGAACCTTGTCTGACTTGAACTTGCGCGCGATCTGGGCCGCGGTGGCCATGTCGGCGTTGGCGTTCTGCAGGTCTACGCGGACTCCCGGTACAGTGGCTGTCAGCTCATCGACGATGCCGCGCTCGATGTCGTCGAGGGCCGGGTGCGAGACAAACTTGGCAATGCCGACCGGCAGGTCCTTGACCGCGGACATCGAGATAAGGGCGGTGAGGGCGATGAGCGCCAGGCCGAGCGAGGCTGAAACGAGAGCCTTGATTCGCATGTGGTGTATCCTCCATGAGTTCGATTTCGTATCTATTAGTAGTAACAGAAATGCAAGCATACTGATGGCTTGCCGGCGCGTCAAGGGGATATTCGTTGAAAACTACGGGTGCACATGGGATAGTTGAAATTGATTTTCAACAATTAAAACGTTTCTATTGAAACATACGTTTTATAATGACAAGAGGCGCTTGTATTGGTATAATATGAAAATAATGGAGAATGCGCACGAATGAACGATGAAACCGGATTGGTTGCAGCCAATTTTGAAGAAATGTCCCGGACGCTCGCGGCGACGGACGACCCCGCCCTGATAGAGGGCTTTCTGTACAGCCTGTTCACCAAGGCGGAGGCAGACGAGATTGCCAAGCGCTG
Source organism: Spirochaetota bacterium (assembly GCA_020048755.1). Taxonomy (GTDB): domain Bacteria; phylum Spirochaetota; class Spirochaetia; order Treponematales; family UBA12059; genus SZUA-370. The sequence goes on from JAIFMD010000036.1 coordinate 5,021, forward strand.
GGCTTTGGTAAAGCGCATAGCAGAAGGCGTTCCGCAACGGGCCATAGCCGCTGAACTGGGGCTGTCGCTGTGCAAGATAACCCGCGGGTCGCGCGAGCTCAAGAAGGAGCATTCCGCCTTCAGGGAAATGCTCGAGATAGCCGGCTACACCGTCGTAGAGAAGAAGCGCAAGACCCGGTAGAATCTGCCCGTCAGGTCAGAAGTCGACACCTGCGCCCGCGTTTTCACGAGCGCAGGTACCAGGCTGGGATCAGGCTAGCGTAACGCCCTCGATGAGTACGTCGGTCTTGGGTACGTTCTGGTGTGGAAACCGGTTGCCCGTCTCCACCGCCGCGATGGCATCCACCACGTCCATGCCGCTCGTCACCTTGCCGAAAGCGCAATAACCCCAGCCGGACGTGTCCTTTGACTTGTGGTTCAGAGGCTTGTTGTCTACCACGTTGATGAAGAACTGGCAGGTTGCGCTGTCGGGATCGGAGGTCCTTGCCATGGCGATAGTGCCGCGGGCATTGGGCACGCCGTTGTCAGCCTCGTTCTTGATGGGCGCCCTGGTCGGCTTTTCCTTGAGGCCTGGTGTCATGCCACCGCCCTGGATCATGAAACCGGGTATGACCCGGTGGAAGACCGTACCGTTGAAGAATCCCGCCTCGATGTACTCGACGAAATTCTTGACGGTTGCCGGGGTCGTGTCTGCAAACAGTTCGATATCGAACGAGCCGAGGCTCGTCTTGAACGACGCAATCGGATTTGCCATCCTGAAGCTCCTTTGTGGTTTATTCCACATAGAATAACCCCGGCGGCCCGTCCGGGGCAAGCTCGTTGGCGTTGACAACCCGAGGTGATTTAAATTCGATTGAAAGAGAAAATATATGGATTTATACTGATGTCGTCCATTCCTTCCTGAAAGTACGGTTGCGAACGGGGGAAATCATGTTTTTCAATTACATTGGTAACAAAAACTGTTTCAAACGGGGATTGTTCTTTCTGTTTATGATGGCCAATGTTGCAGTTCTGAATGCTCAGGCGAGGGGTCTTGAAGTAGTAGCGCGTTCACTCGGTGTCCGGGATATAGCGATTGGCAGGCAAATCGCTGTCATTGTTGGTATAGACAAGTATAAGGAGTGGACTCCCCTGAAAAACCCCGTCAAGGATGCACGGGAATTAAAAAAAATACTTGAAGACCGTTACCACTTCGATGAGTTTTATGAGCTTTATGATGATAAAGCCACAGCCGTTGGCATGCGGTCCCTGTTTTTGAACTTGATTGATACTGTTGGTCCGACTGACTCGGTACTCATTTATTATGCTGGTCATGGCTACACGGACCGTTTACAAACGGGTTACTGGATTCCTGTTGATGGTGGAAAAGATTTACTGGCACAAGAACGGTGGATTTCCAATTCCCAGATCCGAAACTTCATGACGCAGATGCAGGCCCGCTCAGTCGTGCTCTTTGCCGATGCATGCTTCTCCGGAGATCTGCTCAGCCTTTCAAGAGGGGCTCCTCCGGAAATCAACGACGGGTATTTCAGAAATGCACTCAGGTACAATGCGCGTCAGGTTTTGACTTCAGGCGCTTCCGAGTCAGTTCCCGACGAAAGCGAGTTTTCAAAACAGTTGAAAACGTTTTTGAGAACGAATACCGATCCATATATTGACCCGTACCTGATTTATGATCGTGTCAGGAGAGGGGTTTCCAGTACTATGCCCTTGTTTGGCACGCTGCCTGGACAGGAGGAGGGCGGCAGCTTCGTCCTTTTCCTTAATTCTGGATCCGAAGCCAAGACCGCCGTTGATCCTGCGACTTCTGCCAGCACATCAGTCCGGGTTGTTGGCGGTGGCGTGGCTTCTCTGGCCATTGCCAGCAACCCGTCCGGGGCAGATATATTCCTCGATGGCAAGCATAAAGGTACTACACCTGCATTGCTGGAGAATCTGCAAGTCGGTAAGGAACTGATGGTCGAAGTCCGACTTGAACAGTCCTATGCGAGTAGTTATCTGGTGCTAGAAGAAGGCAAGACTTTTGATCTGAATCTGGTCCTGGAAAAACTGAAAGGAAACCTGTTCATCGAGAAGCAGATAGATGGATTTATGGTGATGATTGATGGAGTGCCTCAAGCACTGCAAGGAAATGTCATAAAAAATATCGATGTGGGCATGCATACTGTAAGTATCCAGAATGAGTCATCATTCATGGCCTGGGTTGATACGGTGGGCATTGATGAAGCAAAGACAACGCGGATAAAACCGGAATTCGTCACTGTCGGATTCCTTCGCATGCCTTCAGAAATAGCGGACGATGGGGCTGTCGTGATAGACTCCACCGGAAAGGTTTCTCCCGGACACCTGATTGCCCTTACCCCGGGGGAGCATCAAATCAGCGTACTCCATCCTGAATTCGAACCTGATCCTGTTGTTATCAAAATATTGCCTAGAGAAACTGCCGTATTTGATGGGAAAACACTGAAGTACTCTGATTTTGGAAAAATGAATTCGTTAAGCAAGCAACTTGACCAACTGAACCTTGATCTAGAAATACAGAAAGCACGATTTGGCTATAAAGCAAACAAAACAGGCAAAACGCTCATGTGGGTCGGTTTGCCTTTGGTGCTTATCGGCACCCTCGTCAGTGAAAATGATACGACGGGTGGAATCTTGGGTGGGATGATTTTTGCATCGGGCTTCTGGACTTGGCTGTTTACTCTCGAGTCGGCGAAGCAGGTGAAGCTGTCCCAAGCGTCTATTATCGCGATTGAGAAAGAACTCGAATCAAAGGGACCCTAGAACGTATCGGTGATTGAACGACGTCGGCTCCGGTTATATACTGCCAGATGGAGGATCGGATGACGAAAGTACTCTCTCTGGGCGGCTCGATCGTAGCCCCCGACGCACCCGACGCGGCCTTTATAAGGGCATTCGCCGACCTGGCCAAGCGCTGGCTCGACGTTGACCAGGCGCGCCGGCTCATTATCGTCGTCGGTGGCGGCGGCCCCGCGCGGGCCTGGCAGAAGGCCTATCGCGACGCCGTCGATGTGCCTGACTCCGACGCCCAGGACTGGATAGGCATCATGGCGACGCGCCTCAACGCCCAGCTCGTCCGCAGCATGTTCCTGGAGCTCTGTCCCCACGACGTCGTCACCGACCCGACCAGCGTTTCAGTGTTCGGCGGCCGGGTACTCGTGGCCTCCGGCTGGAAGCCCGGCTTCTCCACCGACTTCGACGCCGTCGTGCTCGCCGAGCGCTTTCAGGCTGATGTCGTGGTCAACCTGTCAAACATCGCCAAAGTCTACACCGCAGACCCAAAGGTCGACCCGGCTGCAAAACCGGTCGATTCGATATCATGGAAGGATTTCCGCGTCATGGTTGGTAGCGAATGGACACCCGGCAAGAATGTGCCGTTCGATCCCATCGCCTCCAGACGCGCGGAGGAACTCGGCCTGCGCGTCATCTGCGCTGCCGGTACCGACCTGCCCAACCTGCAGGCCATCCTCGACGGCAAGCCGTTTACGGGGACTACGATAGGCGTTTAGTTGTACTTTTGGGCGCGGGCGGTCTTCCAGGTGAAGCCAGCGATGGCGCTGGAGTGGATTTCCGTGCCTTCAACGTATTCCGCTAAAGGTGCAAAGCGCGGGCCGTCCAGGTGCCACACGAGGGCGGCGCCGGTATCGGGGTTGAGGAGCCAGTATTCCTTGACGGCGGCGCGCTCGTAGAGGTCGCGCTTGTCGC
>JAIFMD010000034.1 GCA_020048755.1 Spirochaetota bacterium
TTGCGGCCTGAATCGAACGTAACCGAGGCATTCTGTACGGTGAGGATGTTTTCAGAGTTCACCTGCCGCCTCCTTTCTTTGTCCTGCTTGTACGCGCCGCCAGGTCGGCAGCCTTGCCGGCCAGCTCCTCAGCACGTGTTTCCGTGAGGCGGGAGCGCAGTCTGGATATCGTTTCAGGCACTTCTATCCTGGGAGACCGCGGGTCAAGCAACCAGGTCTTGGCACGGTGTGTTGGAGACACGTCGAAGAATGGTGGCTCGTACTCAAAATCGACCTTGAGGGCGAACGGGTTGCGGGGCGCGAACGCGTCGCCCTTGATTGTCTTGAAAAGGGATGGTGGCGTACCTTTGATTGAAAACAGCTCGTCACCTTTTATGCCAAGCTGGGGCAGCGACGCGAGGAGCGTCCATGTGTATGGGTGCCGGGCATCGTAGAAAACCTCGCTGGACAGGCCTTCCTCTACTACCTGGCCTGCGTACATCACGGCTATCCGGTCAGCCATCTTGGCGACTACCCCAAGGTCATGCGTAATGAAAAGCACGCTCATTCCGAGGTCCCTCTGGAGGCCCTTGATGAGCTCGAGTATCTGGGCCTGGATCGTGACATCCAGAGCCGTGGTGGGCTCGTCGCAGATAAGGATTTCTGGCCCGCAGGCTATCGCGGACGCTATCACGACGCGCTGACGCATGCCGCCTGAAAACTCGTGCGGATACTGAGAATAACGGCGTTCCGGCTCCGGTATGCCGACACGGCTCAGCATGTCCAGGGCGAGGAGCCTGGCTTCAGACTTTCCGAGGCCCCGGTGCAGGGATGCTACCTCGCGGATCTGTTCTCCGACCGTTTTGAGCGGATTGAGGGCCGTCATTGGATCCTGGAATATCATGGCTACTTTCTTGCCGCGGATCGCAAGCCAGTCGTCTTCAGTCTTGAGCCCTACGAGGTCGAGCCCCCGGTACAGGGCACTGCCCGACCGTACGCGGCCGTTCTTGTCGAGCATGCCAAGGAAGCTCTTGGCAAGTACGCTCTTGCCCGAACCTGATTCTCCTACGACGGCGAGCGTCTCGCCGGCCCGTAGTTCTAGGGATGCACCGCGTACCGCGGTGAGCAGCCTGCCCCGGAGGTTGAACTCGATGACCATATCCTGTGCGCTAAGGAGGACATCCCCATGTGTGCGGGTCGATTGGTCCATTTGCAGGGGTGCGGGTTCCGCCATGGTGTGCTTGAGCTTCATACGTGGTTCCTCGGATCCGATGCATCGGCGAATTTATTGCCGGCTATGTAAAAGGAAACCGTAACGGTAGCCAGGATGAGGGTAGGCCATATCAGCTGGTACGGATAGATCATGAAGTTGTTCTTGCCCAGGTTGACCAGATTCCCGAGCGACACCGTATCCTGGGGCAGGCCGAGCCCGATGAAACCAAGGAATACCTCGGCGCCGATGGAATATGGAATCGTCAAGGCCGCTTCCATGATGATGAGGCTCGCAAGGTACGGCAGCACGTTCTTGCCCAGGACGCGGCCGAGGGGCGTTCCCAGACAACGCGAGGCTACGTTGTATTCTGCATCTCGGATGGTCAGCACCCGGTTGCGTACGAAGCGGGCTATGCCGATCCAGCCGGTAGCGCACATGGCCACGATGATCGTCCAGAAACCCGGCTGCAGTATGTATGAGAGCAATATGAGCAATACCGTCTGGGGTACATTGGCGAGCACGTTGTAGAGTTCCGTCAGGATCCGGTCCAGCGCCTTTACATAACCCCAGAGCATGCCTATGAGCACGCCCAGGCCGACATCGAGGGCTGCGATTATGAAAGCGAGTTGCAGGCTGGTTCGCGTGCCGTACCAGGTTCGTGCCCACATGTCGCGGCCCAGCGCATCGGTTCCGAAAATTCCGCCACCCTGTGAAGGTGACATGTTCCAGCTTTCTATGTCCAGATTCACCGTGTTGGGTTCGGAGGAGGAAACGAGAGGATAGAGGAACGAGAACAGCGTCACCACGACTATGATGCAGAGCAGCAGTATGGAGAGCCTGCTCTTGAAGAACGTGCGGAAGGTTGACCGCCAATAGGAATACTGGGAAAATCCCGAGCGCTCGGCCGCGGCATCATCCATTTCAGCGCGGGCGAAGAGGGCCGGGGCTATCTCCGTCATCATGGTATTCATGCTTGCACCTTCCTTTTCTCCGTCCCCGCCAGTTTGATGCGTGGATCGACAAGCACCATGAGCACGTCACCGAGGAAAACCCCGAAGACGCCCAGTACCGAGAACAGGAGTACAAGGACCTGGACGAGCGGATTGTCCTGCTGGCGGATGGCGTAGACGAGGAGTCCCCCGAGGCCGGGTATCGAGTAGATGCTTTCAACGACAAGCGAACCTGATATGGTAAGCAGTATCTGGGCTGGAAGGTACTGTACGATGGGTACTGCGGCATTGCGCAGTACATGCCTGGTCATCACATATTTCCTGCGCATGCCCTTGGAGATGGCGAATTTGATGTAGTCCTTGTTCTCTTCGTCTACCATGAAGCGCCGCAACCAAATCGCGTACCATGCGACGCTCGAGAGGGCTATGGAGATCACAGGAAGTATCCACGACACCGGCTGGTCTTCATAAAAGATCATGGGCCAGCCAAGCAGGCCCGAGACCCATATCTGTATGAGGAAAAGATAGATGAGGCTCGGTATGGCACGCACTATGACGATATAGCCGGTACCCAGTCCGTCTATCAGCTTGTCCTTGTGGTTGGCCATGGCTATGCCGAGCCACAGGCCGACGACTATGCTGATGGTAATGGCGCTTAGTCCGAAGGCCAGGGAATATGGCGCCTTTTGTGCGATAATTTCTGAAATCTGTGTCCGGGGATACACGCTTATCGATCTGCCCAGGTCTCCCCTTGAAAGCCCCGCGACGAATTTTCCGAAAGCCACGAAAGGATTGTCGAGGACGCCCAGGGTCCGCAGATATTCCGTTCGCGCGGCTTCGTCCATGTTGATATAATCATCCCGCTCAAAATAGCCGCTGGTCGGCATGAGGCGTAAAAGCAGGAAGACTACCATAACGACAAGCGCGACGGTCAGGAATGACTGTCCCAACCGTTTCAGAATGTATGTTTTCATGGCTGCTCCAAAAAAAGAAGCGGGGATCTTGACGGATCCCCGCTCCGGAATAGTATCGGGCGTACCAGGCAGCGCGGAAGCGCTTACTTGGCTATTGCCTTTTCCATCTCCGCGTAGAATGCCGTCTTCAGTTCCTGGAAACGCTTGGCGGTAACGATATTCTTGTCTACGATCATACCCTTGTACTTGAAGCGTGTCACGCCGAAACCGCCCCGGGGTACGGTATACGGGGGAGCCTTGCTCATCGTGTACTCACCGCCTGCTGCCATGTACGGGATGATGTAAGCCCTGTCGATGAGGAGCTTCTCAGCCTTGGCGAATATAGAGTAGCGGTCGGAAAGCACAACCTTTGAGTCCGCTTCCTTTATCAGTGCGTCGATTTCTAGATCGGAATAACCGCCGGCGTTTACTCCGCCATTGGTCGTCAGACGGCCGAGCTGGGCCATAGGGTCGGCATAGGAGAAGCGGAAGTTTTCCCTGGTGATGTCGAACAGTCCAGGCTGGACGCTCTGGCCGAACTGGTCGTCGACCCACTGGCCTAGAACGACTTCGACATTCTGTGCACCGAAAGTATCCTTCATGATGGCCTGGAAGAGCAGTGCATACTTGGTCCAGAGGGAATCTGGCCCGTGGGTAAAGAGCATCTGCAGGGGTAGCTTGCCGTCTACGTCGAACTGGGCCATGGGCTTCATGTCTACGGTTCCGGCCGTTACACCCTTTATGTTTCCCTTGCCGTCGGTAAGTTCGGCCACTGCCTTGGCGAAGTATTCGCGGGCCTTTACCGGGTCGTAGGTCTTGACGCCGAGGGCCTTGATATCCTTGAGGCCAGGAAAGTCGGTGTAGTCGCGGCCCTTTTCGTCAAGCACGGTGTTCTCGGGAATTATGGTGCTGCGGCTCGCCGAATTCGGATTGACCGGATCGTAGAGCGCCAGCAGTTTTGAATGGTCGATTCCGTAGTACAGGGCCTTGCGGAAATTCTGGTTGTTGACGAAGGCCGCAAACTCGGGATTCCTGGTCAGGAAGTTATACTCATACCAGTAGGTAACAGTCGAGAGGTCGGCTTGCCATACGTACTGGTCGTACTTGGTACCGGCGAGTCCCTTGACCTGGTCGGCGGTAAGCGTCGTCTGGCTCAGTTCGCCGCGCATGAACATCTGCAGGGTGATTGCCGGGTCAGCTACCTTCTGCATGCTTATGGTCTTGACGCGCACCTTCTTGCTGTCCCAGTTGCTGTCGTTCCTCGTCAGCACGATCTGCTTGTCGCGAGTGTAGTCAGAGAGGTAGTACGCGCCGGAATAAATGAGGCGTTCCTTTGAGGTACCAAAATCGGCTGCACCTATCTTATCGAAAAAGGCCTTCTCGAGCGGATTGAACATGTCCATAGTCAGGTAGGACAGGAACCATGGCGTCGGCTTGGCCATCTTGTACTGGATCGTGTACTTGTCTATGGCCTTGATGCCCACGGAGGCGTCGAAGGTAGCGAGCGCCTGCTCGCGGGTCTTGTCCTTGACCTTGCCGCTGGCAATGTCCTGCAGAAGCGTGTAGTAGCCATTCAGCCCGGCAAGTACCGACTTGATGGAGCTTACGTTCTTGATGGCGTTTTTAGGGTCGGCAACGTATCGCATGCCCTCGACGAAGTCATCTGCCGTTACTTCGTACGCTGTGACCTTGCCGAGGTGGTCTACCCATTTCATGCCCTTCTTGATGGTGAAGGTCCAGATGGAACTGTTTTCAGTTGCTACCCAGCTCTGGGCCAGACAGGGAATGAAGCGGCCGAACTTGTCCTGTTCAACGAGCTGATCCTGCGTGTTTGCGGCTATCCGCTGCGACGTCGTATCGATCAGGTATAGGTAGTTGAGGTTTTTCGGTTCCTCGACATAGGTCGTGTTGTACCGATCCGCACTCGTCTGGGCGAAAACAGAAACAACCGTAAAAATGGAGATCATGACCAGGGAAATGATCCTGCGTTTCATAGTACCGGCCTCCTTGGGAAAATCCTCGTTGGGTTCTGGCCGCTTGCGCGGATTTTACCCGTTGCAATACTCTATGCAATAACCGTACCAATGCTATTGAGGGTGGGATATTTTTATGTCGAGTGGAAGAATGTCGATACGGACCGATTGAAAGGAATAACCAGGACCATGCCAGAGGGAACTTTCTCCTTCCAGCCGCATGAGCCGGATTTCCCAGGCGAGCATCTGCCCCCCGGCCTCGTCGATGACATAGCTCCGCGCATACCTCAATCCAGTCTTGCTGTCGAAGAAGAGACCGTCCGGACTGTTGTCGAGGAGTAACCGGGCGACAAAGGAGGCCAGGTCGCCATATGCGGAGAGTACACCGGAAGCGACCGGACAGGGTGTGTTGAAGACCTGGCTTCCGGGCATGATGGCAACCTTGCTTCCAAAGGAGTAAGTTCCCGTAGCCAGTTCGAGGCTGTCGCCCTCCGTAAGGAGGCTGAGAATGGCTCCTTCTATCCTGACCCTTGGCCCGAGAGGACCCAGTTCGAGGCTGCGCCTGGCCTGGCGGGGATCGAGTACATAGACAGCCCCGCGACCTACGACCTCGATGCGCCTCCGCTCTGCATGGTACACGAGGCCGGTAGCTTCTGCCACGCCGAAAGCCAGCCGCCTGGCCCCGTCTTCCACCAGGCTCGCCTCGAGAAGGCGCCCCAGGCGGGCGCGTGTGTCGAAGTGCTGGTCAACAAGGCCTTCAGGGAAGAATCCGAGCCCCCGGGTCACAAACAGCCCCGGATCCATTTCGCCACCTGCTGGATGAGTCACGCGAGGACAGGCAAGAGCGCCGAAACTCGTACCCCCGCCGATCATCAGTTCGCCCATCACCGCGGCACCTGCGCTCGTGCCGCCAATGACCTTCCCGCGGAGCAGGGCGAGCAGGGGACTGTCCCCACCATCCGGTTCCAGAAGGAGTTCGGTAATGGCGTTCTGGTTGCCTCCGAGTATCCATATTGCATCCGCTGCCGCTGCCATGGAAATGACAGCTGTATCCCAGGCACCCCTCCCGCCGCCGGGAAGCTCCTTCGATACCTCAAGGAGTACTATGTGGCTGGCTTCGACTCCCGCTTCGCCGAGCCATGAGCACATTTTCCTGAAGCCCCCCATGGGATCAACCGTAGCAGAAGGAAGAATGGCGTAGCGTTTGTCCGCACCGCCGGCGAGATTCACAAAGGCTTTCATGATTTCGATTCTGGCAGGCAGTTCGGCACCGCCTACTATTACAAGATCGCTACGGTGCATGTTGGCTATCTCCCGGTTATTCGTACTCGTTGTTTGATTGGCACGTGAATGGTTTTATATGGTTACAAATGGTTATTAAAAACCATACAGCCAAATAGAGCCAATTGACTATAGCTGATCTGTGAAGGGATTCAGCCTGGGCACGAGGCTACTCGCCGTCCTTCACTGGTAAGCACGGTTCCGCGGGGACCCCGCGATGAAGCGACGAGCCCAAGCTCTGCAAGTCTGGCAAAGCTGGCACGGACAGTTCCCGGACCCATCGCCCGGCCGCGGGCTGCACAATAATCGGCAACTGCGACACGCCCCATGTGCCTGTTCATTGTTTCGAGGGCAGCCATGGCCAG
>JAIFMD010000095.1 GCA_020048755.1 Spirochaetota bacterium
AGGTCATCTTCAAGGGCCTCTTCCTCAAGGGCATCTACGGCCGCGAGATGTTCGAGACCTGGTACAAGATGCAGACCATGCTCCGCTCCGGACTGGACATCTCCCCCGTCATAACCCACCATTTCAAATTCGACGACTTCCAAGCTGGATTTGATGCAATGTTATCAGGGAATTCGGGTAAAGTGATTCTGAGTCTCGACTGATTCTTCCTGGCGCGCGCCACGGATGGCGCGCCAAGGTCTGGCCGGCGCAGCGTAGCGAGCCGGTACGTCATGGACGACGCATTGCCGCGCATGGACGCGCGGCCCAGGGATAGCCCGTCCGCAGGACGGGCACGTCATGGATGACGACACGCCATGGATGACGCCCCTTGCGCTACCCATGCGGCCACATTCACACAAATCCCATATTGATGAAAGCGCCTGTGCGCCTCCCTGCGTTACTGACAGGGGGGCATACATGAAGTATATTGAAGGTATGAGCTTGCGCTTGGTCAATGATTACATTTTCCTCAACGTCTTTGGACGGGAGGAGACCAAGAACCTGCTGCTGGACCTGGTCAACGCCGTGCTTGTCGATGCGGAGTGCCAGCCGGTACTGTCGATTGAACTGAAGAATCCGGTCAACTTCAGGGATGCATACTGGTCAAAGGGAACCGTGCTGGACATCCTCGCCATGGGCGAGGATCACCAGCAGTTCGACATAGAGATGCAGATGAACAACCAGCTTGGGTTCGTCAACAGAAGCCTGTACTACTGGGCCCAACTCTACTCCCAGCAACTCGAAAAAGGCAGCGAATACGGAGTCCTCAGACCCGTGATAGCCATCAATCTGGTTGATTTCGTCCTGTTCAAGGAAACGCAGGAAAACCATCACCGGTTCATGATCAGCGACGTCAAGAATCCCGATTCAGTACTGACTGAAGATCTGCAGATCCACTTTGTCGAGCTGACCAAGGCGTCCCCGCGGGACACCAGACTGAAGCAGTGGATATCGTTGCTGGAGAATGCCGGCAAGGAGGGCATGGAAATGAAAGTGCTGTTTTCTGGTGACAAGCTGATAACCGCAGCTTACGAGCAGTTCGAACGCTGCACCCAGGACGAGGACATGCGCCGCCTTGCCCTGGCCCGAGAGAAATTCCAGCGGGATGTGGCCAGCAGGCTATCCTCCGCTGCAAAGGAAGGTTTTGAAAAAGGCATGCAGCAGGGCATAGAGAATACAAAACTAGAAGCCCGGAAGCTCAAATCGCTCGGAGTATCCAACGATATAATAGCAGAAGCCACGGGGCTGGCCAGAACGATCGTCGAGTCACTCTGAAGGGAGAACCTTTAGCGGCTGGTTATAACGAGTCCTTTAGCTGGCATGGGCCCTGGTTCTCTTGCGCGCAAGGCCCAGCCATGCGATATTCTCCATATGAATGACGAACGACACGATGAGAAGCGCCCCCGTGGCCCCTCGTCTTCCCGCCCCGCGGGTTTCCATCACACAAGCAGCGGGACAAGCCCAGCCCGTGCCAGCCAGGACAAGCAAAACTCCGACAGCCGCAAGCCGTCGGATCGCCGGCTTGGTGGTCGACCCAAGTACGTGGCCCCACCCCGGGTTGAATACGCCCCATCAAAACTGCTCGGCATAGCCTCGTATACTAGCCCGGAGGCACCAAAGGATTCCGCCCGGCTCGTATCGATGCTCCTGGACATCGTCGAGGAGGCCTCGCCGCTCCCCGCCAGCAGGCGCAAGGACATCAGGCGTGATGTACTGGACCTGTGGCGCGAACTGACCAGCGAGAAATCCACCCGCCAGCCTGACTACATAGGCGAACCGGCCAAGCTGGCAGCCTACCTCCGCTACTTCCTGCCATGGAACGTCGTACGACTCACCCCCCTGCTCGCCAAGCTGGATCTCGGCCTGGCCTCCGGAGACCGCATAATCGACATCGGATCAGGGCCGCTCACCCTGCCCATCGCGCTCTGGATAGCCAGACCAGAACTACGCGGCATCGAACTGCACATAGACTGCGTTGACCGCGTCCGCCGCGTCATGGAGATCGGCGCTACCATACTGGAAGGCCTGGCCCTCCGCTCCGGCCAGCCGTTCGCCTGGAAGGTGACCGTCAAGAAGGAAAGCTTCTCCATGGCGGAGACCTTCGAGCGTGAACGTTACGCCCTCGTCACTGCCGCAAACGTCTTCAACGAGAGCTTCTGGCGCATCAAGGGCTCCCTCACGGAGCGGGCGGACATGCTCGGGGCGTCACTCGGAGCCTACACCCAGAGCGGCGGCCGCATCCTCATCGTGGAACCCGGCGATCCCCGTTCCGGCGCCATGCTGGCTTCACTCCGCGAGTCGGTCATACTAAACGGGGGCCGCCCCCTGGCGCCCTGCACCCACTCCGCGGCCTGCCCCATGGCCGGTGCCTTCCTCTCCGGCGCCTTCCGCAAGGACGAAGAATCCGACGAGAAGCAGACCGCATGGCCATCACTGGAGCGTGTCGTAACCGCCCGCGGCCGCTCCAAAGCGCCCTGGTGCCACTTCGTCATCGACCCGGGCGCTGCCCCGCAGCGGCTCGTCGACTTTTCAGAGCAAGCCGGACTGCCCAAAGACAGGCTCATTGCCTCGTGGCTCCTCCTGCAACCCGAACCGCCCGCAGATGCCATGCCCGCGTCGTCACCAGAACACTCCGTGCGCATCATCTCTGACGCCTTCAGGCTCCCCGACGGTGGATCAGGACGCTATGCCTGCACCAAGACCGGCTACTCCCTCGTCCGCGACTCGCTCGCCGACCTTCCTTCAGGCGCTCTTGCAATCCTCGATGCCCCCCTGCCGCCCTCCGCCTCGGAACGGGATGAAAAATCAAACGCCGTCCTCATCCGCGCCCATTCCGACGCCATCGCATACGCGCCTGTGCCCTACAAGGCACCGCGCGCGGAAGGGTCGGGCAGCGACAAACACAGCCATGACCGTCGCGACGGCGCACCCTCGGGCGACAGGAAACCCAGCGACCATCCACGCCATGACCACAGCGAGGGTCGCGGCAAGCGCGCCGACCGGATCGAAAGCACCAGAAAGCCCCCCATCCTGCCACGTGGCGATGCCCGGCGCGGAGACGACAAGAAGCGTCCGATGAACACGCTGGGAGAGCGCTCTCCCTATGCCCGATCCAAAAAGCCCTGGGGTCCGCACAAGCCAAAACGGTCCTCTTGACACGAAACGCTCCCGCCGGTAATATCCGTCCTGTCAGAAATGACCGGGGGGGCGTAGCGAAGCTGGTTATCGCGTCGGCCTGTCAAGTCGAAGATCGCGGGTTCAATCCCCGTCGCTCCCGTTCCCGTCCTTGTGGCGGGATTTTTTTTCCCACGGGCTGTAGCGCAGCTGGCTAGCGCGCTTGGTTCGGGACCAAGATGTCGGAGGTTCAAATCCTCTCAGCCCGACTTAAAAACAAAGGGTCACCCTACTGGGTGGCCCTTTGTTTTTATATCCGGACGGGCTGAGAGGATTTGAACCGAGTGAGCGCCGAGCGATAGCGAGGTACAGCGCGAGACTCGCAGCGCTGTAGGGTCCGGGGTATCCCCGGCCTGAATTGACCGCAGGGGTCCGGGGGTTCGCGAGAATACTCGCGCCCCGGCCATCCCGGCAACCGATGAGCCTATTGATTATTCGGCTTCATTGTTGGAAACAAGATTATATCCCTGATGCTGTATGAGTCGGTCAGGAACATGATCAGGCGGTCTATGCCTATGCCCATGCCGCCGGTCGGGGGCATGCCTATCTCCAGGCTGGACACGAAGTCCTCGTCGAACATGTACGCCTCGTCGTCGCCCAGTTCGCGTTCCTTGGCCTGCTGCATGAAGCGGTCGTTCTGCACGATCGGGTCGTTCAGCTCCGAGTAGGCGTTGCCCAGCTCGCGGCCGTACACGAAGCACTCGAAACGCTCGGTCATCGACGGATCGCCGGGCTTCTGCTTGGTCAAGGGCGAGATGTCGGCGGGGTAGTCCATGATGAAGGTGGGCTGGATCAGCTCCTTCTCGGCGTACTTCTCGAAGGCCGCGTTGAGGATGTCGCCCTTGCTGCAGTCCTTGAGCTTCTTCTTGAGCTCTTCCTCGAGGCCGTGCTTCTTGGCAAGCTCGCGGGCCTCCTCGTCATTCTTGATCAGGGAGAAATCGGGTCCGCCGTACAGCTTGACCGAGTCGACCATCGTGATGCGCTTCCAGGGGGCCGCAAACTCGATCTCGGTACCCTGGTAGCTCACCTTGGTCGAACCGCAGACCTTCTGCGCGACAAACGAGCAGAGGTTCTCGCAGAGCTCCATCATGTCGTTGTAGTCGGCGTAGGCCTGGTACAGCTCTATCATGGTGAACTCGGGATTGTGGCGGATGTCTATGCCTTCATTGCGGAAGTCCTTGCCCATCTCGTAGACGCGTTCCATGCCGCCCACGATGCAGCGCTTGAGGTAGAGTTCGGTGGCGATGCGCAGGTACAGCTGCAGGTTGAGCGCGTTTGATTTGGTGACGAAGGGACGGGCGGCCGCGCCGGACGCTATCGTGCCGAGTATCGGCGTTTCCACCTCGATGTAACTCCGGGTATCGAGGTATTCGCGGACGGCGCGGATTATCTGGGTGCGCTTCTTGAACGTCTCCATAACCTGGGGGTTCATCACCAGGTCCAGGTAGCGGCGGCGGTAGCGCTGCTCGGGATCCTTGAGGCCGTGGTACTTCTCCGGCAGCGGCTCTATGGCCTTGGTCAGGAGGACCATGCGCTTGGCGTGCACGGATATCTCGCCGCGCTTTGTCTTGAAGACATAGCCCTCCACCCCGATGATGTCGCCGAGATCCCAGGTCTTCACGTGGGCGTAGTTTTCCTCGCCGATGCCTTCAGCGTTGAGGTATACCTGCACGCGGCCATCGCGGTCCTGCACATCGATGAAGGCGGCCTTGCCGATGTCGCGGAAGCTCATCAGGCGGCCGGCTATGGAGACGTCCTTGTTCTCAAGGCCTTCAAAGCCCTGCTTTATTTCAGTGGAGTGATGGGTCTGTTTCCAGGTAACGATGGCGAAGGGGTCGCGGCCCTCCGCCTGGAGCTTGGCGAGTTTCTCGCGGCGAACCAGCTGCTGTTCGCTCAGCGCCTTCCTGGCGCTTTCCTCGTCGATCCTGTCTTCTGCTCCGGTCTCTTCCTGGCTCATGCATACTCCTTCGCGGGCATTATCGTTGCGCCTCGCGGAGCGGTATTGTATGCGGAATATGCAGTCCGTTTCAAGCGCGCACCGTTCAGGGAGACGGCGCGGTGACCTCGGCTATGGGCAGTTCCATCCTGAACACGACCGGAGCGCGGGATACGAGAGCCAGCTTGCCTGCATGGTGCCGTTCGACGATGTCCTTGGAAATGGACAGACCGAGCGCCGTGCCTTTTTTCCCAAGCTTGCCTGAAAAGAATTCCTCGAATACGTGCGGCCCCTGGGCTTCATCCAGCGGCCTGCCATCATTGCCGATCTCGCAGACGACGGTGGAATCCTCAAGCCGGGTCTTCACCCAGCTGCGCCCCAGCTGGCCTGTCGAGGATACGCGTTCACGTACGGCTGCTGCCGCGTTGCGCAGGATGTTGAGCAGCACCCGGTCTATTTCGGAACCACGGGCCAAAACCTGCGGAGTATCCCCGAGGTCCAGATCAACGACTGCAACGTGGGAATAATTGCTCCTGGAAAGCTCCAGCGCGGTCTGGACTCCGCGGGCCAGATCATAGGGCACGGGTGTCTCGTTGCCGTTGCACCGCCTGGCATACTCCAGCAGGCTGTGTACCACCCTGTCGAGACTACCCAGACCGTCTTCAGCTTCCTGCACCATGCCGAATACCCTGGCCCGCACACTCTCGTCGCCTATTGAACCCGCGGCAAGGTCCTTGATCGATCCGAACTCGGCCTCCACGTAGTCCAGCGGCGCGCTGATTTCATGCGCTATGTCCGCGGACAACCGGCCGATGACGGCGAAATGTTCCCGCCTGAGCAGGTCGGCGCGTTTGGCGTCCAGCTCGTCCTGCATGAGTACGCGTTCCGTTACATCAGCCAGGCTCATGACAACGCCGCGCAGCCGCGCAGCGCCCTGGTTGCCGCCCATGCGTCTGGCGCGGGCCACTATGGAGCGGTCTGCTATCGTTACCGTAGCGACGGCAAGGCCCTCTGATGAAACCGAAGCCGAAGAATAAATACTTGCAACGGGCTCGAGCGCGTGGATGGCTGTCACAGGACGTCCGAGCAGCGCGCTGGAAAGTCCAAGCAGCGTTTCAGCGAACAGATTGTAGTCAGCCAGCCTTCCTTCGGGATCCACAATGACTACACCTTCTGGAAGCTCCTGGAAGACGGCACTCCGGGCGAGCGGGATGGCATGGGCTACGCGGTTCAGATAAGCGGCTGTAAAAAGGAGGAGCCCGGAGATGGCAAACCCTGCCAGGGTGAAGTCCTGGCTGAATCCAGGAAACAGCTTGAATACATGGATGGCATTGAGCACCGCAGGTACCAGCATGCCGGCCACGATCAGCCACCGGGAAAACGCATGGTAGCCTTTCAGTGAGTGCGCGGCAGCTTTAGGGCGGAAGAAACACAGGGCAACCATGGCAACCACGACGGTCAGTACAGTTAGGGGCGCCACAGTCAAATAGGCTGAATAACCCATAATGTATCAGTATAGTGTGGGCGGCTCCGACA
>JAIFMD010000027.1 GCA_020048755.1 Spirochaetota bacterium
CCGATAGTCTGGCTGATGGCCTGCGGGCCATTCCTGGCGCGCTAGTCTACGGGCCCGGGGCTGGACAACCCCGCTGTGCCGTCCTGTCGTTTACCCTGCCTGGCTGGAGTGTTTCTGAGCTGGCTTTGGAACTGGACGAGCGCCATGGCATCCTGTGCCGCGTGGGCCTCCACTGCGCGCCCCGGGCCCACCGCAGCCTCGGCACGTTTCCTGATGGTACGGTACGACTTGCTCCTGGCCCGTTCACCATGCCGGATGATATCGGATATGTGCTCGAGTCAATTCAGGAGCTTGCCTCGGAGCGGGGAAGCAGAACCACCTATTCAGCCGGGCAACCACGATGAAACCAGTTGCATATGGGTATGTTCTTTTCTATACGAGTGCGGCGGCATTCCGTGCGGAAAAGCTCTCGGGAGCCGCCGGCATTCCCGGTGCCCGCCTCATACCCACGCCGCGGCACTTGTCCAGCGACTGCGGTGTCGCGCTCCGTTTCATGCTGGAACCAGGCAAGGACGAATCATCCCGCGCCGCCATGGAACAGTTGCTTCACGACAAGAGCGTTCCGTATGAAAGAATAGTTGCCGAACAGGGGGAGCAGACCCCATAATCAGCGACTATGGAATCACGGCGCCTGGGCATCAGCCAGAAGTACATCCTGTTCGTATCGGCCGCGGTGCTCGCGTTCATGGTTACCGCCTTCGTGGTCACGCGGACCATGCTGGAAGACTATGCGCTGCGAGCCGCCGACGAGACGGCCGCGCTGATGCTGGACCAGACTGACAAGCGTCTCGTTTCGTTTTTTTCCGAGCTTGAGGCCATCTCGAGAAGTCTGGCTGCGACCTCATTCGTCCAGTCAGTCGATACAGATGCCATGCGTGATATATTCATCTCTTCAGTGGTAGCCAGAAGCAGATATCTCCGCGCCTTGTATCTCGGTACGGCTGACGGCCGCATGTACGAATGGGGCGTTGGCGCTGAGTTCATCGACTTTACGCCCAGCTTTCCTCCTGACTACGATCCCCGCAAGCGGCCCTGGTACCGCAACGCCCTGGATAAAGGTGATTTTTCCATATCCGCTCCGTACCGTTATGCAAGTGTCGACGATATAGGCATCACCTGCGCCCTGCCTGTACGGGCCTCCGATGGAACCCTTGTAGGCGTGCTGGGGCTGGACATACTCCTGCGGAGCCTGGGCAGCGTGCTGGACGGACTTGCCATTCCCAAGGGTGGCAAGGCGCTGATACTCGGTTCCGGAGGGGAGATCATTGCGAGCCAGTTCGACGAAGACAGGCCGGAGGGCATGATACTCAAGCGCTTCAGCGCAGGTGACGTACTTGCACAACCCGCCGGCAGTTTTACCGGTTCGGCCGGTGGCCAGGCTACGCAGTTCGTACACAAGCGCATCGAGGCACTGGACTGGATTGTTGTGGTCGCAATGCCGCTTGAGCCGATATGGGACTCGGTCAGGGCCCTACTGGACCTCATCGGGCTGGTGGAGTTGATGCTGATGGTGGCCCTGGTCATAGCGCTGGCCATAATTTCAGGAAGGCTCATCGTATCGCCGCTCGGGCACATCGTATCGGTCATCAACCAGGTGGAAGCCGGGCAAAAGGGCCTCAGGGTGACGGTAAGCTCACTGGACGAATTCGGCGTCCTTGGCGACGAGTTCAACCGCCTGCTCGACACGGTGGAGGAGTATTCGTCGAACCTGGAAGACAAGGTCCGCACACGCACCGACGAACTCCGCAAGCTGCAGCGCGAGAATACACGCCTGCGCATCATCGAAGAGCGCAGAAGGATCTACCGCGACATGCATGATACCATCGGAGCCAAGCTTACCAACATATTCTTCTGCAACAGTGTCGCGCGCGACCTGGCCAAGGACGGTTCGGAAAGGCTCCGCGAACTGCTTCAGAGCGCGGAGACAAACTGCCTGCAGGCTGTCGGTAGCCTCAAGGGCATCATACTGGGCATGAGCGACGATGACCGGCGTGCCAGTTCGTTCTCGCTCGCGGTCTCGGCAGGCGTCAGGAACCGGCTCGAGGCTGCGGACATCGCGTTCGACTGCGTCGTCAAGGACAAGCACGCAATAGAGGATTTGCCGACGGCGATCCTGGACGAGCTTGAAAAAGTCATCGAGGAACTGGTCAGCAACGTTCTCAAGCATTCGGCTGCGTCGAGTGTACGGCTCAGGATATCCCTCGGAGACGCGGGGCTGGCCTTGCGTTTCTCTGATGATGGCCGGGGGTTCGATCCTCAGGCTCCAATCGCTGGATCCGGTCTGGGCAACATCAGGTACCGCATTGAAAACCTCGGCGGTTCGCTCCGCATCGAGTCAGCGACCGGCATGGGATCATTGTTCCGGATTACCGTTCCTCAGCCAGTGCCGCAAGCTCCCGCCAGCCCGGACCGATCGCCCGTGGAGGCTGAATGATGAGCCTGGGCCGCATCGAACCTGTTCCTGCGGTTGCCATAGTAGAAGACCAGAAAGAGGTCCGCGAGGGCCTCGTCTACCTGCTCGGCCTCGACCGTCGTGTCCGGGTTGTAGCCAGTTTCGAGCGTGCGGAGCAATTGCTTGTGTGGTCGGCAGCAAATCCCGCTCCCGATATCGTCCTCATGGACATCCACTTGCCCGGCATGGACGGCATCGAGGCGACGAGGGCCATGCAGTCCGCTCATCCCGCGGTCATCGTGTTGATCCTGACCATCTTCGAGGAACCGGATACCATACTCGCTGCGTTCCGCGCGGGTGCCAAGGGCTACATCCTGAAGAACACCAGACCCGATGCGCTGCTTGAGCAGATACTGAGCGCCAGGGACGAAGGCTCGCCCATAAGCCCCACGGTTGCACGACGCCTGCTTGATGAACTCAGGCGCGGAGGGCAGGGCGCTCCAGCTGCGGATTACGGCCTTACTGCCCGTGAGCGCGAGGTGCTGCGCGACATCGTCGATGGCTTGACGTACAAGGAACTAGCCGAGAAACACCACATCGCCGGCTCCACGGCCAAGAAGCACATGTTGCACATCTACCAGAAGCTCAATGTCTCGTCCAAGGCCGAGATAGTGCGCAAGGCCCTGGACGAACGCCTCGTCTGAAGCTATCGATAAAATACACCCTTTGGTGAATATCGCGTCGGCAGAACCCGTCGTACACTCCAGTTGACGATCCGTGTCCTTTGGGACGGCGGACTATCTTCTGAGTTTCCGGAGGCTTCCATGGCTACAGAAAACGCAAAAAAGAAAGGCGCGCTCGACTGGTACTTCAAGTCCAATCTGCTCGCACGCATCCTGATCGGCCTCATAGCCGGTGCCATCGTAGGCATCGTGCTCGGTTTCTTCCCTGAATCCGTCAAACCCTTCGTCGACAACACCAAGTTCTTCGGTGACCTGTTCGTACGGCTCCTCAAGATGATAGTCGTGCCGGTCATCCTGTTCTCATTGATAGCCGGTGCCGCCAGCATAGCTCCATCGCGCCTTGGCCGCGTCGGCGTAAAGATCATGGTGTACTACCTCCTGACCAGTGCGGTCGCCGTCATCATCGGCCTCGTGTTCGCAAACATATTCAGGCCTGGTCTCGGCTTCAACATCGTCGGTGATGCTGCCCTCAAGGGCAAAGACGCGGCTACGCCTACCATATCACAGATATTGCTTAATATCGTGCCGACCAACCCGATCGAATCGCTCAACAAGGGTGACGTACTCCCTATCATCTTCTTCGCGGTTGTGTTCGGCCTCGGCATCTCGTATGTCAAGGATTCAAAGAACGCCAAGATAGCCAAAGGAGCGGACGCGCTCTTCGATGTCTGCAATGCCGGTGCTGAGACGATGTATAAAATCGTTGGCGGCATCATGCAGTACGCTCCTATCGGTGTGTTCGTGCTCATCGCCACCGTGTTTGCCCAGCAGGGAGCCAGAGCCATCGGCCCGCTCCTCGTCGTCACGCTCACGGTCTACCTCGGACTCATCGTGCACCTCGTAGGAGTCTACGGCGGCCTGCTCTCCGTCTACAAGCTCGGCTTCATCAAGTTCCTCAAGGGAGCCAACGAGTCGATGATCACCGCCTTCGTCACCAGGTCTTCCGGCGGAACGCTGCCTATAACGATGCGTGTTTCAGAAGAGAACCTCGGCATCCCCCGCGAGATTTCCTCGTTCACGCTGCCGCTCGGCGCCACCATCAACATGGACGGAACCGCGATCTACCTTGGCGTTTGCGCCATGTTCATCGGCTACGCCACCGGCAATCCGCTTACCTTCAACCAGCAGCTGACCGTCGTGCTCACCGCCACGCTGGCTTCGATTGGCACCGCGGGCGTTCCCGGCGCCGGTGCTATCATGCTCCTCATGGTCCTTGAATCCATCGGCCTCAAGGTTACTGAAGGTTCAGCCGTCGCGGCAGCCTACGCCATGATCCTCGGCATCGACGCCCTCCTCGACATGGGCCGTACCTGCCTCAATGTCACCGGTGACATGGCTGGTTCAGCCATCGTTGCGAAGACAGAAAAAGAACTCGATATGTCAAAGTGGGCCAAGGCCAAGGCCTGAGGCTAACGCCTGGGTTACGGACAGGAGTGAACAGATGGGCAACGGGTCGGTAATCGTCATCGGAGGGGGAGTCGGGCCGATGGCCGGCGTGGCACTGCATGCCAGCATCATAGCCAATACC
Source organism: Spirochaetota bacterium (assembly GCA_020048755.1). Lineage (GTDB taxonomy): Bacteria > Spirochaetota > Spirochaetia > Treponematales > UBA12059 > SZUA-370. The sequence continues at coordinate 4,664 of JAIFMD010000027.1, forward strand.
CTCACGGACGGCACCGACCAGTCCCATCTGTGTATCCACCACTATTCCTGTTCCGAGCTCATCCCTGACAGGACCGACTATCTCCTGAGCCTCGCCCCTCCGCAGGAGGAACCTCCGACAGGAGGCACCTCCGGCGGGGCTCGGGAGTTTTCTTCAACATCGGATCCTGCCGCCGGCATGGCCCGCGTATTCGAACTTGCTTCGCGTGCACTCGATGGCTGGCCGGCGGTCGGAGGCGTTCCCTGCAACACCTTCCATGCGTCTGCTATTTTTGACCATTTTCTGGCACAGCTGGAAAAAAACAACACAGGAATACGCATCGTCAACATGCTGTTGGAGACCATTGACCTGCTTGGTTCCAGACTGGGCCGCGAAGCTGGCCAGCGTGGTAACGGTGAGGTGATCGGGGTTCTCTCCACCACAGGAACTCGGCGCTCTGGAGTGTATGATGAGCTTTTAGCCAGATCCGGATACCGCACCTTGCATGTGCCGGAGTCCGATCAGGCAACGCTCCATGCCTCGATCTACGATCCCCTCTGGGGCATCAAGGCTACCGCATCACCCAGCCCGCGGGCGATCGGGACGGTAGCGGACCTATCGTCAAAATTGGTTGACGCAGGTGCTGCTGCCGTCATACTGGCCTGCACCGAACTGCCGCTGGCCCTTGGTGGTAGGATGTTCCGGGGCGTACCCCTGGTCGACCCTATGCTCGCACTGGCTCGTGCGCTTATCAGGGAAGCCGCGCCGGAGAAGCTTAAACCGCTAGAGTACTGACTCTGTCGCCTCGAGGCCCAGGCGCTTGCGCCTGTTTCCCATAATCGTGCGTTCAGCACAGGCTGCCATATCCAGTATGCACGGAGCCGCCAGCCGGTATTCCACAAGCGTGCCGCGTTTCTCGTCTGAAATGAGTCCTACGCTTTTTAGCTGTGACAAGTGCTTTGAAGCGACTGATTTATCTATGCCCACCTCTGCCGCCAGTTCACAGACGCACCACGGACGTTCCTTCAGTTTCTCGAGCATGCATATACGCATAGGGTGGGCAAGAGCCTTGAAAATCTCGGTTTTAAGCTCGTATCTAAGCAGTGCTCGTTCATCCATGCACTATTGTTGCAATGTTTGGAAACAATTGTCAAGCAGACTCTTGACAAAACCTTGCAATGTTTCCAAAATATGAAACAACGGACTATCAATGCTCCGGTTGCACAGGAGGTACCATGAAAATTCAAATACTCGGGACCGGTTGTCCCAAATGCAAGCTTCTCGAACAGCATGTCCGTGAAGCGGTAGCCGAACTCGGGATCGATGCGGAAATAGTCAAGGTCAGCGATACCGACGACATCATGGAAATGGGCGTTATGATGACTCCGGCTCTCGCCATCGATGATGTGGTCAAGAGCGTCGGCAAGGTGCTGACCAAAGACCAGGTCAAGTCCTATCTGGACGGAGGAAAATTCCATGCCCTGTAATTGCGGAAGCGCAAAAGCCAGGTTGGTAACTGCATGAGCAGCAAAGAACTGTCCCCGAACAAGAAACTCCTCATCGTATTCGGTGTTTTCGTAGCTGCGTATTTTATCCCCTGGGGAGCTGCGCGAGTGCTCGGAGCGACCAATGAAGCTTTCCTGATGCTCGGCGAATACGCCCGGCAGCATGTCCTCCTCTGCCTTGTGCCGGCCATGTTCATAGCCGGTGCCATTACGGTGTTCTTAAACCAGCAGGCGGTGATGCGCTACCTGGGCCCGGATGCCAATCGCTTCACGGCGTATAGCGTCGCCTCGGTCTCAGGAGCCATTCTCGCGGTCTGTTCCTGCACGGTGCTGCCGATATTCAAGGGAATCTATAAAAAGGGCGCTGGACTTGGACCTGCTGTAGCCTTCCTGTACTCCGGTCCTGCCATCAACATCCTCGCGATAGTCCTCTCGGCCAAAGTCTTTGGCTGGCAACTCGGGCTGGCCCGCGCAGTAGGCGCCATTGTTTTCTCCGTCGTCATCGGCCTCATCATGGCCTTCATCTTCCGCAAGGATGACGCAAAGCGTGCCGCCGATGCGAGGATGTTCACCGCCCCCGACGAGAAACCAGCCAGAAGCCTCGGGCAGATGGTCGTCTACATGGCGAGCATGGTCGGCATACTCGTGTTCATCAACTGGGCTAGTTCCAAGGGAGGCAGCACGGCCTGGGACGCAATCTACTCGGTCAAGTACTGGATCACCGGGGCCTTTGGCCTTGTCCTCATCTATGCAGTAGTCAAATGGTTCAACAAGGACGAGCGAGTGGAATGGGTCATTGCGACGCGGGACTTCTCGTTGCAGATCCTGCCGCTGCTGTTCGGTGGCGTACTCGTAGCCGGATTCCTGCTCGGCCGGCCCGGGCATGACGCCCTCATACCCAGCAACTGGATAGCGGGCCTCCTTGGCGGCAACTCGCTGTTCGCCAACTTTTTTGCTGCGTTCTCCGGCGCGCTCATGTATTTTGCAACACTTACCGAGATCCCAATCATCCAGGGATTATTGGGCGCAGGCATGGGTAAGGGACCTGCCCTTGCCCTTCTGCTGGCAGGCCCGAGCCTTTCGCTTCCGTCCATCCTCGTCATCGGCGGGGAGCTGGGCTGGAAGAAAACCGCAACCTATGTTGGCCTTGTCGTAGGGCTTTCTACCCTGGCAGGGCTTGTGTTCGGGAATCTGGTATGACACTGTCAGAGCGAGCAAAGGAGCATCCATGAGCGACAACCCCAAGCCCGGCCTCAGTGTCTTTGCCAGGTACCTGTCCTTCTGGGTAGCCCTCTGCATCGTCCTGGGAGTCGCCATAGGCTACTTCCTGCCCGGCGTGCCAGCGTTCCTGGGCCGGTTCGAGTATGCCAAGGTATCCATTCCCGTGGCCATCCTCATCTGGCTGATGATCTATCCGATGATGCTCAAGGTCGACTTCACGAGCATCAGGAATGCCGGCAAGAAGCCCAAAGGCCTCATCATCACCCTCGTTGTCAACTGGCTCATCAAGCCCTTCACCATGTACCTCATAGCCTGGTTCTTCCTCAAGGTCGTGTTCAAGGCTCTCATCCCGGGGGAGCTCTCCACGGAATATTTGGCTGGTGCGGTGTTGCTCGGTGCGGCTCCCTGTACGGCCATGGTCTTCGTCTGGTCGTACCTTTCCGATGGTGACCCGGGCTATACCGTTGTCCAGGTCGCGGTCAACGACCTTGTCATACTCTTTGCCTTCACGCCTATCGTCGCCTTTCTTCTAGGCGTAAGCGATGTAAGCGTACCCTGGGACACACTCCTTCTTTCTGTCGTTTTGTTTGTCGTTATTCCCCTGGGCTTCGGAGCCCTGACACGGTCAAGCCTCATCAGGAAGCACGGCAAGGACTGGTTTGAAAACGTGTTCATCAAGAAGTTCGACGGCATAACTGAAGGAGGCCTGCTTCTTACCCTCGTCATACTGTTCGCGTTCCAGGGCAGGGTCATCCTTGCCAATCCGCTTGCCATAGTCCTGATTGCGGTGCCGCTCGTACTGCAGACCTACTTCATCTTCTTCATCGGCTATGGCTGGGCCAAGGCCTGGAAGGTCCCGTACGAAGTGGCCGCACCTGCCGGTATGATAGGCGCTTCCAATTTCTTCGAACTCGCAGTAGCGGTTGCAATCAGCCTTTTTGGTCTCGCTTCAGGCGCGGCTCTCGCTACTGTCGTTGGCGTGCTCGTCGAGGTGCCCGTGATGCTGAGCCTCGTGAAGATTTCACGGGCTACCCGCGGGAGTTTTCCGGTTTCTCAGGCTATCGTGGATGCAAAGGGCTTCAAGTAAGTGTTGCGCCTGGTTTGATCTGAAATCAGCACGAGCTTAATCAAATTTTAACCACGCTTTTATATTCTGAAAGCTGGAGGTTCTTCATGACCAAAGTACTTTTCCTGTGTGTTCATAATTCAGCCCGCAGCCAGATGGCGGAGGCCTTTTTTAAAAAGCTTGCTGGAGACCGCTTCGTGGCAGAGAGTGCCGGGCTTGAACCCGGTCGGCTTAATCCCTTCGTGGTCCGGGCCATGGCCGAGTCCGGCATCGATATTTCCGGCAACCCGACGAAGAGCGTGTTTGATCTTTTCAGAGCTGGAAAGGTGTATCAAGCGGTTATTACGGTGTGTTCCAAAGAGGCAGCCGAGCGTTGCCCGATTTTCCCCGGACTCTCGGAGCGGCATCACTGGCCCTTCGCTGATCCATCGACCTTTACGGGTAGCGATGAAGAAATCATGGTGCAAGTACGAGCGGTCAGGGACGAGATTGAAGCAGCCATAAAGGCCTTCATCGCAAGCAAAGTCTGATAGCCCGTTCATGAGCCTCCTCCTGAAGCACCAGACAGAAACAGAGCGGCAAGCCGGGTTCATCGCCTTGAAGGAGCTTCGCAAACCCTGGGTCGACCGGTTCATGCTCTTTGACGGCCGGACAATTCCGGTAGCAGCCACCGTTTTGACGCCTTCTGATGCCTGGGGAGGAATCAAGGTGCGCTGGGGCGTGGGCAGGATGGATTATAGCGTTTTGCCGGGTTTGTATGCTGTCGGCAATCCCTGCGCTGCCGCTGCCGTGTTCGCCACCGCCAACTACAAGCTCAGCTTCGATGCACTCCGCTCGAACCTCGCCGGCCTCGATGCATGGGTACTCGTCCTCGATACTAAAGGCATCAATGTGTGGTGCGCCGCCGGCAAGGGCACCTTTGGTACTGACGAGCTCGTATCGCGCATCGCCAAAGTACGGCTATCCAGCATCATCAGCCACTGCAACCTCATACTGCCCCAGCTCGGTGCCCCGGGAGTCTCGTCGCATCAAGTCGCGAAACGTTCCGGGTTCCAGGTAACGTGGGGGCCAGTCCGTGCTGAGGATATCCCCGCGTGGCTGGCGGCTGGCATGAAGAAAGATGAAGCGATGCGCTTGGTAACCTTCAATCTGCGGGAGCGTATGGCTGTAGCTCCTGTAGAAATTGCCCATTCGTGGCCGGTCATACTTGCGGCGATCGCGCTCGGAGCCCTGTATGGCCTTCCGTTTGGGTCGGACTGGTTGCGCAGGGCGTTTCCTGCCATCTTGATTCTTGCAGGCACGGTGCCTGTGGGCACGATACTGTTTCCTGCCTTGCTTCCCTGGCTGCCAGGACGGGTATTTGTAATCAAGGGTGCCCTGCTCGGTACCATATGGGCTGGCTTGTGCGCACTGGCCTGCCAGGTGCCCATCCTTGCCGCGCTGGGAGGGGTTCTGGTGGCGGCTCCGGTGGTAGGGTACCTTGGCCTGAATTTTACCGGGGCTTCAACCTTTACCTGCCAGCCAGGAACGTTGCTGGAAGTAGAGAAAAGCTTCTGGCCCCTGGTCATTTCAACAGTTGTCGGTGTCGGCCTGACTGTTGCCTCCCGGATTCTGGGTTCATAGGAGCTGCTGCAGATGGCTTTGACCTACATCAAGAATGGCGGGACGCTGGCACTCGATCAAGCAGCGTGCATCGGATGCGGTGCCTGCGTCGATGTATGCCCGCACGCGGTATTCATCATTGAAGAACGCAAGGCGCGCATAGCCAGCCGCGCAACCTGCATGGAATGCGGCGCCTGTGCACGTAACTGCCCCGTAGCGGCCATCACGGTGAGCTCAGGTGTTGGTTGCGCCCAGGCAATAATCCTGGGCAAGCTTCGCGGCACCGCTCCAGAATGCGGGGGAGACTCATGCTGTGGAGACGGAAAGCCCAAAGGGGGGAGTTGCTGCTGAGGCTGGTGCTCGTTGAGTGTCGGCCGATTGGCGCAATAAAAAAGCCGCCCGTGAAGGCGGCTTTTATGGCACCACCTGGCGCACGCTCGAGGCCGGAGCCTGAGCGGTGCCGTGTGACTCCATTTATTTCCAGGTATACTTTACGAACTTGACGGCCGGATCCTTGGAGATTTCCTGAGCCGAGCCATCGTAGCTGCTGACCTTGGTCCAGCCAAGCTGCTGGGTCATGACCCACCACCAGCCCGTAGCCAGAACGCCGGAATCGCAGTGGATGACCACTTCCTTCTTGGGGGAGAGCTTTGTGGATGCGAGGATGGCTTCAAGCTCGGCCTTGGGGCGGACGAGTCCACCAACGGTGATCCAGGCGGTCGGTAGCGAGAACGCGCCGGGTATGTGGCCAAGCTGGTCAACGAAAGCCTGCTTTGAAATGCCAAAGTAGGTGTCGTAGACGCGGGCGTCGAGGACCTGGATCTTCTTCAGGTTCTTGATGATGTAGTCTTTTTTGGCGATGTAGGAATCGACGAACTTGACCTCGAACGTGGCCTCGTCCTTGGACTCGAAACCGGTTGCGACAGCCTTTGCGGCTTTGGTCCATTCAGCGTAGCCACCATCGAGGATGGTCACGTTGGGGATCCCGGCATACACGAGGGTCCACGCCACGCGGGTTGCCCATGCGAAGCGTGCTCCGCCATCAGCTTCAACCACGACTACGGTCGACTTTGCGTCGATTCCGGCCTCGGCGAGGATCTCGGAGAGGTCATCGGCCGCGGGAACTTCGTTTGACAGACCTTCGCTGGCGATATAGAGGCCGACGACGTTGACGGCGCCGGGGATATGGCCGGCCTTGTAGTCGTCGACCTTGCGCACGTCAAGGATGACGACGCCGGGCTTGGCCATGTTGGCCTCGACCCACGAAACACCTACGAACGCATCAACGTCGCGGGCAAATACCGGCGCGACGAGCGCGACGGCGAGCAGGATCAGGATTGCCTTCTTCATACAGAAATCTCCTTCAAAAAACATGCCCCATCACTCAGGGGACGAGTTCCAGATTCTTTGTCGAGCCACCTTTGGGGAGCTTTGCTTCTTCGAGATAGTACAGGCCTTCCTGGTGGCAGGTGTTGCAGTCTCGCGTGCGGTCTGTCCGCTTGGCGATGTTGTGCGGTACCGTATCCCAGTAATTCGGCAGCGAGTCGAAATTGGTCATGGAGATACCGGCTGGTTTGAACGTTTCTCGTTGTGTCGGTATCAACCTGAGCGTCGTGAGCTGCCCCGGTGTGCGGGGACTGTGTCCCAGAACAATAGCCGGGTTGGAAACGGCACCGCCACCGAGATGGCAGGAATTGCACTGACGGTATGCAGAAGCGGTGTGGCATGCGGAGCATGAGACCGTATCGGCGTGCGTCGCGTGGGTTTCCTTGGTCGCGTCCTTGCCAAGTTTGGCGAGGTCGTGGCAATCGGTGCAGGAAGGCTTGTCTGCAACCTGCTTGCGGCTGGTGTATGCCGTGCCGTCACCGTGGAACTGATCTCCGGTGTGGCAATCGATGCAGGTCATGCCCTTGCGGTAGTGCACGTCAGGGGTTCCGCCGTATTCACCGGTGAACTCCGGATAGACGCGTCCGCCATGGCACATGGCGCAGGTCTTGTCTTCTGCCTTCTTGACGAAACGGTGGCCATCCAGAAGGCCCGTGCTGATACCGGATACATCCGGGCTCTTCACGTGGCAATCGCCGCACGAGGCGTGGCAACTGCGGCAGGACTGTTCAAAGACCTTGTCCTTGAATAGTTCCGCTCCCTTGTCGTCAAAACGTGGCATGACGCCGTGCTTCATGCCGGCTGCCGTATAGTGCAGCGACAGCGTATAGGTCTTGGCTGTTTCTTCATGACACTGGCCGCAGGATGCTTCAGGATCATCCGACGGACGAGCTATGAGGCCTTTGTGAGCATCTTCCTGCTTTTCCTTGGAGGCGTCGCCAGCGTGGCAATCCGTGCATCCGAGATAAAAGTGAGGATCACTCTCAAGTACGTCTTCAGTGACTACAAATCCCATGTAATAATCCGCCCGAACCGGGGGAGGGGGACCTGCTCACCCTTCGCCTTCGGCTGATCCGCCAGATGGCGGGACGACGAGCCGTTGCATCGTCGCCTCGTTCGTATGGCAGGTCAGGCAGCTCGATCCCGCAGCGTGTGCGGTGAGCGCCCCTGCGCCGAACATGGCGAGGAGGAGCAAGGCTCGCGCCGAGGTAGCCGTATTCATAAGGAACCTCCTTGCGCGTGGTGCTTGAGGCCGACGGCCCCGGGGTCTGTCCCCTTGGGCATCATAACTGGAGAGTATAGAGATGTAAATAGATAAAAGAAAATCTATATATTAGTATTTTACTTAAGTTGACAATTTTCATTCTAGTAAGTAGGGTGGCAGACCGGCTTCTTTTTCCAGGCCGGAAATCAGGATCATAAGGGTAGAACGTGAAGAAATTCATCGCATGGATAACATCGATGCGCCTTGCCATAGGGCTTATAGCCTACCTGGCGGTTACGTGCATCCTGGCTACGCTCGTACCTCAAGGCCTGGCCGAAGAAGAGTATCAGGCGCTGTATCCAAAAATTGTATCAATGTTGGTCATTCAGACCGGATTTGGCAGTTTTTTCGGATCAATCCTGTTCATCATCCCGTCATTTCTGTTCTTTGCAAACCTGTCCGCGTGCACGGTCAAACGCTTCGTGCGCGAACTCCGCAAGAAGTCAAAGCGGCGGCATGGACCGGATATCCTCCATGTCGGACTGATGGCCCTCGTCATAGGAAGCATCTGGTCCTTTTCGGGTCACCAGCAGGGATCGGTGACGATGGTGCCGGGTGATGGTGTCAACCTGCCTGATGGTGCCCTCCTGCACCTCGACGACTTCCGCTACGAGCGGTACGACGACGGCAGGCCCAAGGACTGGGTCTCGATTGTTACCATCACCAAGGATGGCGCCACCGTCAAGGACAAGGTTGAAGTCAGGGTCAATACGCCGCTCCGCTATGCTGGTATCACCTTCTACCAGGCCAGTTTCGAAGAAGTTCCCAGCCTGGTGCTCGGAGATTCCGCGGGGATCGAGCTTGTTTTTGCCCAGGGAGAGGAACGTATCGTCGATGAGGTGCCGTACCTCTTCATGGCGCCGGACGCCGATGGAAAGAGAGCCGTACTGCGTGTTGGCAGCGGTATGGCCGGCAAGACGGTCAAGGTACTGCCAGGAGAAAACGTCGGTAGCCTGAAGGTCATAGGATTGCGTGCCCAGCTGGCTACGGGGCTTGAAGCAGTGACTGATCCTGGCTTTCCCCTGGTGCTCGCAGCGCTTGCGCTCATAGCGATAGGCACGACCTGGACCTTTGCCCAGAAACTCAAGGAGGGTGTATGAACCTCGGTATTGTATTGGCCAACCTGGCGTTTGCGCTGTTCCTGGTGTCAGCGGCGGTTCAGGTTTTCTTCCTCTTCAAGCGGACCAGCAGGCCAGACGTCATTGGTTCCTGGGCCCTGCTCTCCGCGGCGGTGCTGTTGCTCGTCGTCCTTGCGATGAGGAGCTTTGAAGTTGGATTCATAGCGCTTACCAGCATGTACGAGTCGCTCGCGTTCTGGGCGACTGTTGTAGGCATCGTGGCGTTCATCTACCGTTTCCAGAAACGGCTGCCATACAAGCCCGCCCTGGTGTTCGGTGCGACCATGCTGGCGGTGGTCATGCTGGCTATTGCCAGTTCGCCGCTTATACCCAAGGAAGCGCTGCCTCCCATTCCGGCGTTGCGGTCGGGCTGGCTTATCCTGCACGTGAGCTTTACCTTTATCGGTGAGGCTTTCTTTGTAACCGGCTTTGTTTCAGCACTCATGTTCCTGGCAACCAAAGATGGCGACCGCAAGCTCGAGCTTGACCGCCTTACCTACACTGCCGTTGCCGTCGGGTTTCCGTTCTTTACCGCCGGAGCACTGGTGTTCGGTGCCATCTGGGCCGAGCAGGCCTGGGGCCGCTGGTGGAGCTGGGATCCCAAGGAGACCTGGGCCCTCGTTACCTGGCTTGTATACACAGGATACCTGCACGTCAGGCTCGTGATGAAGCGCAAGGATTCCTGGCCGGCCATCCTCGCTGTCGTCGGTTTCCTGTGCACCGTGTTCACGTTTTTCGGCGTGAATTACCTGCTGCCGGGGCTGCACAGCTACGGTTGATTCTTCTTTGCCGGTGGCACCAGTATCGTGATTTCCGAGCCGCCGGCATCGGGAATCGCCATGCGCATGGTGCCACCTATCTGCTCTACCAGAGCGTTTATAATCGTGAAACCCATCCCACCGTCGCCCTTTGCCGCATCAAAATCCTGAGGAAAACCATGGCCATCGTCTGAAACGACGAGCGACATCGTTCCGTCGTCAACATGGCACAACGTTACGCTTATGGTACCCGAGTCTCCCGGCCCAAACGCATACTTGAAGGCATTCGTGGCCAGTTCGTTGACTATGAGCCCCATTGGTACGGCCTGCTCAAGTTCGAGAGCGGTATCGTCTGCCTTGACTGATACGCATAACCTGCGGTCAGCACGTGCCCAGCTCGATTCAAGTCCGGTCATCAGGTCAGACAGGTATTCTGCCGCGGGTATGGAAGCAAAATCCCTGGATCGATACAGCTGGTCATGCACTGCCGACATCGCCCTGATCCTGCCCTGGCTCTCTATGAACAGTTCTTTGTCGTATTCATCCCGCACTTTTGATGATTGCATTGAGAGCAGGCTGGACACGATCTGCAAATTGTTCTTGACCCGGTGATGGATTTCCTTGAGCAACGATTCCTTTTCGCGGATTGACGCATCCTTCATCTGTTCTATCTTGCGCCGCTCCGTTATGTCCCGGATCATGCTCAGAGCCTTGCCTTCTTCAAGTCTGACGAAACGGGCTTCGAACAGTCGATCCGGTGCTATCGAGGGTAGTTCGTACTCGAATACCTGTATGCCTTCACCGGCGAGGGCACGAGTTACGGCTTGCAAAGTTTTCTCATGATAGGCTTTTTCACCAAATACCTCATAGCAGTTCCTGTTCATGAACAACTCGGGCGGGATGGCAAAGTTATCCACATCGCTGGTCATGTAACCACTGAAACGTGCTTCCGCATCATAGGTAAAGATGAGGTCGGGCAGGGCCCGCAATACGGCATCCTGGTTGGCATCCATCGTCTGGATGCGCGCGCTTGCAGTCTCAAGCTCCTTGTGTTGCTCAATGATGCGGCGCTGCAGGAGCCACGCTGAAACACCGGAACTTATTGCTGCACTGCCGGCAAGGATGGCAAACAGGATTATGACACTGGTCACGCGTGGGTCGTTCAGGCTGGTAATGGGCTGGGTGTACTGAATTTCCGGTTGTAGCGGCTCGGTAGTAAAATGCATCCTGGAAAAGGTTCCACCTGCATAGTGCACAGCCAGCAGTGCAAGCAGTACGCCGGTGATGATGATCAGCTTTCTGGTGCGGGATTTCATAGAACGCACATCATGATGGAGAAAATGAACATTTGCAAGCTGGCAACGGTTCTGTTGACCCGGGTTGCCTTAATCCGGGGTACATGGCAGGATCGGCGTATGAGTGCAGCACCTTCAACCAGCAGCCAGCAGTTACCCTGCCTGACCATTGATCTCGGCCTGATCGAGGCAAACGTACGTTCGGTAACGCAACTCTGTACAGCGCAGGGTATCAGTGTGGCGGGAGTGGTCAAAGGCGCAGGGGGCGTTGTACCCGTCGCCGCAGCTATGGTCCGTGGTGGTGTTTCGTCGCTTGCCAGTTCCAGACTGCCTCAGCTCAGGGCTTTGCGCGCTACAATGCAACTCCAGGCGGATCACGATGGAGCATCCGGAGTTCCGGCGAACCTGCCACTCGGCCTTTTGCGCATACCCGGGCCAGGCGAGATTGACGAGGCTGTGGTGCTGGCTGACTGGAGCCTGCAGTCTGATCCTACAGCCCTCGGGTTGATGGCTGAGGCTGCAGGCAAGGCGGGGCGTCGCCATGGCGTCGTCCTGATGCTGGACCTGGGTGACCTGCGGGAAGGCTGGTTTGACGAGGACGAGTTGTTCGAACAGGCACTCCGGGTCGAGCGCGACCTGACAGCGCTGCACCTGCGGGGCATAGGCACCAACCTGGGTTGCTATGGCTCCATACTGCCCGCGGCTGACAATCTCGGCCGGCTCGTTGCCCTGGCGCGCCGCATCGAGGCGGCCATAGGCCGGTCGCTGGAGGTTGTCTCCGGCGGCGCTACGACCAGCCTGCCTTTGCTGCTGCGCGGCGGCATGCCTGCCGGCATCACTGAACTGCGCATCGGTGAAGCCGTGCTCTGCGCCGGCGACCTGCCGCGTTTCCATGGCGTGTCGGTGCCCGGTGTGCGGATAGACGCGTTCACGCTCCGCGCCCGGATCATCGAGTTGCGCAAAAAGCCAAGCCTGCCTGTAGGCGAGCGCTTCATAGACGCCTTCGGCGAGCGGCCCGTGTACGAAGACCGGGGCACCCGCATGCACCTGTTGCTGGGAGTTGGCAAGCGCGATTTCGGGAGCCACGGCTACCTGGTGCCCCGCGATAGCCGCATCCACGTCATCGGCAGCTCCAGCGACCACCTGATATGCGAAGCCGACGAACCCTGCGATGACCTGAGCTACGGTACCGTACTGGAGTTTGACCTTATGTACGGTGCCATGCTGTTTCTCTGCGACGGCAATCCGTACATCAACATCGAATTCAGCTCAGATCTTCCGTGAACGGTTGAACATCCCCCTGAGCAGGAGTTCCGCAGAGCCCTGACCCGCCCTGTAGGGCTTGCCGGAGAGTATGAGGCTCTCCACCTTCAGGTTCCGCAGTTCCTGTGGCTTTTGCGTCAATGGATTCCTGTCCAGCACCACCATGTCGGCTATCTTGCCGGCCTCCAGGCTGCCCCGCTCCTTGTCATCAAAGCCGATGAAAGCGGCGTTCCTCGTATACAGGTTGAGTGCTTCCTGGATGCTCAAAGACTGCCCGGGTACGTAGTGGTTGCAGGCCGCGTGTATGCCTTCCAGCGGATTGGGGATAGTGCAGGGTGCGTCAGACCCGCCGGACATGATGATGCCCAGGTCCTGCATGGTCCGGAGCGGTGACAGCCTCATGGCGCGGTCTCCCATGATGGAGCGGAGGTACTCAAGTGGTTCCTGCTCCCAGTCCAGGAAGCCCGGCTGCAGGGCTATGGCTATTCCGTGCCGCGCACAGGCTTCAAGCCCCATGGTGGTTGGCAGGCAGGCGTGGATTATCGTGTGGCGGTGGTCGGTGCGTGGGAAGTCATCGAGAGCGGCCGATATGGCCGCCACGGCCTGGTCGAACGCAGCATCGCCTATCGCGTGCACCTCTATCTGGAGGCCCTTGCGGTTGGCCTCGATGCAGAACGCCTGTACGGTGGCATCGGTATTGTACAGAATCCCTTTCCCGGCTTCCGTGCTCAGTCCTGCTGCCGTTTCATAAGGTTCGTTCATTGCCGCGTCCACTGAGCCAAAGCAGCCGTCCAGCGCGGTAGCAAAACAGCCGCCTATGCGGGGCAGCTTGCGCCTGAGCACCTTGGATACATCCATGGTCTGGAAAAACAGCCGGTAGTTCACCGCGTTGCGGAGGCCGCGGGCGAACAGGCTTTCCAGGCCTACATCCAGGTCCATGGGGAAACCGACGCCGGTAACCGAGTGGATGGAACCGATACCCATGGCCGCCATGCCATCGATTGCGGAGAGCATGTTGCCGAGCGTTGCAGGCAGCGATACCTTGCCGGTAACGAAATCGGTTACCCGGAAGAAAGCCTCCTGGGTCATCAGGCCAGAGTCGGCATCGAATCCGCGCAGGGTCTTGAGTTTTGGATCGAGGAGGGCGAGGAGGGCGGAGTTGGCCACCGCCGCGTGGCCGTCATACTTGACTATGAAGACGGGTCGGCTGCCGGAGACCTCGTCTATGTCGGAACGGGTAATGAGGCGTTTTTCTGCCACGCAGTGGGGAGAGATACCGAATCCAAGTACCACGGGCGTCCGGCTGTTCCGGACAAAATCCGCTATCGTCGACTTGACCTCTGCTATCGTCGTGGCCGCGCGTACATCGAGGCCGGCCGAGAACAGCGCCCATGACATGAAATGTATGTGGGTATCCGTGAAAGCCGGCAGGAGGCTTTTTTCGCCAAGCAGGGTCCTGGGATGGCTTGCATAGAGGGCAGGCAGGCTGTCGCCTACAAACCGTATCGTACCGCCGTCCTCTACGAGGTAGCGATGGACACCGCCAGCAGTATCGCAGGTTACAATTGAACCCTCATAGACAGTCATGTGCGCCTCCATCTTCAAACGATGGAGGCGAGTATACCCTTATTTACCGCAACACTGCTTGTATTTTTTTCCGGAACCGCAGGGGCAGGGCTCGTTGCGTCCTACCTTGGGTGCAGCGCGGACGACGGTGGCTGTTTTTACCTCGCCGGAATCATACAGCCAGGAGCCGTCCTTCTTGATGAAGCGGGCTGTCTCCTTGTGCTCGTCCTTGAGGCCGTCCATTACGTAACTGGCTACGAATTCCACGACGCCTTCAGTATCGGACGGGCCGCCCTTCTCGGTGCGGATTATCTTGAGGCCCTTCCAGTCGGCCTTCTCGCTCCAGCTCTTCGTGCCTTCAGGATCGATGCCGTCATCCTGCACGCAGGAATTCAGGATGTAATCGATCTCGCCCTTGGCGTAAGCGGTATAGCGCGAGCGCATCAGGGCTTCGGCTGTCAGCGCCTTTTTGGTGCCTGTAATGACGGGGCCGCAACAATCGGCATAGGCACGGCCGGAGCCGCAGGGACAGAGTTCACTCATTGATAATCCTCCGGAAAAACCATCCTACATTGAAACGACCTTAACGGACAAGCGGCCTCTTTTTGTGCTATCATCAGTAAGCGCAGACGAGGAACATGATGACTGAAAGCCTGTACGACTTTTTCCGTGGAGCATCGGGATTTGCCATGATCGTCATCGGGCTCGGGTATTTATCCGAGCCGGAACGACCACGGATCCGCCTTGCCATCGGTTCTCTTTTTATTGCTGCCGGAGCCGCGTTCATGCTCAGCTGGTCAAGCCGGTTTGGGCTATTGCCGCTCGCGCTGGATAATCTTCTGCTCATAAGCATTGTGCTGGCTGGAAGCCTGTCAGTTTTCGAGATTCATATCTATGTTTTTGGCGACGAGTCCAGGCGCGGCAAGCGACGGATGGTATATCGCATGGCCATTGCCTGGTCGGTGTTGTTGTGGCTGCTGCCTTTTTTTGACCTCATCTTCAAGTTGCCGCCCTTGATGGTCAGCATCGAGGATGGCAGGTCAGCGGCTTTGTTCCAGTCAATCACCGTTTCCGGAATGTTGGCATTGCCCATTGCGGTTGGCATCGTTTCACTCTGGATAGGACGTTTGAAACTGTCTGATATTCCGATAGGTTCGAGGTATGTGCGCAGCCTTTTTGCCATGTTGGTACTCCTGATTTCTCTGCTCGTCCTCATAAGCATTGCATTTGTAGCTGATTCAACTGTTTTCTACCGCCTGGGCCAGGGGTTGCTCCAGGTGCTTGTTCTGGGTTGCTATCTGCACCTCAAAGCGGCTCCCGATGTATTCATTCTGGCGAGGAGGGATATAGGGCGGGCGCACAAGAAGAAGACTCAGATGGACCCTGATGAAGTAAGCGCAATAAAGGAAAAATTGTTCCGGCTCGAGACGGAAGGACGGATCCATGCGAATGCCCGGCTCGATCAGGCAACCCTTGCGGAAGCCCTCGGTATTCCGACCTACCGGCTGGTCCTTTTCTTGACTGTCTACCGGGGCTTGAGCTTTGTGGAGTGGCTGCACGCTGCCAGGATCGATCAGGCACGAACCCTGCTGGCTGAAACACCTGATCTAGGCATCGACGATCTCGGCAAGGCAGTTGGTTATTCCTCGCCGACCAAATTCAGGAGCCAGTTCCTGCGACGGGCTGGCATGACGCCCGAGGCATTCCGCACCAAAAACCTTGTCCTGTCTACCCGCTCTAAACGGAAGGTGCCGGGAAAAGTATGACGAAGCCCGTGCCCTTGTCCCGGATCAGGCTAAGTGTGCCTTCGATCTGGTCTACAAGTGCACGGATGAGGAATAGTCCAAAACCCTTGGAATTTTTTTCATCGAACGATTCAGGCAGACCCCGGCCATCATCGGCTATAATGAGCTCTGCCATACCGTCGGCTTTACGTGAGAGCCGGACCGATATCGTGCCGCTCCTGCCAGACGGAAACGCATATTTGTAGGCATTGGTAATCAATTCATTCAGTATTATTCCGAGGGGTGACAGCGTGTTGGAATCCATGAGGAAATCCTCTAGCTGCCGCTCTACACCTATCAGTGGCGAGGCAAATTGTTCAGACAGTGCATCCAGCAGTTGGGAGATGTATTCGGCGGCCGAAATATGTCGAAAATCACCAGAACGGTAGAGCCTGTCGTAGATCAGCATCATGCTCATCATGCGTCCGCGCGCATTTTCAAGGGCTGCCTTGCCCTCAGGATTCTCTATGCGGTCGGCTTGTATGGTGAGCAACGAGGTAGCCACATTCAGGTTGTTCTTTATACGATGGTGTACTTCGCGCAGCAGAAGTTTCTTTTCTTCAAGCAAGGCCTCTATCTTATCGTCGGCCAGTTTCTGCTCGGTTATGTCGTTGACGATGACCAACAGGGTCTTGCCCTTATCCTCTCGAGCCGCACTGAGCCGCACATCCCGGTAGCCATTTCTGGACTTGAGCCGCAGGTCTATGGTCTTTGCCTCGGGGTGCCTGAATATGGCAC
>JAIFMD010000065.1 GCA_020048755.1 Spirochaetota bacterium
AATTCCGTAGAACGACGTGAGGACTCGTATCCCGCACCGTAGTATGAATACACGGCTTTTCCGATAACGGCATGCTCGTCGATGCCGTTCATCGTCTCCATCAGCATGGCGACATCCTCGCGGGCGGGCTCATGGGTCAGAACCGTGACAAAAAGCTTTTCCTCCGCACCCCGGTCGGCAAGCGGATGTTCAGCAGCCATGGCGCGAAATTCTTCCTGGGTCAGGAGCACCACGCCCCGGTCGGTCCTGAAGGCGTGCTTGAGTTCATAGCCAATCTCGGCTTCCATCTTCCTGCGATTGTTGTCCAATGCTTCAAAGGCCGCATCACCGGTCTCAGGCTGGACCTTGATATTCCGGTGCCCGATGTAGGACAGGATCTTGCGGATACCTTCAGCCGTCACCGGCAGCACTCCAGAAGCCGGACTGGATTCACCGCCGCGCAGCAGGAGCAGGTAACCGCTCACCGCACGGCCTCTTCGGGGGTGCAGGAGCAAACCATGCCCAGCAAGGCCGGGTAGTTCTGCGCTATCTGTCTGAGTGCCCAGGTGTCACGGGTTATCCACCTCGTCAACTGCGCGCTGCCTGAGGCCATGGTAGCCTCGTTGAGCCGGATGGCTTCATCTACCTTGACCCAGCGAGGCGTAAACCCCAGGTCGGATTCGTAGGAATCCAGTTCCAGCTCCAGCTGCTCCGCCTGCACCGTTACGAGGTAGTACGAAGACCGCATCGTGAACAGTTCCAGCTGGCGTTCCTTGGGGTGGTCATATTCAATGATCTGACCCACCCTGGCTACAATGCGGTTGACTATCGAACCGGTTTCCTCGCGAACCTCCCGTACCAGGGCCGCCTCCATTGATTCGCCGCGCTCTACCCCGCCGCCCGGAAACTTGTATTCGTCACAGGAAGGAGAGTAGATCATCAACATCGAATCGTCTTTCAGGATAATCGCCCTGGCGGCAATACGCACAAAAGCCCTGCCCGCCAGATTCAGGTTTTCTGCATGGAATATTTGGTGCTCGAACAGCATGTATGAAGCTCCTTTGGGATAGTGCACCAGTATAGAGGAAAAGGGCCTTTCCCGATACCGCCTTGTTCGCTGGCATGAACAGCACTTTCAGGATATACTGAGCAGTAACGCTACCGGGGAGGCTGTATGAGCATGACGATGATCATAGTGGGCGGAATCGTGGTCGTGACCCTCATAGCTGTCGTCGGAGACTTCCTCACCAAGACAAAGCAGGCGGCTGAACCTTCCGCGATCCGCGAGCTCAAGGACAGGATCGTGGCGCTCGAGCAGGAAGCCGGCGAACGGGACGCGAAACTGGCCAGAATGGAAGGCGAAATAGCATTCACCACCAAGCTACTTGAGGACAAGCACGAGCCGGGACGCTAGTGGACCCGGCCGGTACTTTGAGTGTTTACAGCTCGTAGCGCTGGCCGTACTCGACGATGCGCACATCCTTGAGACCTTTGCCCTCAAGAAACTTCTTCTGCGCTTCCACCGATTCATCTTCACCATGGACCAGGAATACAGTCTTGAGTGATGACAGGTTCATGCGGCTCATCCATTCCCAGGTCTCCTGATAGTCTGAATGCGCACTGAAGGCCTTGATCTCTTCCACCTTTGCCTTGACCTTGAAGAGGTCGCCGTGAATCCGCACTTCCTTCTGCCCGTCGCGGATGCGCCGGCCCAGAGTATTGGCGGCCATGTAACCTACAACGAGTATGGTGTTCCGCGGGTCGGAAATGTTGTGTATCAGGTGATGCTGTATGCGGCCGGCCTCGCACATGCCGTCCGCCGACATGATGATGGCGGGCGTGTCCAGCCTGTTGAGCATCTTCGAGTCATCGACACTCGTGGAGAAATGCAGCTCGTTGAAGCCAAACGGATTGTCGTGGTGTTTTATGAACGCTTCGTTTGTCTCGTTGTCAAAGCACTCTGGATGCACCATGAAGATGCTGGTTGCATTGACTGCCATAGGAGAGTCCACCCATATGGGTATCTTTGGTATGCGCCCCAGATCCACGAGCATGTGGAAATAGTAGATCAATTCCTGGGTCCGCTCTATGGCAAACGCGGGGATTATTATCTTGCCGCCGCGCTTGACGGTATCGTTTACAACCTGGGCCAGGCGTTCCATCGCGTCCACCGTGGACTCGTGCCGCCGGTCACCGTAGGTACTCTCGACGAGCAGGTAATCCACAGGATCCATGAGTTCAGGGTCGCGGATGATTGGCTTGTCCGGCCGCCCGAGGTCGCCTGAAAAGCCTATCCTGACCGTACGGCCATCGGCGTCGGTAGCGGTCACGTGGGCAGTGGCGGATCCAAGGATGTGGCCGGCATCGCGGAACTTCAACTTTATATCCCTGCTGATCTGGATGGGACGCTCGTACGATACCGTAACGAACTGCCCCGTGGCCTCCACGGCATCCTGCTCGTCGTACATGGGCTTCCAGTTGAAGGAACCACCCTTTTTTGCAGCCTGCTTGCCCAGATACTCGGCGTCACGGGCCTGGATTCGGGCCGAGTCCATCATGATGAGGTTGGCCAGATCCCGGGAAGCGGGGGTGGAGTAGATGTTGCCCTTGAAACCGCGCTTGACGAGGAGCGGCAGAAGGCCGCAGTGGTCAAAGTGTGCGTGGGTCAGGATGACTGCCTCGATGGACTCGGGATCACGCACAAGTGCCCGGTTCTTCCTGTCGCACTCGTCGCGCTTGCCCTGGAAAGCGCCACAATCGACGAGATATCTGGTTCCATCGATGTCGAGAACGTGTTTGGAGCCCGTCACTTCACGTGCGGCGCCCTCTGAATACAAGGTAATTGCCATGCGGACAGGATAGGCCGATTCCTGCCTCCCGGCAAGCTTTTACATGAAAAACACCGCGGATCCGGCTACCGCGAGCACAGCACCGGCTATCTCCAGTGGTTTTACCTTCTGCTTGAAAATGAATATCGCGGGGATGATGATCATGATGGGAGACAGGCCTATGAGTGTGCTCACGATGCCTGCCTGGGTACGCTGCGCGGCAAACAGAGACAAGGCTACACCAAGGAACGGACCGAACACAGCACCGTAGAACGTCGGCTTGAGTCCTTCGGCATCCTTGAGCGCTACCTTCAGGTTCCTTCCCTTTTCAAAGATGAGGGACGCAATGCCAAAACCTACGATAGCCACCATGACGCGTATCTGCGTACCGGAAATGGGGTCATAGCTTCCAATGCCTTTTTTGGTGAATATCATGCCGACAGACTGCCCTACGGAGGCCAGGAACGCGAACAGATACCCGCGCCGGTCCTCCCGGCTCATCTTGCCGACACTCTTTGCGTCGCGTCGTCCGAGTACCGCGACCGTGATGCCGATGACAACCAGCATCATGCCCGCGAGTCCCCGCCGCCCGATGTCTTCACCCAGGAACAGAAAGCCGAGGGCAGCCGTGACGGGCGGCGAAAGCGCCAGGAACAGAAGGGTAATCCTGGAGCCAATCGTCTTGTAGGCCGTGAACAGAAAAATATCTGAAATGACGAAGCCGATGAGTCCTGAAAGCGACAGGTATATCCACGCCTCGCGTGGTGCGTCGAACGGCAGGGGCATGCCACGGAAGATCCCGCCGGCCAATGCGAGCAGGCCGAATGCGAACACGACCTTGTAGAAATTGACCGCAAGCACGCCGATGCGCTTGGTAGCCCTCTCGAAGAAAATAGCCGATGCTGTCCAGCAGATGGCCGTGCCAAAAGCCGCGATTTCACCTATTCTTTGCATGGTGGCTCGACTATATACGCGGCATGAACCCATGGGAAGCACCTGTCATGATTTGACAATTCATATCTATGGTTCTATGTTTTTAATTGAAGCGGAACAAAATAACGCACTACGAGAAGGGGGAGCACATGGCAGTCATTTGCGTGGCACGCGAGTTTGCGGCTCTTGGCGACGAGACGGTTCATGAACTAGCCAGGATGTCGGGCTACAAACCCATCGACAAGGAGTACATCGAGGCGAAAATGACTGAACGGGGCATTTCACCCGAGGTACGTGCAAAATATGACGAAAAGAAGCCGGGCTTCTGGGCTTCGCTCTCACAGGACAGGGACGACTACCTGCATTTCCTCAAGACCGTGCTCTTCGAAGAGGCAGCCAAGGGGGATTGCATCATCTCCGGCCGTGGCGGATTTGCCATATTCGGAGGCGTTCCAGGAGTCATGTGCATAAAGCTTGTAGCGCCGCGCGACAAGAGGCTCGAGCGCATCCGCGCCAGGTTCCAGTGTGACGACAAGCGTGCCGAGCAACTTCTGCGGCAGAACGACCATGACCGGCGCGGCTTCCACGACTACTTCTTCGGCGTCAACTGGGACGACCCCGTATACTACGACCTCACCATCAACACCGGCAGGGAGCATCCCGCCACCGTGGCCCGCATCATTGACCAGCTCCGGCAACTCGTCGTCACACCCGAGAAGGAAAAGGCCTGCATTGAAAAAATGGCCGAACTCAAGCTCGGCCAGGCCATCATAACGGAGATCGTATATACCCGCCGGGTGCCAGTACATTTCGTGGAAGCAGACGTCAAGGGTAGCAAGGTAACGTTGCACGGCGTAGCCAACACGCAGAGCGCCATAGATGCGGCCGCTGCGGCGGCCAAGGCAGTGCCCGGCATTGAACTCGTAGAAAACGCCATCCAGATAGTCCAAGAATTCGCCGTCATGCCCTAGAAAAGCCCAGGGGAAAAGGAATGTATAGGAATTTTTAGCACAGAGACACAGAGAAGATGAGGGGAATAATAAGGGTTAAGAAGGATTAAGAAGAAAAAGTGGTTTTAATATCGCTCGCATCCTTCTTTCTACCTCTCACTCATCTTCTCTGTGTCTCTTTGCAAAATTCTTCGTGTTGTTCGTCTTGTATTTCTTGCCCAAAACTTTTCCTACCTCATCTTCTCTGTGTCTCTTTGCCAAAATTTCTTGATCACAGGCTTTTATTGAATGGCGGGGTTGGGGTAGTATCGGATTCATGACGTACATTACAGGGTTTCATGCGATGGAGGAGCTGGTGCGCTCGGGCAAGGCAAAGAGCGCCACACTGCTGGTTTCCACCGCTGGCCCCCGAATCAAGAAGATCATCGAGCTGGCTGAAAAATCCGGCTTGCACCCAAAATCTGTTTCGACCCGCGAACTGGACTCGGCAGCGCCCGACAACCGGGGTGCCGCCATACTCGTGGAAGAAGCTCCAGCCGGTGTGGAACTGGATCTGGAATCCTGGCTGGCGCGCGGTGTTCCCGAGCGCGCATTGGTCGTCATACTGGACCACATCGAAGACCCGCACAATCTGGGAGCCATCCTGCGCTCCGCCGACGTTTTTGCCGCTGACCTCGTCATCATGCCCGAAAGGCGGGCGGCCAAAGAGACTGACACCGTGGCACGAGCATCCGCCGGCGCGGTGGCCTACGTACCGCTCGCGACCGTGGCCAACCTGGCCCGCGCCGTGGAGCAACTCAAGGAAGCCGGTTTCTGGACCTACGCGGCCGACATGGGTGGCCAGAACCTGCCCGAGGCTGATCTGGCAGGCCGTGTCGCCATCGTTCTCGGCGCGGAAGGTTCCGGTGTCTCCAGGCTCCTCAAGGAACGCTGTGACGGAGCGCTGTCCATACCCCAGTTTGGCCATGTGGACTCGCTGAACGTCTCGGTGGCGGCCGGCGTGATACTGTACGAGATCCGCAGGAAACTCGGTAAGCCCGCTGCAAAATAAGCCTGGAACCTTCACGAAGTGCCTCTGTTCGGCTATGCTCGGGCGAGGGGGATTCCATGGGTGAAGGCAGCCAGCGACACGAGATATCAAACTACCGACACCGCAAGATACTGGAAACCCTCTACGAACAGGGATCGGTAACCTCGGAGGCCCTGGCTACGGTATTCGGCGTATCACGCATAACCATCCGCAGGGATCTGGACTCGCTTGCCTCCGCCAAGCTGCTCGAACGCACCCACGGAGGCGCCGTCATAGGCACGAGTCCCCGGCTGGAGTCCATCTTCGACGAGAAGGACACACTCTTCAAGCGGGAGAAGCGGGCTATCGGCAGGTACATCGGCTCGCTCGTCGAAGAGAATGATACCGTATTCCTCAATGCCGGCTCGACGACGCTCGAGGCGCTACGGCATTTCAAGGACAAGAAAGTAAAGGTAGTTACCAACAACGCCGCGAGCATCACGGTGGACCTTGATCCTGTCGTCGAACTCCTGGTTCTCGGGGGGGAATACCGCAGGGAATCGCAGTCATACTTCGGGGACCTGACACTGCTGGGCCTCAAGTCGATCTACTCGAGCGTTACGATCCTGGGCATCAACGGCATCAGCGCCCGCAAGGGGCTTACGACTGCGGTCTACCAGGAAACCTCGGTGAACCGCGCCATGATAGAAAACTCGAGCGGCAAGGTCATCGTGGCGGCTGACCGCTCCAAGATGAACTGCGTCTCGAGCTTCCTTACCTGCCCCATTGACCGCATCGACATGATCGTCACCGACTGGCTCTGTCCACCGGCTTTCCTCGAGGAACTGCGTTTGTCAGGTGTCAAGGTGGAAGCGGTTGACGAGGAAGGCGTGCCGCTCCCGTACTGAGCGGCACGCCCTGGTCTCAGGCTGTAATTTCGTATAACGCTACTTCACCATCAGGTCTTTGCCCGGCTTGTGGTGCACGGCTATGTTGCTCGAGCCGCCGGAATTGTCCACCATGGTCCGCTTGATGGCCCCGGTTGCCGCGTCCCACTGGAACAGGTTGAGCTCGCGGTTGCCCTTTCGGCCGCCGATGATGAAAGCCGGCTCTCCAAGGATGGTACCGCCCCATACGACATGGCCGAACTCGTACTCGTGCTCGGCCACCGGCTCGAGCTTGCCCGCCTTCTCCTTGTATATAAAGCCCTTTGAACCATGGAAAGGTTCGATGGTGGCAAGCTCGAGCTTGCCGTCGCCGTCGATATCGCACACGGCCATGTCGCTGGTGGGACGCTCGAGGATGCGCTCCGTCTCCCAGACTGCATCCGGTGTTTTCGGAAGATAGACGGCGAACACGCCTTCCTCGCCGGACACCAGGTAGGCTGGCCGGCCCTTCCAGCTGCCCCTGCAGAAGCCGTGGTTCTTCGTTATGCCCGAGAGGACGGCCCGTATCGGGAAGGGACCGTCCGGTGAATCCGGCAGTTCACCGACATAGACGGCGCCAGGCTTGGTCCAGTCTTCCTTGCTTTCCTTGAACAGGCAGAGGGTCGCGCCGATCAA
>JAIFMD010000227.1 GCA_020048755.1 Spirochaetota bacterium
TACTCATAATTACTACAACGTAAATTTCTGGTTCGAGGACAAGCTGGGCAATATCAGCTCGATGTACACCGACCCTGTCAGGTACGATGATCGTTATGAATATGGAAAAGGAAACAATACATTCGGAGAATTGGATGCACTAAGTGGAGCGACGATAGATATCTATAGTTATGGAGGCGCCACAACATGGTCATTTAATTACGGTAGTTCTGGATATAGCTATTTAGTTGATCCAGATTTTTATAGATGGGCACTTTTAGCTATGGAATCCAACAATACGTATCCAGTAGAAATTATAATTGACGTAAACGCTGCGGGACAAATGCCGGACGTGACTTTTTACGACCATGAACGGGAGCCGATAGAAACTGGTGTGACTCGAGTGTCCCCATATTTAGGTAGTAATAACAAAGCTCAATATACTTTCAATCTACCTTTCTTCGATACATATCCATATTATTATAACTTCTATATGCAGGTTCAAAAAACTGACGGGATTAATCCACTTCCAGCGCCTTATGCACAAAGACCCGACTATACTATCTGGTGGACTTTTAACGAGGACCAAGGTATGTGATCAAGTTTTTCAAGACTTGCATATAAATCGAAAGACTGGAAGCAAGCCTTCCAGTCTTTTAATTTTTCAAGTTTATAGGCAGCAAGCCAAGAACAGTTTTTTTGTTTTGCCCAATCCAGCCATTGCAACAATTCCAGCCGGTTGTTAGAGTCCAAAGTCCAAAGACTCGTTAACTCGACTCAATGAAACTGTTTCCCCGGAGCCCCCATGAACATGCTTTTCCTTGACCCGCCAGAAATCGGCGCTCCGCTCCCCCGCTCCGACGAACGGGTAAAGCACATCCTGAAGGTGCTCAAAAAGGTACCAGGCGACGAACTGGCCGCAGGCACTCCCGACGGCATGCTCGGAACCGCCCGCATCGAGACGTACGATGGCGACGCGATGAGCTTCTCGTTCAAGCCGGAACAGGAAGCGCCGCCTCTCAGGCCGATAGTCCTGCTGCTCGGCTTTCCACGCCCCATCCAGGCCAACCGCATACTCAAGGACCTCGCGTCACTCGGCGTCGGGCACATAATCCTTTCGGGTACAGAGCTGGGTGAAAAGTCATACTTCCAGAGCGACTTCTTCAAGAACCGGGAATTCCGGGCCGCTCTGATTGAAGGCGCAGAACAGGCGGCCAACCCGAGGCTTCCCGTGGTCGACACCGCATGGAGCCTCGGCAGGGCGCTGGACAAGCTTGATTCGCTGGCGGAAGATTATCCAGGCCAGGCGGAACACACCGCGGAACGCTGGGCCTTCGACCCGTACCGCGCAGAAACGGCTTTTGGATCAGTAGAGCTCCAGCGTCCGGCTTCCGTAGCATCACTCGTGCTGGCCATAGGCAGTGAACGCGGTTGGACACCTGCCGAACTGGACCTGCTTGCCAGTCGCGGCTTCTCGTTTGCCACCCTTGGCGACCGCATCCTGAAAACCGAAACCGCCACCATAACAGCAGTAGCAATAGCCTTCTCCAAACTCGGCTATTTATAGGCAGGAAATTTAGCAAAGAGCCACAGAGAAGACGAGGGGGAGAAAAGGGATTAAGAAAGAATAGGAGTTTTAAACTACTTTTCTTCTTACTTTTTCTTTCTTCCTCATCTTCTCTGTGGCTCTGTGCCCAATTTTCCTATCTTCTCTTGGCCAAAAACTTTTCTTACCTCGTCTTCTCTGTGTCTCTTTGCAGAATTCCCCGTCTTGCCCTACACCTTCAGGGCGGTTTTTAGTTCGGAGCAGAGGCGGGCGAATTCGGCGCAGGCGGCTTTTACCGGCTCGGGGCTGGACATGTCGACGCCGGCAACCTTGAGTGATTCTATGGGGAAGCGTGAACCGCCGGAGCGCAGGAACTTGTAGTAATTTTCCGTGGCACCCTTCTCGCCGGACAGAACCTTCCTGGACAGTGCAATCGACGCGGACACGCCGGTGGCGTATTTGTAGACATAGTACGAGTTATAGAAATGCGGGATGCGCAAGCCCTCGAGGTCGCTCACGTCTTCGAATACCATCTCTGGTCCAAAATATTTTGTAAGCAGCGTGCGGTACTCGGAGCGCAGGGCGTCGACGGTCAGCGGCTGGCCGGATTCCAGCATGGCGTGGGCCTTGTGCTCGTACTCGGCAAACATGGTCTGCCGGAACAGCGTAGCCAGGATGTCGTCCACCCTTGAAGCGAGCAGATACGTCTTGAGGTCAGCACTTTTGGCTGTCTTCGTCATGTAGTCAAAAAGCAGGGCTTCGTTGAAGGTGCTGGCAACCTCAGCCTCGAAGATGGTGTAGTTGTAGTGCATGAACGGGTTGGACGCGGCGGAATAATGCGAGTGCATGGAGTGCCCGCCCTCGTGTACCAGCGTGAACACGTCGCGGATGACGTCACTCTTGTAGTTCATGAGGATGTAGGGGTCGCCCGAGAACGAGCCGGCAGAGAACGCGCCTGAACGCTTGCCTTTGTTCTCATAGCGGTCGGCCCAGCCGCCCTGGAGGCCACCCTTGAGTGTGGCAACATACTCGTCACCAAGGGGAGCAAGTGCTTTTGCAATGACATCGACGGCCTGGTCCCAGGTGTGTTCCACCTTGACCTGGCCCACGAGGGGAACATAGACGTCGTAGTGTCGCAGTTCGTCGAGCTTCAGCGCCTTCTTGCGTATGGCATAGTATTCGTGGAGCACGGGCAGGTTGGCGTTGACCGTGGCTACGAGGTTGTCGTAGACGCTCTCGGGCACATCATCGGAAAACAGTTCACGGGCCCTGCTGGAGGAAAAATTACGAACCGTGGACTGGTACGAGTCCAGTTTGCAGCGGCCGGAATACAGCTGGGCTATGGTGTTCTTGTGCGCGTCGTATTCGGCATAAAACCGGGTATAGGCGGCCTTGCGCACGGTCCTGTCCGGGTGGTGCATCAGTGACGAGAACGTTGACTGCGACAAGGGCCTCGCGCCTTCGGGGGTGTCCACCGAACCAAAATCGAGGTCTACGTTGGTCAGCACGGAGAACGCTTCCTGCGGCGTGGTGGCGGCGTCGGCAGCTAGGGCGAGCAGTCGCTCTTCGCCTTCGGAGAGTATGTGCGGCTTGTAACGTAATATCCGTGACAGAAACACGCTGAATTCGGCGTAGCGGGGTTCGGCCATCCATACCTTTATTCCGGCATCGGGCACCCGCTGAAGTTCCGGAGTAAACCAGCTCCAGGCACCGGAGCCTTTTGTCGCGGCCATCATGTACCGGGCCATGCGGCCGCGCGAGGTGGAGTCTCCCTCATCCTCGGTCTGCCGGAGGTGGGCGTAGTACCCGAGCCGCTCGTCGAGCATCGAGTACTCTTTATTGAAGGAAAGCGCCGCATGGAGTGAATCCGACGAGGTGGCCAGGGTTCCGCGGAAGGCGGGTATCCTGTCCATCATTGCCTCAAAACGTTTCAGCTCAAGCTCCCAGGTAGCGTCGTCCTTGCACAATCTGGACAGATTCCAGCGATCCGTTGCGGGAACGTCCTTGCGGGACGGTATTTCGTGCTTGTCAGCCATGCGTAGTTCTCCTTTATATAAGAAAGCCGTATCAAACGCACACTATAGCCAAAGTGTCGGAGCGCTCCAAGCCCGTCAAGGCGTCAAGCCGGGCTGGCCGACGGGGATACCGGTCGTGAAACCAGTGCTGGCACCCGCAACGCGGAGAGTCGGTCCAGGAATCGATCAACCAGCAGGAAGGCACTGTCCGTGTACAAAGCGGGAACATCATCGGGGCCGTGCAGGTGCCGCCAGGTTCCAGGCATCCTGAACCCGGGAGCCAGGGGCGAGGCCCAGGCCGGTAGCCCACCCAGGCTCGCAAGCATGGCGGCCTCATCGCGCGGCAGCACCGTAACCGCGAGCGCCGGCACCCCGGCAAGCAGGAAGCCCAGATCCTCGCCAAACGGCACCATGGCCCTGAAGACCGGGGCGCGGCCGGCCATCAGCTTCGTTATCGTCGCAGCCATGGCATCTGTCTCATCGATGAGCGCCTCAAATGAAGCGCCATTGCCATGGTGCTGGCCCCGCCCCGCCAGCCCGTGGGCGGCAAGCGACAGGACCAGGGTATCACCCCGTCCCGTTACATCGAGCGGAAAAACCAGGGGCGAGCGCAACCCCATGCCGGCAAAGGCCTTGCCCAGCTCATACGAACCCTGATCAGCCGGCACGGCAGCCGAAAGCACGGATGCTGACGGGATGTTCGCCGGGGGGATGTGGGATCCAAGCTCTTCACGGTCGGTAAAGACGACAAGGGTGTTGAAGGCAGGACGGGCCGACGTCAGGAAGGCTACGAGTTGCAGGCAGGCGGCTGAATTGTCGAGGGCTCCCGGCGTTCCGGGCACGCGATCGTGGTGCGCAGTAACCACTTTTACCCGATAACGGGGATCATGTGTGCTGCCCTTTGGCCAGGCTACGATAAATCGGCCTCCGGACAGTTCCAGGATGCGGCAACTGACACCACCAGCTTCGAGAGCCAGAACCAGCTCTTCGCAACGGTCAGAGCGCAACCCGACGAATGTATCAAACCATGAGGGTAGTTCCATCGTCACGGCACCCGCCTTTCCGGCGCAAATCTCTCGTGCAATTCGCATGGCGCCTCCGGACATGTCGGTTTATAATAGGCTCCGGCCCGTTAAAAGTAAACTGTAGACACATTTTCAAGGAGTAATCATGCACCAGGTGACGATACGCTATCCGTCGGGCAAAGCCATTGCCTATCCATCGGGCATCAAAGCTTCGGAAGCCACTGGAGGTTTCGGCCCCCTCTCACAGCCCATCGCGGCGGTACTCGTCAACAACCAGCTGCAGGCGCTTGATGCGCAATTGCTTACCAACTGCACGATGGAACCGGTCCTCATCGATTCATCGCAAGGCGCTTTTTCATACCGCCGCTCGCTGTGCTTCCTGGCAGCCATCGCCGCGCGCGACCTCTTTCCCGAGCGCGACCTGATCGTAGGTCAAGCTATAGGCTACGGTTTTTACCACCGTTTTGAAGGTGGGCCGACCACCAAGGCAGACATACAAGCGCTCGAGAAGCGCATGCGTACCCTTGTCGCCAGCGATATTCCCATAGCCATGCAGTGGTGGAGCTATGAAGACGCCATGACTTATTTCAGGACCAACGGGCAGGAAGACACCTTGCTGCTGCTCGAACTGACCAACGAACCGACGATAGCCCTCAACGAGTGCGCTGGATTCAGGGACCTGCACGTGACGCCGCTCGTACCGTCAACAGGAGTGCTCAAGACCTTCGAGCTGCTGCCCTACGACGCGGGTTTCCTGCTGCGCTATCCCCGCAAGGAGACGCCAGAGGAGATACCAGAATTCCAGGACGATCCCCTGCTCTACAAGATCACCGATGATGCAAAGCGGCGCTCGGGCGTGCTGGGCGTTTCGAGTGTAGGCGCGCTCAACCGCATCAATGCTCCCAAGAAGATAAAGGACTACATAACGGTAGCCGAATCCCTGATGACCAAGAACGTAGCGGAGATAGCGGACCAGATCGCCGCCAGGCGCGAAACGGTCAAGGTTGTGCTGATTGCAGGCCCCTCGAGCTCGGGCAAGACAACGACCTCCAAAAAGCTGTCAATCCAGCTCCGTGTGCTCGGCTTCGAGCCCATGGTGATAGGACTGGATGACTACTTCGTCGACCGCACCCGTACCCCGCGCGACGAGAACGGCGATTTTGATTTCGAGTGCCTTGAAGCTCTCGATGTTGACTACCTCAACGAACAACTCGTGGAACTGTTCGCGGGCAAAGAGGTAGAACTACCTGCCTTCGATTTCAAGTCGGGAGAACGCCGGCCTTCAGGTAAAAAGCTGAAGCTCGGTGAAAAAACGATACTGATAATGGAAGGAATCCACGGGCTCAACGACCGCCTTACGCCCCGTATACCCAAGGAACAGAAATTCAAGATCTACGTATCGGCTCTCACACAGATAAACCTGGACGAGCACAACCGCATCTCCACGACAGACAACAGGCTGATCCGCCGTATGGTACGCGACAACCAGTTCCGCGGCCGCACCGCCCTGGAGACGATAAAGATGTGGCCCAGCGTACAGCGCGGCGAGCGCCTCCACATATTTCCGTACCAGAATGGTGCGGATACGGCACTCAACTCCGCACTGGACTACGAACTGGGAGTGCTCAAGGTCTATGCCGAACCCATACTGCGTTCGGTAAAGCCCATGGATCCGGAATATTGTGAAGCCAGGCGTCTGCTGAACTTCCTGGCATTCTTCGCGCCCATCCCTGCGCAGTACGTACCACAGGACAGCCTGGTGCGGGAGTTCATCGGAGAGAGTTCCTTCAAATACTGAACAATTCGGGCCAGCCCTTTCTGAATTCGGTGATATTTCACTGTAAAAAGGGTTGGAATCCTGCATGGAAAGCTTCTATGTATAGATATGTAACTATATACAGTATCAAAACTTAGTCCAAATCAGCGTTTTATGATAAATCAACGCTCCGCTACAACTCAATTCTTTACAAATCCGCTTAGATGCTACACAATGCCGTATCTTTTATTGTTCTCATGTAAGGAGGTTTTACATGAAAAAGGCACTTATAGCACTGGCAATAAGCCTGTGCATCGTGTCCGCTGTGACCGCCC
>JAIFMD010000114.1 GCA_020048755.1 Spirochaetota bacterium
GAACTGGTCTCTACGGCCATAGCCGAATTCTACGCTTCGTTTGACGCCCGCATCGCCGTGGGTGCCACCATCGACCCTGGGCTCCTGCGCATCATGGAAGCCTGGCGGCGGGCCTTCGGTTCAGAATCGGGGGCAGGCAAATGAAGTACCGGACCCTGCAGGAGCAGCACCGGCGCGAAGCACTGGTAAAAGCGAGGTCAGAACTGGCGCAGCGCTGGATGGCTAGGCTGAAGCCGGTACTGCAAGGCATGACCGCAGCGGCAGCCGGCGTAGCGCTGTGGTATGCGATGCGCCTGGGACAGGGTGCGGTGCGCCCGTTGTTCGCCAGCGCGCCGGAATGGCTCCCGTTAGTGGTAAATGCCGGCATCGAAGAAGTGCTCAGGCTGTGCCTCGCGCTGATCGCGGCCTATGCCATCATGCGGCTGGGACTTGAACCAGGCACAGCCGGTCTCGCCGTTGTTTCGGCCTGCGTACTTGCTGCACTGGAAAACGCCAGCTACCTGGCCCGCTTTCCAACCTTCGACTCATACTGGCGCCTCGGCTATGCCCTCCCCATCCATGCGGGAGCGGCTGCCCTGTTTGCCATCGCAACTGCCCCGGACAGCAACAAGCTCCGGAGGACGAAAACGGTAGCTGTTTCTCTGGCAGCAGCCTGGACCTGGCACTCAGCCTTCAACCTGGTGGCAGCACTCACGCCCTTCCCTGCCCTGCCTGTAGCCGGCACGGCGCTCAACCTCATAGCCCTCACCGCGCTCGTCGCAGCGCTGGCAATACGGTACGGATACTGGAGCATCTATGCAGAGCGATGAATTCGAACGCGCCCTCCTGTCGGTCAAGGAACTGTACGAAGACTACACGGCTTACGTCGGTACCCGCGTGCTCGGCTGCCCGAGGTTGCTGGAACGGCTGTTCATAGCATTCCTCGCCGGCGGCAACGTCCTGCTGGAAGGCGCACCGGGCCTCGGAAAGACGACGCTGGCCAAGACCTGGGCGGCTTTCTTTGGCCTCGGCTTCAGCCGCGTGCAGTTTACGCCGGACCTGATGCCGCTGGACATCATTGGCTCCAACCTGCTGGAAGACGGCCCTTCGGGGCGCTCGTTCCGCTTCTACAAGGGCCCGATCTTCTCCAACGTCGTGCTGGGTGACGAGATAAACCGTGCCACGCCCAAAACCCAGTCGGCCTTCCTTGAGGCGATGGAGGAGAAGCGCATAACCTTCCTCGGTGAGGTACATCCCCTGCCCGATCCGTTCTTCGTCATAGCCACGCAAAACCCCATAGAACTGGAAGGCACCTACCCCCTGCCCGAGGCACAGATAGACCGCTTCTTCATGAAACTGCTCTTTGCCATGCCTGACTTTCATGCGCTCATGGGCATCATGGACCTGGAGGCGACGACGAAGGCGGGACAACCGGCCGGAGCCGGGCGTTCGACAGCGGCCATAGCCGCGTGGCGGGGACTGTCACCACACATAGCCGCGCCGGACGGTACCCGCTCGTACATAGCGCGCATCGTGCAGCACAGCCATCCCGACCGCTCTCCGGTGGATCTCGTACGCAAGTATGTCCTGTACGGCGCTTCACCCCGCTCGGCCATAGCACTCTATTCAGCGGCAAAGGTAAAGGCGGCCATGGACGGACGGCCCGGCATATCGTTTGACGATGTGGACGACCTGCTGTTCGACGTGGCCGCGCACCGCATCATCCTGAATTTCGAGGCGGAGGCGGACGGCGTGGGCGTCGGCGATGTGCTGGACGCGGTGCGGGCGGAGGCCGCGAGGGAATTCTCGCTGGACCGTGCCGTTGGGAGGAAAGCCGCCCGGGAGTCCGACCGGGCGGACGAAGCCGGACAAAAACGTGCCAAGGTGCGGCCTTGACCTACGTCGACCCTGAATGCGCCGCCATAGCGACCGCGTTCTCCCGACGCAACCTCCGCGCCCGGCTGCCCAATTCCATCGCCGCAAAGGATCCGATGTACCGGCGTTCCGGCTCCAGCTACGACCTCAAGAGCATACGCGAGTACCAGAGCTTCGATGATCCGCGCACCATAGACTGGAAACTCTACGGCCGTTCAGACCGGGCCTTCGTCAAGGAATTCTACGACGAGGCAGACGACGAAATTGCCTTTCTGGTCGACAGTTCGGCGAGCATGGCCTGCGCTCCCGCGGACGCCTGCCGCAGCTTCATTGGCTCTCTGGCCTACCTGCTCCTGACACTGGGCATGGGTGTGCGCCTGTGGACCTACACTGACGGACTCTCGGAACGCTGCCTGGCCGCGAGGGCCAACAGTGGCGGCGGCCAGGCGGGAATCGCCGCCGTCCTGTCGTCGTTGTCGTTCGAGGGCGTTACCGACACAGCCCGTTCGTTTGCACAGTGGCGCTCTCGCGGACGGCAGAAGCGGGTATTCGTGTTCTCCGATTTCCATGAGCACGACCTGAATCTGCGCTCGCCGCACTCAGGCGGGTTGTTCCTGATACGCTACCGGACACCGTTCACCGCACTCGCCGAAAAAGGCGCTGAACTGGAGGTACTCGATCCGGAATCGGGCAGGATCGTCGTCGTACCGTGGAGCCAGGCCGACGAAGACACCTGGGCTGCGGGAGAACTAGCCCGCGACAGGCACCTGGCAGCCATACCGCGCTCGTTCTTCAGGGTTCTGGACGCCGGCAGCCCGCGGGCGCCGGTCTACTGGGACATTCTGGAGCGGCTGTATGCCTGAACTCCCCAGCCTGGCAGGAGCAGCCGGCCTGGCAGGAGCGGCCGGACCGGTGGCCGCACTGCTGGTACCTGTCGTCATGCTCCTTTTCGTCGCCCTGCGCCTCCGCAGGCGCATCCGCTACCCCCATGAACTCCTCTCGCCACGCGATGACTCCAAGCCTATGGCTGCCCTGCTGCGTTCCCTGCGCCTCTACTACGATACGGCCATCGACGCAGCCTGCGCGGTCATCGTCGGGCTGGCGCTGGCTGGCTATCCGGAACCAGCACCACACAAGGGCCCGGCGACCATCCTGGACTGCTCGCTGTCAATGCTCTCCGGCCTGCGTGGCGACAGGCCCCTGGACGAGGCGGCGCGGCTCATTTTGTCTGACGAAACGCTCCGCAACTCGACACTGTTCGCACTCGGCTGGGATCCAGCCAGACGGGAACCCAGGCTGGTTGACCTGACTGAAACTCTCGAAAGCATCGAAAGTCCCCAGGAACTGGCTCTGGCACTCGAGTCTTCAGAGGCATTCTTTTCAGCCGATTTCAGCCTCGTATCCGGGTTGACCAGCCAGGGGTACGGCGGACTGACCCTCATCTCCGACGATGCCGCGGTAACTGGAACCGGGGTGACAGTCAGAACACTCTCCCCAAAACTGCCTCAGTACCTTCTGCCAGCCTCGGCGGCCTGGGACGAGGACCGGCAGCGGAGCATCGTGCGCTTCGTCAACGCGGGTGGAGCCTCCATTACCACGCTCTGGAAACTTGCTTCAGACGGCAGTTTGTCCAGGGCCAAGCCCGAAGATTATACGATACTGCCTGGCCCCTCGGGTTTTGAACTCTCGTTTGCGGAGGCGGGCTTGTGGGCGGTACAGTGGGGAGGCCGCATCCTGCCGTTCGAGGCACCAGGCCGCCCGGCACCGATCTCGGCCAGAGGAGCATTTTCAGAGCGGCTTGTCACGGCACTTGGACCGATAGCCAGGAACAGCGGGGTACCCGGCAAGGAAAGCGGTGTAATCGTCAGGGATGGTGGAGGCGCGGGCAAAAAGGGGTTCATGTCGGTTTCATCGATTACAGAAGAGCCGGCTGTACTGCCGCCACGGCTTACGCTCGGCGCCGTCGTCTCGGCTGGAGTAGACCACCGCGCTGACCTGCCACTGGGCAGGGCCTCACTCGCGGCACCGGAAGCGGCCATACCGTTCTGGATAGTGCGCGCCGCCTCTGGTGCGGGGTCCGGATCAGCCCGACTATCCCGGCCAGTTCGCGTCGGGGACGGGTTCCTGTACCCGGCACGTGGAGGCCAGCCCGCCAGCCTCGCCGTACCGCCGCCTTGGGAATACGCACCATCCGGACGCCGCGTCATCGTCACTGCGGGCGCTCATCCAGACCGCAGGCTCATCGTCGCACTGGTGCTGGTATTGCTCTACGGGCTAAAACTGACGCTTGCCAAAAGATTCCGCGGCCCCGGGACACAGCGCGTCTAAGGCGCAACCGTTCTCGAACCCCGGTACTTCTCCACGAAGTCAAGCTTGAGCGCGCGCAGGTTGTCGCTGATGGCCACCTTGTAGATGTGCGGGTTCAGGAACCGCAGGAAGGTATGGTCAAAACTGCGCATCGACTCCATGCGCCTGGAGCGCAGTTCTGCCATGGAAGGAGCTGCGGCAATGCGGTGGCCGTCCTCCATAACCTTGCCGAGCAGTGGCTGTATCGTCCCGCAGGGTGCCCAGGAGAAGCGCCGTGTATCCAGCGAGGGATGATGGAACGTCGTCATCTTGCCCGCTTCAAGTTTCTCACCCGCCAGCATCATCACGTCTGCTACGGCGGACCCCGCCTCATCGTAGAGCCGGTACAGTTCCTTGATTCCGGGGTTGGTGGATTTTTCCGGATTGTCGGAGAATTTCATCGTAGGCTCGAGCACACCGTTGCGCTGGACGGCGGCCAGCTTGTAAACGCCGGTAAACGATGCCTCGTTGCCACCGGTGACCAGGTGCGTGCCTACACCCCAGACATCCACCGGCGCGCCTTCTGATACCAGTGTTTCTATAATATCCTCGTCCAGCTCGTTGGAAACGACGATGTATGCGTCCTTGAGCCCGGCCGCGTCAAGCCCCTGACGGACCTTGCGGGACAGGTAGTCGATATCTCCTGAATCCAGCCTCACCCCAAAGCGCTTGCCGGCAGCAGCCAGCTTCTTGCCCACCCTGATGGCATTGGGCAGCCCTGAATCGAGCGTATCAAAGGTATCGATCAACAGCGTTGTAGAATCAGGATAGAGTTCGGCATATGCCTCGAACGACTCCAGTTCAGTCTTGAAAGCCATAACCCAGCTGTGCGCCATCGTGCCCATGGCTGGAATACCCAGCTCCTTTGCCGCCAGCGCGTTGGACGTGCTGAAAGCGCCTCCTATATACGCGGCCCGGGATGCGGACATGGCCCCATCCTGACCCTGTGCGCGCCTGAGCCCGAATTCCATGATGTTCTTGCCCTTGGCAGCCATGGCCACCCGCGCACTTTTCGTCGCTATGAGACTCTGGAAGTTGATCGTATTGAGTACGAGCCCTTCTATGATCTGCGCCTCTATGAGCCCGGCATGGATGCGCAGGAGCGGTTCCTGCGGAAAGACTATCTCGCCCTCGGGCACCGCATACACCTCGCCAGAGAACCTGAAATCAGCCAGGTAGCGCAGGAATTCCGGCTTGAAGCCGTCCTGGCTCTCCAGCCAGGCAAGGTCCCCGGTTGAAAATCTGAATGACTGCAGCGTCTCCAGCAGCGGATCAAGCCCTGCAAACACGGAAAAACCACCCTTGAAGGGTTGCCTCCTGAAAAACACATCGAACACGGCCTTGGTATCGAGCCCGTGCGTCCAGTAGCCCTGGGCCATCGTCAGCTCGTAATAATCGGTAAAGAGCGCACTCTGGTTCAACGGAATACCTCCCCGGATCCGATGATGGCGACACCACGCGCCGCGAGGTCGGCTAGCGTGCGTTCCACTGAACCCGGCGGCGAACCTACGGCCCGTGTCGCATCGCGGACCACAAAAACCCGGTATCCCAGCCGCGCCGCATCTATGGCGCTGTAATGAACGCAGTAATCCAGAGCCAGCCCGGCTATGACGACAATGGAGGCATCAAGCCCCCGCAGGTAACCATCAAGACCGGTCGGCGTTGTGCCATCGTTCTCGAAGAAGGCCGAATAACTGTCCAGGGCCTGCCTGAATCCCTTGCGGATGACAAGGCGATATGGTTCTACACGGAAAGCCGGATGGAAGTCGGCCCCGGCTGTACCCTGGACACAGTGGTCTGGCCACAGCGTGGCATCCCTGCCGGCAACAACCACCGCGTCGTACGCCTTGGCCCCGGGATGGGAGGAAGCGAACGAGATGTGACTCCGGGGATGCCAGTCCTGTGTGGCGACGCACAACTCGAAACCTTCGGCGAGCGAGTTGATCAACGGCACCACAGAGTCGCCATCAGGCACGGCAAGAGCACCACCCGGACAGAAATCATTCTGGATGTCTACTGCAATGAAAGCGGCTTTGTTTGTGTCGATAAGCATGCGCGCCCCTCCGCTGAAA
The DNA here is from genome assembly GCA_020048755.1 of Spirochaetota bacterium. GTDB lineage: Bacteria > Spirochaetota > Spirochaetia > Treponematales > UBA12059 > SZUA-370. The sequence goes on from JAIFMD010000114.1 coordinate 6,273, forward strand.
ATAGAGAGTAGCCTATTATCAAAACACGGTAAAGCCAAAAGCCATTATTTGAGGGTGGCGGTCGCCTTGATGGAGTATACAAGTGAGGCAGGCCAGGTGGCATAGGGTTCAGTCCAGCCGTCGGTCCGCACCGAGCAGCTCACCCGGACGGAGCCAAGCGCCCTGGAGACAGATAACGCTCCCCTGAGCAGACGTCCTTCCGGCACGAAACGCAGGCCGGAATCAACAGAAAAGCGCGTTGTCGTACCGAACTGAGCCTGGGTCGACAGGTCGAAGCGCTCGGATTGGCCACCGGAGGCCCTCCAGGAACTCGCAAGCGCAAGCCACGGCGCGAAGCCCGGCTTCCACCGCGCATCCACCTCCACCACCGCTGCCGTCCCGGC
>JAIFMD010000115.1 GCA_020048755.1 Spirochaetota bacterium
AGCTTGCCTCGGCTGCATATGCCTGGGCGAGCGCGTGCTGCCATGGCTCGAACAGACCCTTTGGCTTCACTTCAGAGAGCCCCATTACCCACACCCGCGCACCGAAGCACTGCTGCAGTGCCGGCACCATTGAGGCCATGAAGCGCTGGCTCTCGTCCAGGATTTTCCGGGACTTCGGGTAGAGTTTTGCAAGCTTCTTCAACTGGAGCGTCTTGGGCGTGTGCACGGGTGTCTTGTTGATGATGACCACCTCGCGCCTGAAGTCAACGCCTAGTTCCCGCGCGAAGAACCGCTCCGCGACCAGTCCCGAGCGGCCCACAAGGTAGCGGTTCATGGCCGCTTCCTGCTCGCGCTTCCCGGGATTGTCGGCCACCACTACCCAGGCTATGCGGCTGTCCTGGCTGACCTCGTCCAGCGCGCGGTTGTACACTATCGGCGTCTCGACGGCGTAGTCGTCGCCTGCCTCGCGGGCAAGTGCGCGCTGCGCCTCCGCGAGGCCCGGCAGGGCGGCTGTCCACCCCGCGACCCGGTCGCGGAACTCGTCCCGGAGGGCACTGAAACGCCTGAATGCTGCCTTGTCCACTACTCCACCTTGCCAGTACCACCGGCCAAGCCACGATGCCGGAAGTGTAGCCGAGCCTGTTGCGGGGTACAACGGGTTGGGTTTATGCCTTGCCATGTTTTCCAGGATGGCACTATGCCATAATCGCCCCTGCTCCTCCGCGCGTACCCATGGCAGGAGGACCTCTCCATGCCACGATCCCGCCACAGCGACAGCCGCTACACCGACCTCTTTTCGCATCCAGCCTTTGTCAGCAGCCTGGTAGAACACTTTGTTCATGAGGACTTTGTCCGCGAACTGGATTTCTCGACCCTGAAGCCGTACAAAACCAAGCTCGTCACCAGGCGCTACTTGCGCAGGGAATGCGATGTCATCTGGAGCGTCCGATTCAGGGACCGGACAATCTACCTGCAGCCTACATCCCCCACATGGCCTATTCCCTCATTGAAGAACGTAGCTTTGCCCCGGCGGTATTGGAAGCGATGGGCGTCCTTGCCAAGCCCTTGCGAGGCAGACTGCGTGAACGCAATCTGCCTCGCAAGGGCTTGATAGCACCGGCATCCGTACCGGGATAGGGCAGGCACTCAAGGCTGGGGTGGGTACGATTCCGCAGGGTCTGACGATCCCGCAGGTTATACCCCAACCCCTGGAGACCTTTGAACTTTCTTGCCACATTGTTTCCATGGGGACTGACCCTCGCGCAATAATAAAGCCATCTCCGTTGGCGGCTTGGTCGTAAACGTCAATTCTACCAAATCTGGCCTCGCGGAAACTTTTTATCGATTGACTGACATGGGGACAGACGCCATTCCGTAAATTGTATAAGTTAGAGTAAAGGTGTATATTGTACCTGATAATCTTGTTTGGTTCAGCTCCTTATGGCACAACATTTTATGATAAGCATTTTTCATGAAAGCTGGCGGAGATTTATGGATTATCGCAAGGAGTCATGCATGATTGCAACATTTACTGCCCGATTCACAAAAATTAATCGCGGTTATATGGGCGAACTAGTTGAGTGGCCAGAGGTTATTACCGAAGGATCGGATCTCGAAGATTGCCGAACGATGCTTGAAGATGCATTGCATGAAATGGTACTTGCTTACCATGAAACCGGAAAAGAAATTCCAGTAACAAGGGTTCTTACGGAAGCGATGGCAGTGGAAGTCTGATGTCCGTCAAACGCAAAGACATCGTACGGTATTTTGAGCAGAATAACTTCATACTTGTTCGGGAAGGCGGGAACCATTCAATTTATTCGGATGGTAATAAAACGATACCGATAAAACGTCATACTCATATTGATCGTATAACGGCAAACAAACTATGTAAACAAGCAGGGTTGGATCCAAAATTCTGAAAAAATTAACCCCCGCCCTCGGGGTCAGATCCCATCCCTAGAGACACTGCGCAGTGTCGACCTCCGTATGCCGGTCCGCCTGCTCCAGTACGTAGCGGAGTTCTAAGCAACGTCACTGGACTGCCAGCAAAGACATTGCCGACCTCATTGACCCGGTTCTACCTGCAGCCTACATCCCCCACATGGCCTATTCCCTCATCGAAGAACGTCGCTTTGCCCCGGCGGTATTGGAAGCCATGGGTAATATAGCCAGCCTCCTCATGCTGGCTGAGACCCTTCCTGTCGAAGAGCTAGCCTTGAAGCTGGATGGCTTTGCCGCTATATTGAAAAATGAAGACAGGGAGGCAGTCAGAGCTTTTTCCATGTGGCTCAACGACTACTTTGCCCAGGTGTCCGGCCTGCCGGAAGTAGCCCTGCCCCCCGACCTGCACCTTGAGGACATTGCAAGAATCACCGGGCTGGATTTGGCTTCCTTGTAAGGGATGAACCGGCAATAGCAGACGTCTGCGGGGAGCCTTGCCCGAATTTTCTACCGGCCCGGGTGATGGACTGTATCCGGTAGAGGTGGCCACTCATATCGTCGTCGCCTGGCAAATACGCAAGCTCCGTGGTGAGAAAAGCCAGTCGGAAATTGCCTCCAGGCTCGGATTGACCTATCAGGCATATCAACGCCTTGAAAACCCGGCCAAAGGGAATCCAACCATCAAGACCCTTGAACGTCTTGCCCGCGCTCTCGGCAAACGGCTTGAAGTGCGTATTGCGTGAAGCCTTCGGGGGGATGTTATCGTGTCAATCCTGTTCTAGATATGCCAGTCGAGCAGTCGGTCGAAGAACGGTGTTACGCGGTACTCATCGGGTTTCGATTCGCCCCACCCGCCCCGGTGCTCGAGGAGGCCGAGTTCAATGGGGAAACGCGTCAGTCCATACGTCAAGTCGCTCTGCATATAGATGAGGGTGGTTCTTGCGTCCTCACCTTGATAGTCGTTCCTAAGAACAGGAAATGCCTTCAGGTATGCCTCGACGATGGCGCTCGGCTGCATCCAATCCCTGGCTTTGGCCCCGAGCAGGTGGAGGTTGAAGGCAAAGCTCCGTTGGGTAAACGGATGAACCCTTTGATAGTCCCGTTTGCCGTCATTCCAGTCTATGCCCCAGGCCATGGCAATGAACATGGACCGGTACATCGCGTCCAGGTCCCCGGCTTCGAACAGTGCTCGTCCTCGGACAGTAACTGAAAACTTCTGGCTGTGCAGCTTGATCAGCCCCGCCTTGCCGGCTATGACCCTGGCTATGTGGAGTGTCCAGGCACCCATTTCATTGTTCGGTCGCATGATGGCGCGCAGCCGCTCATTCGGTTCCAGAGGTCCAAGTTTTTCATCCCACCAGCGCTGTACCAACGCGCGGGGCAGGTTCCCTTTTGCTGTGGCTGGCACCGGACCCGATTCCGCAAGGAAGCCGAGGAGTGCTGAAATTATATCGAGCAGTGGAATCAACGGGACTTCGGTTTTAAGAATATGGCCGCCAAGTTCAAGGATGTCGCTGATGTCATCGAAGGTTCCGTGGAGTATGCGGTGCATCATGTCAGGTGACAGTCCCAGGAAATCATCGATGGCAGTAGTTCGCTTTTTTTTGACAAAGGCTCCGAATACCGCCTCAAGTTCCGATTTCGACGAAAAGGTGCGGTCTCCCAGCTCGGCTTTCAGCTGATGTAGGAGGTCGGTCGCCATATTGGGTGTTCCCTGTCGCTCCATGAAGGTCTGCTCGTTGAAAGGGTCGTCGGTGGCATTTCCCGGGGTGCTTGTCCGGGCGGGAGGGAAAGGGATGATGGTAGCCGAATCGCGACCGCAGCAATGCTTGTACTTCTTGCCCGAACCGCAGGGGCAAGGTTCGTTTCGTCCAATCTTGGCCATGCTTCTAGTACCTGGATGCTGGAATCGGGTTCGTACCGGTATGTACACATGCAATCGGCGCTTCATTGCGTTCTGTAGGGGTACGGCGGGCTGCAAGGGCCAGGCAAACCTCGCGCAAGTCACTGACGAGTCTAAGCCGCCCGGTTACGGCATGGGGAGACATGTCCACGGTCATGCGGGGCCTCCTTCCAGGTGTTCGATGTCGGCCAAATCTTGTAGTCGTCCGCTACGTCGTTTCATGGCTATCAACCCATCCCTCGATGCAAACCACACCGGTCCGAATTCTGTTTCAATTGTATGGCGGTTCAGCCATGCTTCCTCGCCCGCATCAGGGGCCTCAAGAAGATCCACCATCAGGTGTTCTTCACCCAGTGCCTTGATTGTCCGAACTATTCTGACCTGCCCATTGCCTACGGTAAGACGAGCCGCTTCCACGTATCCCAGGCGAGCAAGGATCGCCAGCGTATCATCTAAAAAAGATTTGGTGAGGAGCACGTCAATATCCTGAGTCGCGCGCGCATTGCCGTATGCGGCCATTGCCATCCCCCCACAGATGGCATAGGGAATGCCGGCACCATCCAATTCGGTTACGACCATACGAAATTCTTGAAGTAGGTTCATCAATCATAACTATACCGAATTTTACGATCCCTCCCAAGGGGCCTGCCCTTAAATGGAGAATATTCAACAATATCGAACGCGCCCCTGCTCCAGTCCGCGTACGGTCTGTATGAGACGCAAACGAATCATCATCCCTGGCGCGTCATTCCAGAATTGTTGACCGAACCAAGATATTATACTAAAGTATAATAGAGGTGCGGAGATGATCACGACGAATTTACGAAAGGTTGGTGGTTCGCTCATGTTTGCGGTTCCGCCTGCTCTTCTTGGTGACGCCTGGTTGTAGAGCCACTCGGGTACCCGCGTTATACCCTCGCTGAACTGCTCGCACAATGCAGCGAATCGCTTGATGTATCGCAGGAAGAACGCGACTGGATCGATGCGGTGCCGGTTGGCAGAGAGTTGCTGTAAATGGAGCGTGGAGAAATCTGGCTGGTTTCGCTAGATCCTTCAGAAGGGCATGAGCAGCAGGGGCGTCGTCCGGTATTGGTCGTATCGCCAGGTGCCTTCAACCGCCTTACCAAGGCCCGTACCGCAGGGTTCGCAGTATCGTTGACAGGTGCAGGTACGACGACGACGGGTGTCATTCGTTGTGATCAACCGCGCGCTCTGGATCTGGAAGCTCGTTCAGCGAGGAAGCTGGAACGAGTGCCCCCCACAATTCTCAATGAAGTTCTTGCGAGGCTGGCACCTATTTTCGCGTAAGTCTCGTGGCGCTCGGGGCAGAATAGGCCGTTGCATCGAGTTTTCCCCAGAATTCTCCTGGAAAATCGAAAGCGCCCGTGCTCGGTCCCGCGTACAGTCTGCATGAGACGCAAACGAATCATCATACCCGGCGCGTCATACTATGTGACGGCCAGAACCAATGGCGGGGCAAAATACCTCGCGTCACCCCTTGCCAAGTCCATGCTCGTTGAAACGCTGGCCAGGCTGAAGGCCAAAAAAAGTTGCCGGATCGACAACTTCGTCGTGCTTGATGACCACCTCCACCTGATCATCACACCGGCGGAGGACTCGAGCCTCGCGGCCACCATGTCCTGGCTGCTGAGCGTCTACGCTATGAACTACAACCACGCATTCGATTTCTGTGGCCATTTCTGGGAGAGCCGGTACCACTCCAGGCCCATCACCGGTTTCAATGATCTGGATCTATGCTTCAGCCGCATCGACCAGCACCCTGTCAGGGATGGACTTGTCACCAACGAGGAGGACTGGGAGTGGTGCGGGTTGCGCCAGCGCAGTTCCGGGTGCCGGGAGGTTGTCGAGGACCTGTCGCAGTGGATTACCCTGGAATTCTTTGAAAGCATGGTGATGGTGGGTTACAGTCCATGATTTCCGCAGAATATTTCATGCATTATGATTGCAAAATCATGCACGAAAGGGTATATTTGCAGGGGAGGCACCACATGGCTACCCTGCAGGTTCGTGATCTTGATGACCGGTTATACAATTTCTTGAAGACTTCGGCACGGCAGCAGAACCGTTCCATCAGTCAGGAGGTGATTACCATGATTGAACGATACCTGAATTCACCAGGAACCGCAGTCGCAAATTCCACTCTGGCGTTCCTCTCCATGTCAGGCGCGTGGAAAGATGACAGGTCCGCGGAGGCAATCATCGGAGATATCAGGGACTTCAGGAGTCCATCTCGGCGTTTCGGGGCTGATGATGGCCTATTTGATTGATACCGACGTCATCATCTACAGCCTGAAAGGCAATCCCGCAGTGCAAAACTGGATGTTGGCAAACCAGAACATTCCCAAATTCATGTCGGTCATCAGCTATGGGGAATTGCTTTATGGGGCTAGAAAATCAATGCATCCTGACAAGAACCTCGCCACAGCCCACCGGGTGGCCGAGCTTTTTCCTGTGCTAGACCTTGGCAAGGGCATCATTGAGGTATTCAGCGGCCTTAAAGCAAGGCTTGAGATGGCTGGTACCAGACTCGACGACATGGACCTCATGATCGGCGCAACCGCCATCTACATGGATCTTACGCTGGTTACCAACAACAGACAGCACTTTGCGAGGATAGACGACCTGGAACTTGAATCCTGGGAGACCGGCGTCTTGTGATGTTGTAGACGATTGAGTGACAACATGGTACCTTTATACCCAGAGGTATTGCAATGAAATTCATCACGGTCAGGGATCTCCGAACGAGTCCGGCTTCGATCTGGAAGCAGTTGCCTGTCGAACAGGAGATGATTATTACCAATAACGGCCGGCCAATAGCACTTCTGACTCCGTTGGCGGATTTCAACCTGGAATCCAGCCTCAAGGCGATCCGAAGGGCTCGTGCCCAGCAAGCATTGGCCCGATTGCAGTCTGATTCAAGTAAATCCGGGTTCGTTACGATGGCTCCCGAGGCAATCGATGCTGAAATCAGGTCTGCAAGGGGCAAACCCTGACCCGGGTTGTGTTGGATACCAATGTACTGGTTTCCGGCATCCTGAACCCTGGCGGGAATCCTGCCCGGGTGCTTGCGCTTGTATTCAGCGGAAAGCTTTGTCCTCTTTTCAATGCTGCCATCATGGCTGAATACCGGGCCGTTCTGGCTCGCCCCAAGTTTGCGTTCGAGCCAGCTTCGGTAGCGACGTTGCTCGAATATATAGAAACCGAAGGCGAGGCTATCGGAGCAGAACCCTGCGCGGATCACTTTGTCTACGAGGATGATCGTGTCTTTTTCGAAGTCTGCCTGTGTGGTGATGCCAATGCCCTGATCACCGGCAATCGCGGACATTTTCCCGTCCACCCCAAAGTAATGAACCCATCTGAGTTTTTGCAGCACTGGCTGAATGCAGGAGTCTTGCGCTCTCCGGCAAAGCCGGAGCCATAGCCCTTGCGGGCCTTTCCGTGCTATCGTGCAGCACACCTGAAAGCCAAGGACGAGCGATGTCCAGGACAATAGTATTCGTTAATCAAAAGGGCGGCGTCGGCAAGACGACGTCTGTCATAAACCTCGGAGCCTACCTCGCCCGCGCCGGCAAGCGGGTGCTGCTCGTCGATTTCGACCCGCAGGCCAACCTGACCAGCGGCGTCGGTGGCGCGAAGAAGGCCAAGGGCGCCTACGAGGTCATTTCCGGTCAGACTAGTATGCGCGACATCATCAAGCCCACCAAAGTTGAAGGCCTGTATCTGGCTCCCTCTTCCATTGACCTGTCTGGTGCCACGGTGGAGCTCGTGGACAAGGAAGGCCGCGACCACTACCTCAAGAACGCGCTGGCGCTGGTCAAGGACGAGTATGATTTTGTGCTGATAGACTGCCCTCCGTCGCTGGGCGTGCTGACGCTCAACGGGCTTTCAGCGGCAGACGAGGTGCTGATTCCGCTTCAGTGTGAATATTTTGCGCTTGAAGGGCTCTCACTCATCCTGCAGACGATTCAACTCGTACAGAAGGGCATGAATACCAGGCTCAAGATAGCGGGTATACTGTTCACCATGTATGATTCCCGGACCAGACTGGCGCAGGACGTGGTTGCGCAGGTCTCCGGTTACTTTGGCGACAAGGTGTTTACCACCATCATACCCCGAAACGTGAGGCTGTCCGAGGCGCCTTCACACGGTGTCCCGGTGTGTCTGTACGATGCGGCGTGCATCGGCGCCAAGAGTTACGAAAAACTGGCCTCGGAGGTTCTAGCGCGTGGCTAAATACGGACTGGGAAGGGGGCTTGAGGCCCTGCTTCCTGAAAATCCTTCAGAATCCGCCGATGCGCGCAATCATGGCGGCATCCTTGAGATACCGGTGGCCCGGATCACGCCCAGTTCTGACCAGCCGCGCAAGCGTTTCGATGACCAGTCCATAGCGGAGCTCGCGGAATCGATCAAGCGGCATGGTGTAATTCAGCCGCTCGTGGTAGAGGAAGACGGCACGGGCGGGTACCGCATTGTGGCGGGCGAGCGCCGCTGGCGTGCCGCGACGGTAGCGGGGCTTTCCGAGGTTCCGGCCATCGTAAAGGAATACGGCCGCGAGAAACGGCTTGAAATAGCCCTTGTAGAGAACGTGCAGCGCGAGGACCTCAATCCTATAGACGAGGCCGAAGCATACCGTCAGCTGATGGAGGCTACCGGGCTGACCCAGGACCAGGTGGCTGAACGGGTAGGCAAGAGCCGGCCTGCCGTCGCCAATGCGTTGCGGCTGCTTGGTTTGCCTGCCGATGCCATGGAATCCCTGCGCTCGGGCGTCATCAGCGCGGGGCACGCACGCGCCATACTCTCCGCCGTCAATCCGGCAGACCGGCAGGTCATACTGCGCCGGGCCGTTGACGACGGAATCTCGGTGCGCGAGGCCGAAGCGCTCGCGTCATCGTACAACCGCGGCGGCAGGGGCTCCGAGCCAAAACAGGCAAAGCGAACAGCGCCCGATGTCAGGCACTTCGATCCTGACCTGGCCGCGATAGAGCAGGGGCTCATCGGCCACCTGGGTACCAAGGTAGCCATCAAGGGCAGTGCAAACCGTGGCTCCATCACCATAGAATACTTCTCCATGGATGATCTTGACCGGGTTTTTGGACTTATAGCAGGGCAGGGACGATGAGGGCACGCCCGCGCTTGTTTGCCTTGTCGGCAGCCATGCTTGCATTTTCGCTCGCGTTTCCGCTCTGGGCAGCTCCCGATGACAAGCCCCGGCCACCGGAGGCAGCGGCCATGCACCTGTACGGCATTCCCGCTGGCGTTGACCTCGAGAAACTGGTCGGAAAACCAAAGCTCGCCAGTACCTTCTATTATCTGTTCAACGATCCTGCGAGCAACGAGCGCCGCCTGGCCGGATACGCTGAAGTACATGCCGTTTTCGACATTCCGCTCGAGCAACTGGTCGCGGTGTCCCTCGATTTTGAATCGTTCCCAAGCTATGTTCCCAGAATAATGAGCACCAGCATACTCGCCTCCGATGAATCGAGCTGGCAGCTCCACTACAACGTGGGCATCAAGTTCATGGGGCTGGGTGTTGAGTATGAGTCGATTTTCGAGACGGTTCGTGAGACCTTGCCCGCTGGAGCCGTCGGTACGCGCTCACGCCTGGTCAGGAGCATCGACCAGGCCGAATTCGAGCATTTTACATCGTTCTATTTCTGCCCCGTTACGGTAAACGGCAAGGTGATGACCTTTGTGCGCTATTTCAACCGGCCCGGCGTCATCGGTCCCACCCCCGGTATGTTGCAGGTTCTGAACCTGTTCGCCGCACCCGAGGCCAAGGGACAGGTCTCCGCCCTCGCCAAAGAAGCCGTCAGGCGCTCTAAACTACTGTAGGAGCGGGTATGGAACACTACGACGTAGCTATCATAGGAACAGGCCCGGCCGGACTCGGCGCGGCTTTTGCCCTCCTCGAAGCCCGGCCAGGCATCAGGCTGGCGCTGATAGACCGCAACCAGTATTCCTCGGGTGGCCTGCGCAACGACTGCAAGATGAACTTCAGCTGGCCCGTGGGTTTTCCGGAGGACGACTGGGACCAGTCACTCGCCGGGCATTACCTGGAGCGGGTCGAGTCCTTTCTGCAACCGGCCATCATGGAGCGCAAGGGCGTTGCTGTGTACGCGCACCGGGCCGAGCGACTGGGCGTCAGGTTGCTGGAAATTCGGCAGGCCCATCTGGGCACGGACGGCGGCCTTGCGCTTATAAAGCGGCTCGTGGCCGACCTGAGCGCACGTGGCGCTGAACCGTCACTCGGCGAGACGGTGCTGTCGGTAGATGCCGCGCGCGGCATACTGACCACTGACAAACGTGAGCTGTCCTTCGGTGCGGTTCTGGTGGCTCCCGGCCGCGCGGGCTTTTCGTTCCTGCAGGACGTCATGCGCGCCAACGGCGTGCCCTTCGTGGACAACGTTGTCGATGTCGGCGTGCGCATCGAGCTGCGCGAGGACCGTTACCCTATCGTCAAGGACTACTACGACCCCAAGTTCCTGTTCCCCAAAAAGGTCCGCACCTTCTGCACCAATTCCCGCTCCGCCCATGTGGTGCAGGAAAAGTACGAAGACGAAGCAGGCGTGTGGTATTCGGTCAATGGCCATGCGTGGTCGGCCGACAGGCCTGCCAACGGCCTGGCAAACTTCGCCATGCTTAAAACCATAGCGCTGACCGAACCGCTCGCCAGCGGTCAGGCCTACGCGCGCGCCCTCGGCGCCCAGGCCATGCTCCTCGGTGGTGGCCATCCGATCATGCAGCGCGTGGGCGACTTCCGCCTCGGCCGGCGCTCCACCCGCGAGGCGTTTACCGGCGACCTGTACGACTTCGCGCCTACGCTGGCTTCCTGCAGCCCCGGCGACATAGGACTGGCGGTACCCGCCAAGGTGATGCGTGCGCTGTGGAATGCCATGAAGTCGCTTGATACGATAGTTCCCGGCATACTCCACCCGAGCACCATCCTGTATTACCCGGAAATCAAGACCTACGCCAACAAGCCGGTATTCCAGGATACGGCCAGCTTCCGTGCCGCTCCCCGGCTGTACCTCGCCGGCGACGGTGCCGGCACCAGCCGCGGCATCACCTCCGCCTGGGCATCCGGCATGCGGGTTGCGGACGGCATCCTTGAGGAACTCGGCCAGCACTGATTCGATACAAAAATACTCAGAAATGGCTGGATCGGGCTTGTCGTTCTTGACGGGAGGCCCCAAAAAAGTTACTGTTGATCGATACAGACCTTTCTGTGCGCCGGATCCGGCTCAGGCCGGTCTGTCGTCATCCCCTTTATTCCAAGGAGACCCTTATGAGCATCATCGAATATGTAGAGGCTCGCGAGATCCTCGATTCACGCGGCAACCCCACCATAGAAGTAGACGTCGTTCTGGAAGACGGCACCCTCGGCCGCGCTGCGGTTCCGAGTGGAGCCAGCACCGGCGAGTACGAAGCTGTGGAACTCCGCGACGGCGACAAGAAACGCTACCTGGGCAAGGGCGTCCTCAAGGCCGTCGAGAACGTCAACAACATCATCGCCGGCGAGATCTGCGGCCTCGACTGCACCGAGCAGGTGGACATCGACCGCACGATGATCGACCTGGACGGCACCGAGAACAAGGCCAAGCTCGGCGCCA
>JAIFMD010000009.1 GCA_020048755.1 Spirochaetota bacterium
CACGCCTGCCGTCACTGCGGTCGGCGCGCAAGTCCAGGGGTAAACCCGTAGGGGTGCTCGGAGCGGGCGCCTGGGGCACTGCCATAGCCAAGGCTCTGGCTGAAAACGGCCACGATGTGATGCTGTGGGCCCGCGAGGAAGCCCTCGTCGCGTCAATCAACGGCAAGCACGAGAACGACGCGTACCTGCACGGCGTGAAGTTGCCCGACAACCTGCGCGCCAGCACCGACCCGCTGGAAGCCGCCAACGGCATGGAAGCCATTTTCCTCGGGGTGCCGTCTCCCTATCTGCTGCCTGCCGTCAAGCGCATCCTGACCTCACCCGACATCATGGAGGGACGTCCGCTCATAGCCGTACTCACCAAGGGCTTCATAGAGACAGACCGTGGGCCGCGCCTCATAGTCGAGACCCTCGAGGACTACCTGCCTGGTTTCTACCGGGGCAACCTGGTCTACGTGACCGGGCCGAGCCATGCCGAAGAGGTGTCGCGCGGCATCGTCACCGGGCTGGCCGCGGCCAGCGCCAATGGCCGCAATGCCATCAGGGTCCGCGAGTTGCTGCGGAGCAGAAGCCTCCTCGTGTTCCCGTCGCTTGATGTCGTGGGAGTGCAGGTCTGCGGCGCCGTCAAGAACGTCGTCGCGATAGCCTTTGGCATGCTGGACGCGCTCAAGGCAGAATCCAACCACTTTGGCGACAACACCGAGTCTATGCTGCTGGCCGCCGGGCTCAACGAGATACAGGCCTTCGGGCAGGCCCTCGGCGCAACCCACCCGGAAACCTTCACCTCTATCGCGGGCGTCGGCGACCTCGATGTAACCTGCCGCTCGGTGCATGGCCGCAACCGCCGTTTCGGCCGCGACATCGTGGAGAAGGATGTGCTTGCGCCGTTCAAGAGCCAGGCTGACCTCGTCAAACGGATACACGAACTCGGCTACCTGCCCGAGGGCGCACCCGCGAGCGGATTCGTGCGCGCCCTCGCGGACGAGAAGCGCATCGACATGCCCATATGCCGTGGCGTTCACCGCATCCTGGACAAGGAACTGACGCCCAAGGAGTTCATACAGGAATACCTGGGAAGCCTGGCCAGCAAGTAAGCGGCCCGGCGGGCTACGCAACGGCTTGCCGGCTTTACTTGGCACCCCGTTTTTGGGTATCTTGATAATCATCCATCAGCGACTACTGTCACGAGGTTTTTTGAATGCCGACGTATGAATACGAATGCAGGACATGCGGATTTGTCTTTGAACGGGTGCAGAACATGTCCGACGATCCGGTCCGCGACTGTCCCGAATGCGGTCAGGCGGTGCGCCGCAACATCTTTGGCGGTTCGGGTGTCATATTCAAGGGTTCCGGCTTCTATGTGAACGATTCCAGGGGCAAGAATCCAGCCGCTCCATCAGGCTCAAAAACCAACTCCGGAGACTCCGCGGTCAATGCTCCTTCGGGAACGGCGGCGGCAGGCGCGGCTTCGTCCTCCCCGGACCAGAAGAAGCCTTCTTCGAACTCAGCCGGTGAATCCAGGCCTTCCACCGCGACGGTCGCGCCTGCAGCACCTTCAACGGGGGCTTCGAGCCAGTCCGGCTCGAAATCCTCCCGGGACTGAACCTGAAACCGAGCAAGGCACCCCGGTTCTTCTGCGAAAGCTGTGGAGCCGAGGTTGCCAGAGACGAGCAGTCCTGCCCAGAATGTGGGCGGTTCTTCTCAGCCGTCCGATGCCCCCGCTGCGGATTTTCAGGTTCCGCAACAAAATTCTCCGCCGGCTGCCCGGTCTGCGGCTACAGCCTGCCTCCGGGCAGCACGTCCTTCGAGCCCGCGGACGTACCGGCAAGGCCTGCGGGCCCTGCCGCGCCCCTGCCTGTATGGATCTGGATCATCGCGGTAGCCGCACTGGCTGCATCAATCTACGGCATGTGGTCGGTCCTCTGACCTGATCACTTCCGGATCAGCTCGGGTTCTGGTCCAGGTATCCCGCCCGCAACAGGCTCGTCTTGGCCCGTGCCATATCAAGATTATAGACATTGAAATTGGTCTTGATGTCGAAGCCAGGCAACCGCGTGGCAAAATTCAGCGAGGCAGAGCCTTCTTCCCCGGTGGTTATGCGATGGAACACGCCACAGGGCCACACGAGCATAGCCGAGCCTTCGTAGACGACCTCGCCGTTGTGGTAAATACGTTCCGGTTCCACGACGAAGGATTCCATGCGCTTGTACTTCATCGTATAGATGTCGACGCTGCGGGACCCCTGGAGTACGAGCAGGTTGTCTTCCTGGTAGGGATGCATGTACCAGGGCCGCTCGATGTCGCCAACCGAACCCGGCGATATGGCAAAGCGCTTGTGCAGCACCCGGTCTATGCCGTCTATGTGCGGCAGGAATTCCATGGGCACGATGTCGAACGCGACACCCTCGGTATGCCGGAAGGGCTTGAGTTCGATGATCCTGTAAAATCCCTGGACCTCGTCTATCACATGCTTGGCCATCATTGTTCCTCTCCTTGTTCATCGAACCTTGTGCCTGGATCAGGTATGCCAAAAGTCAGGTTGTTGTCCCGCACAGCGACAACGAGAGCTCCCTTGCCGGCTGCACCGGTCACGAGGGCCGCGAGCGGCACCGACACGAGTCTGCGGTAGGCGCGCTGCAGGTCCCTGACGCCGAACTCCACCGAGTAGCCCGCGTTCAGGATGAGGTCAAGCGCCGCGTCGGTAAAGGACAGCTCGAATGCGTATTCGCGCTGGAGGTTGGCGTTGGCGTCACGCACGATGACGTCAGACAGGATGGCACGCGCGTCGCTGCGGTCCAGGGCCCTGAACGGTACGATGGCATCGAAGCGGTTGAGGAGCTCTACCGGAAAGGCCCGGCGCAGCGCGGTCATAGGCGCGCGGCCTGAAGCGGCGAGGGCGGCTTCCTCGGAACCGGCCAGGAAACCGAGGGCTGGCCCCGTATCACCACCCACGTTGCAGGTGGCTACGATGGTCAGCGACGAGAACGACAGCGTCCGTCCCGTCGCGTCGGTTGCGCGGCCTGCGTCCAGTATCTGCAGGAAAATGCGGTGTACCTGGGGATGGGCCTTCTCGAACTCGTCCAGCAGCAGTACGCCACCGGCACAGGCATCCACGGCCCGGGACAATAGTGGTGCATCATCGTAGCCGATGTAGCCGGGAGGCGCTCCAAGGAGGCGGGCGGCGGTGTGGCCGTCTGAGAATTCGCTCATGTCGATGCGGAACAGCGCATCGTCGCGGCCTGACAGTGCTTTGGCCAGCCGCTCGGCAAAGGCGGTCTTGCCGACGCCCGTGGGGCCGGTCAGCAGGAACGCACCGTTGGGCCGGTCCCTGCGCGCATCGAGGCGCATCCTGGCCACCCTGACGGCCTGGGCTACGGCGCGGATGGCGTCGTCCTGCCTGAGCACGTCCTTTGCTATGGCTGCCTCCAGGCCCGCGAGGCCGCTTGCCTCATCCAGACCTGGTTCGACGATGACGTTGGCGATGTCCTTGACCGCATCCAGGAGGTGCTTCTCTGCCAGCGTAACCTCGTTGGAGAACACAGCTTTTGAGGCAGCGCGGTCAAGCACGTCGAGGGCTTTGTCAGGGAACCGCTTCATGGGAAGGTAGCGCCTGGCCACTTCGATGGCGCGGGTGCGCACGCTATCCGGTATGGATATGCCAAAGTGCTTCTCAAGCCTGGGCACGACCCCGGAAACGATGCGGCCGAGGGCAAGCTCGTCGGGTTCCTTGACCAGCACCGTCTGGAAGCGCCGGAGGAAAGCGGTGTCCTTCTCCAGGAAGCGTGTGTAGTCGGCTGTGGTCGTAGCGCCTATGCACCTGATCCGCCCTGAAGACAGGGCCGGCTTGAGTACTTCCGATATGGGGTTGTTTGCAAAACCGGGTACGACCTGGTGTATCTCGTCTATGAACAGGTATACCTCGGGCAGGCTCTCGGCGGCCTGCACGAGCTGGTTTACATTCTCTTCCAGGGCTCCGTGCATGCTGGTGCCGGAGAGCAGTTCGGAGACGCGTATCTCGAAAATGCGCGCCGTCCTGAGCCTGGCCGGCACAGCGCCTGACTTGATGCGCATCGCCAGACCCTGTACCAGGGCAGTCTTGCCTACGCCAGATTCGCCTATGATGAGGGGATTGGGCTTCCAGTACTTCATCAGCAAGGAGGTCAGGGCATCGAGCTCCGATTCCCGACCGTAGACGGGAAAATCCGCGTCCGGTGCTGTAAGCTCTTCGCCAAACTGCATGAGGATGGAAACCGCCTCGCTGGGTTTGGTCCTGGGGCCTATTTCCGGTAGGTCTATCTCGTCCACCGGTATCGCCAGCGACGGTGCAGCCTCCAGCCGGAAGAATTGCGCCAGTTCACCCTTGATGGTAGGCCACGCTGCCCGTATCAGGTGCGACGGTTCCACCTTGGCATCGCCCGCCAGGGCTTCCGCCTTGTCCAGTATCGACCTGAACTCGCCTGAGATCTTTACCGGGCCGTCGACTTCCCGCGGGGAGCTGGATTCTATACGCTCGTTGAGCGATTTTATCAGTTCCACATCGACGACGGCATTGTTGCCCTTGGCAATGGCTATGATGTCCGGCAGGTCGAACAGTACGAGGGCCTCCGCAAGGTCCCTGTAGCCTGTCTCCCCTATGGTACCGCGCAACGCTATGTCCTGGGTCTTGACGAGGACGTCGAGTGCGCTCTCGGAATACTTGTCGTATCTCGACATGCTCACTCCTCGAATCTGACGATGCCGCCTGGATCTGCGGACCGTGTTGACTTGTCTATGCCGGCGGCGCGCAGGATGCGGTCGGCCTTGCGGATATTGTCGGCCACTTCTTCAGCCTCGTCCAGAGAAGCCGCGGCGCCGTTGATTGCAGTGGCTATGGCGGCGTGATACTCGTCTATGATCTGCACGAGCCCGTTGAGGCAGCGGAGGAACTGCCTGGAGCTCAGTAGCGCATCTTCAAGAGGGAATTCGACGATGGCACGTATCTCGCCGTCCCGTTCGTCGTACTCGTACTTGATCAGCTTGGAGCGCCAGCATACGCCGAGCAGTATGCGGAACACCTCCGAGGTGTTGGGTCCGTCGGGCGGGTAGTGGTAGAGGTTGGGTGCCATGAGCTTGAAGTATTCACCGTCCTCCTCGATCCTGGCGATTATGAACACGCTCGAGTCACCGTCCTGGTCCTTGTAGAGGTCAGTGGCAAAGCTCGTGCGTATGTAATCGTCGTTAAGCGAGTATTTCAGGCCTTCGGCTATCATGTACGATTCGATTGTCGAAAGCGTCGTTGCCACGCGGTACCCTCCTTGCGCCCGGTCTGTCTGTTCCCTTCATAAGTATACATATATACAGCGCAAAGATGAAAGGTAGAGAACCATTCCAGGCGATTCGAGCTACCATTCCTGAATTTCAGCTTGCCCGGAACGCCCTGCGGGCGTCATAATCAGCGGCAATGAGCGATTCAGATATCCACCAACCGACGCCGCACAAACCTGCCACCTGGTGCGTCATTCCGGCGGCCGGCCTGAGTTCCAGGATGGCCGCCTGGAAGCCGCTGTTGCCCTGGGGCAGCACGAGCATAATCGGCGCAGTCGTCGATACGGTGCTGGCCGCCGGTCTGCGTCCCGTCGTGGTGGCAGGCTACCGGGGCGAGGAACTGGCAGGGTCGTTTGCCGACCGCCCTGAACTCGCCGTCGTGCTGAACGATGGCTGGGAGCTTGGCATGCTCGGTTCGATACGCACCGGCATCGATTTTATCCTGCAGAACTGCCTGGAAGACGGGGAAGGCGACGCCGCCGGATTTTTCGTCGTGCCCGCCGACATGCCGCGTGTGCCTGCAAAGGCTTTTACCCTCATGACCGCCGCACTCGACGACGCCGGGATGGCCTCCGGCGCTGTTTTTGCGGCACGTGCTGGCAAACTCGGCCACCCGGTCTGGATTCCCGCCGCCTTCATTCCCGCGCTCCGGCACCTTGATCCGGGTTCGCGCCTGCGCGACTACCTCCTCGGGCAGCCGTGGTCGAGCGTCGAGGTGGACGATGACGGAATTTTTGAAGACCTTGATACCCCCGAGGCGTATGCCGCAGCCTTGAAACAGGCACAAGCTTCGATGAACTGGAATAATTGATGACTGAAATGGTGAGGTGAAATATGAAAACCAGAACAAGCATTCTTGTGGCAGCGCTTCTTGCGGTCGTTTCAGTAGCAGGAGCACAGGTACCTGCGCGGGTCGTCATGGGCGGCAGGGCTGTTACCCTGGTGGCGGACGCGGTATACGCGTTTCCTGCGGCGCGTTCCCGCATCGTTGCGGTTGGAGGCACCGACCAGGGTATCGGTGTATTCCTGGAGACGGTAACGCCAGGCTTCTCGGCCCTTCCGTCGTTTGACCGGCAGGCCGGCGTTGAGACCTACGCATCGCACAGACCCGACCTCGTCATACTCAAGTCCAGCTTGAAGAAGACTTTAGGAGCCGGGCTCGAGACTCTGGGCATAAAAACGGCGTACCTGTCGCTCGAGAGTCCCGAGGAATACTATGCAGAACTGGTGACGATAGGCCAGATTTTCAATGATGTCCCGCGGGCGACGGTACTCGCATCCAGCGCGGCTGCGGGCAGGGCTGGAGCCAAAGCGCGCGTGTTGCTCGTGCAGTCCGCCGGCGAAGGCTTCGAGGTGCCGCCCGACACCTGGATACAGACCAGACTCGTAGAAATGGCGGGCGGTGTTGCCGTCTGGAAGGGCTCCAATCCTGGTTCAGGCTGGGCTACTGTAGGGCCGGAACAGATAGCCGCGTGGAATCCTGACGTGCTCGTCGTGGTATCATACAAGGAGCGCTCCGACGCCGTGGCGGCCAGGATGGCATCCGACCCCCGTTTTTCAGGCCTCAAGGCGGTCAAATCTGGCCGGATTGTTGGTTTTGCCCAGGATTTCGTGTCCTGGGACCAACCCGATACGCGCTGGGGGCTCGGTCTCCTGTGGCTAACAGACGTCGTGTATCCGGGGTCGATGGCCGGCTATTCCACCGTGGCTGAAGCACGGCGCTTTTTCTCGCTGTTCTATGGCTTCAGCCCGGCGGCCTTTGATGCACAGATTGGAAACAAGCTTCGAGGAACCAAGTAATGAGCTCAGGGCAGCCGCGGGTGCCGCTTGATGGCGTCCGGGGCCGCATCGTGCTTGCGACGCTTGCTCTCGTTCTGGTGACGGCTGCTGCCCTCCTGTTTGGCCGCTACCCGACGCCAGGCTTCATGGATCCGCGTTCTGTGTTCAGCGATCCACTGGCGCTCCGCGTCGTGCTGCTCGTCAGGCTGCCCCGGGTGCTTGGTGCCCTGCTGCTCGGCGCGGCGCTGGGGGCCTCGGGCGCCGCGTTGCAGTTCGTGTTTGCCAATCCGCTCGTAGACGCGGGCTTCCTGGGCGTATCCCAGGGCGCGTCGTTCGGTGCAGCTCTGGCGCTGTTGCTGGGCGGAAGTTCGTTTGTCCTGTTCGGTGCCGCGTTCGGCTTTGCAATTCTGGCACTGCTCATGTCCATGGGTATGGCCGGCCGCATACGCTTTGGCGGTGCGGTACTGAGGCTCCTGCTCTCGGGCATGGCCGTATCGTCCTTCTTTTCGGCACTGGTCGCCCTGCTCAAGTACGGCGCTGATCCGCTCAAGAGCCTGCCGGAGATTACCTACTGGCTGATGGGCGGCCTGTCGGGCACCAGCTGGAAGACTCTCTCAGTCGCCGCTCCTATAGCGCTGCTGTCAATAATCGCGCTGGTGTCGCTGCGCTGGCGCACCGCGCTGCTGTCGCTTGACGAGGCCACGGCCGCGTCGCTCGGCGCCCGCCCGCGGCTGGAGCGCGCCATAATTCTCGGCACGGCCGCCGCCGGCGTGGCCGCGGTCACCGCCATGGCCGGCGTAGTGGCCTGGGTGGGCCTCATCGTGCCCCACATTGCCAGGCTTGCCCTGGGGGGCGATGGTTCTCCAACAGTACCTGGTTCAGCGATACTCGGCGCCCTCTTCGTCGTCGTGTGCGACGCGCTTTCACGCGGGTTGTTTTCAGGAGAACTGCCGCTCGGCGTTACCACGTCGCTGATAGGCACCGTCGCATTCTTCGCCCTGCTCGTCGGACGCCGCGTCAATGTGGAGCGGGGCTGAGCATGGAATTCGTCGATGTTTCCTACCGCTACAAGGGTGAACCGGAAGACGCGCTGCTCGGCTTCAGCCTCAAGCTCCTGCCGGGAACCGCTGTGGCGCTGCTCGGTTCAAATGGCTCCGGCAAGTCGACGGTGCTCGGGCTTGGTGCCGGCTGGTTGCACGCAAGCTCGGGCAGGGTGGCGTGCTCGGGCCCCGTGGCCTTCCTGCCGCAGACCGAGCGGCTGGCCTTCTCGTTTACCTGCCTTGAATATGTGTCGTTCGGTCGTGCTCCCCACCTGCCGTATCTGGCCGTGCCGTCGAGCGCGGACAGGGACAAAGCCCGGGCGGCGCTGGCCGAGGTGGGCATGGGAGCCAGGTCCGAGCGGCGCATCACCGCGCTGTCTGGGGGTGAACTGCAGCTCGTGCGCATTGCCCGCGCCCTGGCCCAGGAGGCAGCCTATGTGCTGCTGGACGAACCCAGTGACATGCTGGACCCGGCCCATGTGGCGACCATAGGCGCGGCCATCCGCCGGCTGGCCGATGCCGGCGCAGGCGTGCTTTTTTCTACCCATGACATTGCTTTTGCACTGGCCTGTGCCGATGCTACGGCGATGATGCGCTCTGGACGGCTTTTAAAAGTCGGTCCGACGGCAGCCACGCTCACGTGCGAGTCCCTCGGTGAACTGTATGGCACGCCGTTCGGCCTCATGTCCTTGCCCGTTCCCCTGCACGGCATCGTTGCTGGACTGCCTGCCCGGCCCGGGATATAGTCTCCCCCACGATGAATACAGCCAATGTCAGCGGCAAGACGTTCCTTTGCGTCTGCCTCAATCCGGTCATCCAGAAAACCCTCGTCTTTGGCAGGCTCGAGCGCGGCGAGGTGAACCGTACCGCGATGTACCGTACCGACATGGCCGGCAAGGGGCTGATACCGACCCGCGTCCTGGGCCAGCTCGGAGAGAAAGCCATCCACCTGACCCAGCTGGGCGGTCCCACCCGTACCTGGTTCCTGTCCATGGCCGCGGACGAAGGCTTGGCCATAGAGTGGGTCGAGTCGGGCGCGCCCATCCGCGTGTGCACCACGGTCATCGAGCGCGAGGCGGGGGAGGCCACCGAGCTGGTGGAGGAAGCCTTGCCCGTGGCCGCCGTAACCTCCACGCTCGTTCTGGAACGCTTTACCGCGCTCCTGCCACGCGTTGACGTGGTCATGCTGTCCGGCACGGTGGCCGCCGGCATCGAACCCGGTACCATGGGCGCCCTCGCGGGGCTCGCCGCCGCTGCCGGAAAGCGCCTGTACGTGGATCTCAAAGGCCGCGACCTTCTGGACTGTCTTGTCCACCGTCCTGTCTGTGCCAAGCCCAACCTCGAGGAACTCGCACTGACCAGGGGCGTGCCCTACGCCTCGTTCAGACGGGATGATGAAGCCCGAAGCCTCGTTGCCGAAGCGGGCCGTGAATTCTGGGAGCGCTACGGATGCCACCTCGTCGTCACGAGGGGAAGCATGTCTACGCTGTACTGGGATGGGCAGCGGCTCGGGGAACTCGCCGCCCCGGCGGTTGACGCCATCAATCCCATCGGTTCCGGCGATTCCTTCGGGGTGGGTCTGGCCTGCACGCTGGAACGCGGCGGCACCCTGGAAGAGGCCGTCGCCGAGGGAAACCGTCTCGGCGCACTGAATGCCACCAGGCTCAAGCCGGGCTCGATTCTGCCTGACTGAACGGTGTACCCCGCGTCTTGGGCGCCATACACGTCAATGCAGCCTCTGGTTTCAGAGTCCTGGCGGTAGCGCGCCTTCCAGCTCGAGGAGGGCGTGCTTGCGTTCCAGCCCGCCGCCATAGCCACCCAGGGAACCGTCAGCGTTGACGACACGGTGGCAGGGCACGACGATGGCAATGCGGTTGACCCCGTTGGCGGTGCCGACGGCCCTGGATGCGTTTGGTGAACCTATGGCGCGTGCGACTTCTCCGTAACTCCTGGTCTCACCATACGGTATCTCCGAGAGGGCCCGCCAGACCAGAGCCTGGAACGGTGTGCCCGGGGATGTGACGGGGATGGAGAACGAATGCAGCCGTCGATCAAAATAGGCCTCGAGTTCTACCCGCAGTTCGTCCAGGAGTGAGCAATCGCCCCGAGCCAGAGGCAGGCCGCTGGTGCGCCGGAGCGCGGCTATCTGGGCCGGGATGGCCCGCCTGTCATGAAAATCAAGGAAGCGGAGTGCCTGATTATCCGCACCCGCCAGCATCGGCCCCAGCGGTGTCTGGATCCAGGCCATCCTGACGAAATCGGCCGAGCCCGGCTTTTCATCAAACAGTCCTCCGTAGGTCTTGAGGAACGCTGAGAACGAACCGGCGTTTCCGTGATGATTCGAAGCGCCCGGGCCTTTGTCGTCGTTTGAAATATTCATACGAGCATGATAGCGACTCAGGCTCCGGCGCGCTACAGTAAAATCGTCGCGGGCAGGCGAATTCCGGCTGCCCTTCATCTTTACCGCAGAGGCCGGGCCGGCTTATACTGCGCCCATGTCCTTCGTCCACCTCCACGTACACACCGACTATTCACTCCTCGACGGAGCGGCCAGCGTCAGCAGCCTCATCAACAGGGCTGTGGAATTCGGCATGCCCGGTCTGGCCATTACTGACCACGGCAATATGTTTGGCGCCTTAAAATTCTACAAGGAATGTAAAAAGGCCAAAATAAACCCCATAGTCGGCAGTGAATTCTACGTCGCGGGGGCCACCAGGCGCGACAAGACCGGTACAGAAGGCGGCAACAAGTACTACCACCTGATACTGCTGGCAAAAAACGAGACCGGGTACCGAAACCTGACCATGTTGTCGTCGCGTTCGTACACGGAGGGCTTCTACTACAAACCGCGCATAGACTGGGAATTGCTGGAGCAGTACCACGAAGGGCTGATTTGCTCTACGGCCTGTATAGCCGGCGAGGTTCCCCAGTACATCCTCCTGGGCCGACCCGCGGATGCCGAGCGCATCGCTGGCAAATACCGCGAGCTGTTCGGCGCGGAGAACTACTTCCTGGAACTCCAGGATCACGCCATGGAACAGGAAGCCCGCGTCAACCGGGAACTCGTGCCCATGGCCAAGAGGCTCGGCATCAAGGTCATCGCGACCAACGACGTGCACTATCTGGAACGCAACGACGCGGCCGCCCATGACGCGCTTTTGTGCGTTGGCACCAACCGCAAGGTGTCCGACCAGACCCGCATGCGCTTCCCTTGCCCGGACTTCTACCTGAAGAACCATGCTGAGATGTCCGACCTGTTCAGGGAAGTGCCTGAAGCCATAACCAACACGCTGCTCGTCAATGAGATGGTCAACCTGTCCATACCGCTGCCAGGTCCGCTGCTTCCCGAATTCGCCATCCCGTCCATCTACTCTGCTGACGACGACCGCCAGGCCGAGGCAGAAGTGGAGAGTGTCCGCGCGTACCTGGCGGCCATGACCGACGAGGATGTCTGCAAACCCAATCCCAACTATGGCAAGGTGCCTACCGACCAGCTGGCTCCCGGTGTCCGCAGCGCCCTGGCCGAGCGGCTCGCCATGCCGGTAACCAGGTATTTCATCTGGGACAGCTACCGCGGCCTCGAGAAGCGCTATCCGGGTTACGATGCCACGGTCAAAAAGCGGCTGGATTACGAACTTGCCACCATCATCCTCATGGATTTTGTGGGGTATTTCCTCATCGTCTCAGACTTCATAAACTGGGCCAAGGACCACGACATACCGGTAGGTCCGGGCCGCGGTTCCGGTGCCGGTTCAATCGTCGCATACTCGCTGCGCATAACCGACATAGACCCTCTGCGCTACGCCTTGCTGTTCGAACGCTTTCTCAACCCCGAACGTGTGTCAATGCCGGACTTTGACGTTGACTTCTGCTACGAGGGCCGCGGAGCCGTCATAGACTA
>JAIFMD010000216.1 GCA_020048755.1 Spirochaetota bacterium
TGTCCTCCACGTTCTTGAGCCTGACTTCTTTTTTGGCAGGGTGAATATTGAAGTCAGCGTATTCAGGGTCGACATCGACGAAGGCCCAGGCAAAGGGCCAGGCGCCTCCTGGCAGGGTTCCGCGGTAGGCGTACTCCAAAGCCTGCGAGATGCCGTATTCCTGTACGCGCCGCCCGTTGACGAATGCCTGGATGTGGCGCCGGTCGGTGCGGTAGACGGCAGGCAACCCGGCGACTATCCTGGCCTTGAAGCCCTGACCTGAGGCTATCAGTTCCCTGAACAGTTCCGGTGCCTGTTCTGGCGCGGCAGCTGAAAGCACGCGTTCCACAAGGCCTGAAGGCCTGAGGACGAGCAATGGTTTTCCGCCGGATGACAGCTTGAACGATACATCGGGAAACGCAACAGCCTTGTCGACAAAGACAGCCCTGCATGCGGTAGCCTCCGCGGCAGGTCTTTTAAGGAACTTCTTGCGGGCTGGAAACGACGAGAACAGTTCCCGTATTGTCGCCGTTGTGCCTCTGGAACCACGGCTGGCTGTTATGGAGGTGCGGCCACCCGGTTCAGATTCGAGTCGCCATGCGGCATCGTCCTGCGTCGCGCTGACGATTTCAACGTCTGCAACCGCAGCCATCGACGACAGGGCTTCGCCGCGGAATCCCAGCGTGGAGAGGGATAAGAGGTCATCGAGTTGACTGATTTTTGAGGTAGCATGCGGCAGGATGGATAGGGCCAGGTCGTCTTTGCCCATGCCCGAGCCATCGTCGACGACGCGCAGGCTCTCCGCTCCACCGCCTTCAAGTTCCACGACGATGTTGCGCGCGCCGGAATCCAGCGCGTTGTCCAGGAGTTCCCTGAGAGCCGCTGCCGGTCTGTCTATGACCTCGCCAGCCGCGATCCGCTTGGCCACTTCCGGCGCCAGCACCCGTATCCTTGAAGCTTCCATTGAGATGGTATACACCGCACGGCCCTGATTGTCACCTGCAGGCAACCTCACGGCCGCTGTTGCGGTTTAAAAAAGGCCGCCCAGGATGGGCGGCCCTGATTACTGCGAGGACAGTGGACTAGAAGTGCAACCGGGTCTCCAGCGTAATCGCGGGGACTATGACCGGTTTGGTCAGGTTGTCAGGATCATACTGGACGGTGCCATCAGGGTACCGTGCGACCGTCGTCGACACGATGAACGCCAGGTCCAGATTGGGGGCTCCCGGCACGGGGAAGGCCAGCTCACCTGAGAAGGTGGTGTTTTCATCGAAGAGCGTATCCAGTTCGTTGTTGGCAATGGCCTTGGCCAGACCCTTGCGTTCATAAGTTATTGAGCCAGCAAGGTCAACCACAGGTATCAGACCCTTCAGGATGACCAGGCTTGCCTTGAAATAGTCATCAGAGGTTGAAAGCTGTTCGTCAAGGCTGGTTGCGTCGGCAGACCAGGGCCAGAAATAACCGAAGGAGAACGACAGCTTGTCCTTGAGTATCGATGCACCGCCTTCTCCGTAGATGCCCATCACTGTCGGTGAGTCATCAATGGCGTTTGTGCCGGAAAGGTAGCCAGCCCACTCTTCGACAAGGCCGGCACGTCTGCGCTCGTAACTGGAATCGAAGAATGACGGAGTGAAAGCGCCGGTGAAGTACCGGTACTCGAGGCGCCAGTCTACGAACAGCACATTGCCTATCAGTCCGGCCGCTGCGCCCCAGTTCTTTATGCCGTTGCCTGTCCAGACCATATCGTACCGGAACCCTGCGTCTCCGGCGTTTTGGCCGCCTTCACGCACGATCGGTACCATGGTAGCGCCGTCGGCGAACAGTCTGATGCCGAGCAGTCCGCTCTGGATTATCGGGAGGTCAAGGTCCAGCGCACCGCCAATGAACATTGAAGTCGACGACGCCTGACATGCCAATGGCCAGCTTGAAGTCTGGGATCGGCCTCACGTAAAAGCGGCCGCCAAGAATCTGGTAATCGGTAAAATCTTTGGTGAGATCGTTGGTGAGGGCTTCAAAGCCCCAGCCGCCCTGATCGAGCCCGAAGTTCAGGCCTATCCTGCGTATGGACGGGAAGTCAGAGTCGTTGGCGTAGTTCCTCATGAGGAGACCATGGCCGATGGTAAAGTTGTCCAGATTGCCTACCTTGATGAAGAATTTGTCCTCAAGGGGCTGGCCATACTCGATGAACTTGATCTTGAGTGCCAGGTCTATGGCTGCATCGCCGAGCGCGGGTAACCAGGTGTCTTGATTCCAGCCTTTGTCGGTGCCAAAGGACCACTCGTCATTGCCGCTGGGTTTGTACCAGGTAGACGGATCAAACAGGTTGCTGGAGTAGATAACCGGCAGATAGAGGCCCGCCCTGAATTTGCCGATTGTAAAGGTCGGCTGGATGACTGCCTTAGCCCAGGTCTCGTTATTGATGGTGATTGAGCCGATTTCCATGCCCAGGATGTCACGCAGCCAGTCCATGACGGCGCTTTCAGTCTTGCTGACTGCCTCGGTGGTTGCGGCTTCGTCCGCAGGAGCAGGTTCGGTAGCCGGTGTAAAGTCGGATGCGGCAGCTACGGCGGGGCTTGTGGATTCCGCGGGAGCAGCAGCTTCGTCAGGGGCTTGTTCAGGCATGCGCTCGGTGGGTATGGCTACGTCGTCGTAAGCCGCCGCAAGCTGTTCAGGGGAGAACGGTTCCGCGGTGAGCCCCTTGAAGAAGTCGGCAAATTGACCTGCGCCGACCATGATGGCGTTGGCTATGCCGTCACCTTCTCCACGGCCGCCGAATTCCACCTTGCCTTTGGTGACGAGCAAGACGGCTTCCGCACCTTCCTGGAAGGCCATGGTGAAGTCAGTACCACGCACGCCTGCAACAGTGCTGGAGGTGTACACGGAGTATTGTGATCCTACAGCTGCAACGGTGCGTATCTTGCCGGCAACGAGGGTAAAGCCGTTCTGTTCCTTCTGCGGAGTAGCAAGTCCTTCAACCCTGAACGTCGTCATCTTGGCAAGCTTGATGACCGTGCCATTGGGCTTGAGCTTGAGTTCGACACTCGTGCCGGCACCGGTCTTGACCGTCGCGCCGACAGGAATGGTGTCGCCCTCCATGATTGATCCGCTCTTGTAGCTGAAGCTGGTAGAGTCCGGATACACGACATCGAGGTTGTTTCCCTCGACGAATTCCAGTACGAGTGACTGGCCTGCCTGTGCCGCGACCATCGAGAGGCCGGCGAACGCCAACGTTGCCAGTAGTAGCCATTTCTTGTAACGCATGTTGGTAACTCCTCTTGCCATCAGAATTTAATCGAGCTTTGCAGGCTCGAGGTCACGTCGAAGCCTTTTGCAGCATCAGGGTTGTAGCTCAGGTTGTAGAGCAGGGTAAATACCGCCGCGCCAGTCTTGTAGTTGAGTGCCGCGGTGATGACAGCATCAGCAGGGTCAACGAGATCAGAAAAGAAATTAGCAGGATCTATGAAGTATTTGTCATAGGAACCAGATACGAAGAATCCACCGAGTATACCATCAGCCATGCCGATGACGCCGCGGAGGTGCGGGTACTCGGCAGAGTTGGGTGTAAGGCTTGCGGGGTCGGGGTTGGCATTGAACGGGCCATCGACCGAGACACTGAAGTACAGCTTGTCTTCAAAGAGGCTTGCTCCAGCCTTGGCAAGCCAGCCTGCGAAGCCCTCGGCATCGGAAGCGACTTCTACGGTCATCAGCTTGGCCTTTTCGCTGCGGAACAGGTCGTAGTTGGCATCGAAGTAGACAGGTGAAAAGCCTGCGCCGAGTATACGTAGTTGGGCCGCATAGGTGATGACGCTGACAAGGCGTCCGCCCGCGCCGATCATGAATCCGGTGCTGCTGTTAGGCTCGAACGCGAGTTCGGCGAATGTGGCGAGCGGAAAAACCTTGTTTGTTATCAAGGGAAGGAAGAGGTCAGTTCCAAATACGGTTTGGGCTTCCAGTTCCTCACCTGAGTACAGGCCTGGCTTCCTGTCCGTAGCCAACGTTGCGCCTGCCTGAAGGTTCTTGAGTATTGGAATTTCGGTTCCGATGAGCGGGCGTACGAAGAGCCTTCCGCCGAGCACATCAAGCCTTGCCAGGTTGCCCGTGAGTAGTTCCAGTCCGACGTAGGGGAACTTGAACAATGCACCATCCACGGCCACGTCCAGTCCGGTGATGCGCTGGGTTGGCAGGAATTTGGTGTTGGAGTATTCACCAACGATGAAACCATTGCCGAGGGTAAGGTCGTCTATGGAACCGAGCTTGGCGAAGATTGGATCTCCGCGGTATCCATAGCGTACATACATCATTTTAGGGAGGTAGAGGTCGAGGAAGCTTTTGTCCGCAGTTGGTATCCAGTCTCCGGGGTATACCTCCAGAGCGGTGTCCTGGTCCGGCATGAGCTTGAAGCGCACGGTCAGGTCAAGACCTATGCCAAAAGGACCAAGTGCAAGGTCAGGCTGGAATCCCAGGTTGTTCCAGGTTTCCGAAGAACCGTCGGAATTGATCAGTACATCGGTGCCCAGCGATATTCCTGCCTGGAATTCGGGGCTTGCTGAATCTTCAGCGAATGAATTGGTTGCGAGTATGCACAGAGCCGCTATAACGAAAATTGTTTTTTTCATCTTCGTCACCTCCTTGACTGGAATTGTATGACCTATTCGTTACAGTATACCTCCTTTAAACTAAAAAATCACCAGTATGATATATTCATCCGAGTCCAGTGTATTGAAAAGAAAGGTGGGAGAACCATGCAGTTTTTCAGCAGACTAGAAGCAGCCTGGTCGGAACGGGGCACTGCACTGTGCATAGGGCTTGACCCGAGGCTCCAGCCGGGGGAAGACGCGGATGATCTGTATCGGCGCTCGATGGCTATTGCGGAGGCAACGGCCCCTTATGCAGCCTGTTTCAAGCCGAATTCCGCATTCTACGAGGCCTTTGGCGGCCCGGGTTATGATGCGCTCGTCCGCCTTGTACGGAATATTCCCGGCGGAATCCCCGTATTGCTGGACGCCAAGCGCTGCGATATCGGCCCGACCGCTGAAGCCTACGCAAAAGCCTGCTTCGAGGTGATTGGCGCAGATGCAGTAACCCTTAGTCCGTATATGGGCCGGGATGCCGTAGATCCATTTCTTATATATGAAGAAAAATCAGTTTTTCTGCTGGCAAGGACCAGTAACCCCCGGGCGGGAGTGTTCCAGGATATCCTGGTGGACAGTCAGCCCCTCTATATGACCGTCGCCAGGGAATGTGCTTCATGGTCTGACCGGGTAGGTCTGGTAGCGGCTGGAAACGATGCCGTGGGCCTGGCTGCCGTGCGCAAGGCCGCGCCCGGTGCCTGGCTCCTCGCACCGGGAATCGGTGCCCAGGGTGGCGACATCGCAGAGGCCTGGCGCGCTGGAGCCAGAAGCGACGGTATGGGCGTGCTGCCGGTTGCCGCACGATCCGTTGCAGAAGCTGCCGATCCAGCTGCCGCCGCTGCGGGACTTGTAGCCTCGATGAGGCGGGCCAGCGAGAGCGCAACCCGTATCGCCGTGGGTGGTTTTGACGCTGCCGCACTGCTCAAGCGGCGCATCATGAAGGGCCTCGTTGACACTGGCTGTTTCAGGATTGGTTCCTTTACCCTTAAAAGTGGCAAGGTTTCACCGTTCTATATTGATCTGAGACGTGTCATATCGGATACAGACTTGCTTGATTCGGTAGCCCAGGCGTATCGCATGACTGCTCTCGGACTGGTCTACAACAGGATTGCGGGTATACCCGCCGCGGCTTTGCCCCTGGCTACCGCAACTTCTCTCAAACTGAAGATTCCCATGATCTGGCCCCGTATGCCTGTCAAGGACCATGGTACCGGCGTCCGTGTAGAAGGTGCTTTTGTAAAAGGAGAGCGGGTCCTGCTCCTCGACGATCTGATAACGACAGGAGCATCCAAGATAGAGGCAATCGAGATACTCAGGGAAGAAGGACTGATCGTCGAGGATCTGGTCGTACTCATAGAGCGCGGAAAGCAGGGCCGGAAGGACATGGAGTCCGCTGGAGTAAGGCTGGCTTCCTTCATGCATGTCAGGGAATTGTTTGCCCTGTGCGAGGAGCTTGGCGTTATTGATGAAACTGAACGGAAAAGGCTGGAGGCGTACGCCGATTCCGAGTGACGTGAACCGGCGTCGTTGCCATGCTACGCATGGACAGGTTCCGGGATGGAATCCTTGACCTTGTCCCTGCTGCGGGTAACGATGGCCTCGAGCGTCATGCCCGTCAGGAACTGGTCAATGTGGGCGGAGAATTCCCGCCAGACAGTTCCAGCTACGCAATCCGCAACCCGATCGCAGGAGTCACCGAGTCCACAGGCACAAGCCGCGAGGTCCAGGCCCTCACCCGATGCCTCGACGACATCCTTCAACAGGATTTCCGATAAAGGCCTGGCAAAAAAGAATCCACCACCCGGACCGCGGACGGAGGAGATGAGACCCGCTTTGCGTAACCTGAAAAATATCTGCTCGAGGAATTCTGGTGAGATTGTTTCCGCTTCAGATATCGTCTTGATGGAAACCGGTGTTGTACCTACACTCATCCTGGCAAGCGCTATGGCAGCCCGCAATGCATAGCGGCCCTTAGTCGTCATTCTCATTTTGTGCTCCTGTCAATGTGTAAACTTTAAAACCTTAATAGTTTAGTTAATTTATAATGGTACTACACTTTCATCCGTATTTAAAGGATTTTTTACTGCATATCATGTGGAGCCTCCCCCGCGACTGTCTCCACCCATAAGTCCGGTTACGGCTTGCATAAACATTGCATGTTCTGTATATTTATTCTGTAGCTTCTTGTAACGCTGCAAAAGGCTCCGTGGTTTACCTCCTTTTTCCACGGAGCCTTGTTAATTTTAAACCGCTGTATTGTCGTTTATCTATATTTCTTGACTTTATTGCTTCCTTGAAGATATTCTTGTTGCTGCTAAAGCTTTTAAACCTAATTCGCACACGAGGTATTCCATGC
Organism: Spirochaetota bacterium; assembly: GCA_020048755.1. Classification (GTDB taxonomy): domain Bacteria; phylum Spirochaetota; class Spirochaetia; order Treponematales; family UBA12059; genus SZUA-370. The sequence goes on from JAIFMD010000216.1 coordinate 6,967, forward strand.
CCAAATTCAAAGTATCGTACGCTCCATCAGTGCGAAGACTGCCCTCGTATCTCCTGTTGGCCAAGCAGGCTCAGGAACATGGGGACGAGTATATTTCCGGCACTTTGATTGCCCTGGAACTGAGTCTCGAACCCATCCAGGTAAGAAAAGACCTGTCGATCACCGGTATTGCAGGAAAACCGAAACGCGGTTATCCCGTGGTTCCGCTTATCAGCGCCATAGAGTCGTACCTCAACTGGGATAAACGCGTTGATGCCATCGTCGTGGGTGCCGGCAACCTGGGCAGCGCCCTGAGTGGTTTTCCTGGCTTCAAACAGCATGGGTTGTATATCGTTGCCGGATTTGATGCGGACCCGGGCAAAGTTGGAAGCACGATCCACGATAGCCCCGTCTATCCTATTTCACAACTGGCCGAGCGGATCGTCTCCATGAATATAGCCGTTGCCATCCTTACTGTTCCTTCAGCCAATGCCCAGGATGTCGCGACCATCCTGGTATCGGCCGGCATCAAGGCCATCTGGAACTTTACCAATGTAAAGCTCAAGGTTCCCGATGATGTAGTCGTACAGAACGAGGATCTATCGTCAGGATACGCAATGCTCTCGATGAAGCGCCGGATCAAAAGCGCCTTGATGCTGGACGATGCCGACTGAGAAGGAACTGGAGCAGAGCCTTTTCTTTGCCAACCGCGTACTGAAACGGGATAAACACCTCCGCAAATGGGCACGCAAGACCGGTACTGATTGTTACCGTGTTTATGACAGGGATATTCCCGAGGTTCCGTTGTCTCTAGACCGCTACGGCGATGCTGCCGTACTGTACCTCTACGAACGGCCGTATGATAAACCAGACGATGAAGAAGCGGCCTGGCTTGAGCTGATGGCCGGTGCCGCGGCGTCTTCTCTCAATATCCCGCGTTCCGCGCTCGTTGTAAAAACGCGCAGAAGGCTCGGGGTAGAGGATCAGTACGAACGGGCTGACGCTGTGGGGCAGGATTCTGGACAGAACTCCGGAGCGTCGCGCAAGCCTGTTGCCAGGGAACGTGTGGTGCGGGAAAACGACCTGTCGTTCATTGTCAATATTGACGACTACATTGACACCGGCCTGTTCATGGACCACCGGCCCGCACGTGAAATGATCGGGGCCATGGCCGCTGGAAAACGTGTGCTCAACCTGTTTTGCTATACAGGCAGCTTTTCAATCTATGCGCTTGCAGGAGGCGCGACCCACGTAGTTGGCGTTGACCTGTCCAACACCTACCTGACCTGGGCAGAGCGCACCATTGAACTCAACGAACTTGGTCTGGAACGGTATAGAGGTGTACGAGCAGATGTTTCCGCTTTTCTTGCATCTGAAGCCG
>JAIFMD010000018.1 GCA_020048755.1 Spirochaetota bacterium
GCCCCGTTGGGTCCCAGGAGCCCGAAGCAGCTGCCCTCGGGTATCGAGAAGGTCACATTGTCTACCGCCACGACCTGGCCGTAACGCTTTGACAGGCCTTCTATCCTTAGTATATCGCTCATAATACCAAGGTATCCAAGCCGGCCGCGGGGGGCAAGGAAGAAAAATGCTGGCTCGGCCCTGCGCCGGATCGGCCCTGTGCCGGATCAGCCCTGCTCTGGCTCCGTATCGGCTATAGGTGCTCCCCAGGAGCGCAGCCGGCCTTCTATGAAGTCTACAACGGCCTCGTGTTCGGCCTTGCCGCGGCCCGAGACGGGGATGGGTGGCGAAAACTCCAGCATCACGGGGCGCTTGCGGTGCACCGGCCCAAAGCCGCGGAAAACGGGCGAGTTGCCCCAGTAGTCGGTTTTGAGGGCCACGGCGACGACGGGAACACCCGCGCGCGAAGCCAGCTTGACGCCCAGGCTGTTGAGGCCAGCACGGGAGAACACGCTGGTCCTCGTCCCCTGGGGGAAGATTATTATGGAGCGACCGCTGGCGAGCAGCCTGGTACCCTCGGCCATGACGGTGTCCAGGTCCTTGCGCGCGTCCTTGCGGGTAACCGAGATGGGGTCACGGGAGCGCATGATGGGCCCCCATAGAAAGCCCTTCATAAGCTTTTCCTTGACCACATAGGTGCAGGGCCGTATGGGATTGACGAGGGCCGGCAGGATCAGCGTCTCGAAGGTGCTCATGTGGTTGGCTACAAACACCGCCGGTCCCGTCAGGGCCCGCACGTTGTCCAGTCCGGAGATGTGTATCCTGGCGCCGCAGCGCTCAAGGCGGCGGATTATTTCCATGGAGCTTGCGGACCAGGCCTCGTCGTCGTACAGGCCCTTGAGGGCCAGCGCCCGCGAGCGGAACATGACACCGAAGAAATTGGTGTACGGGCTCCAGCGGGTGCCAAGGAGCAGGTATTCGCGCAGGCAGGGCCGTATGCCCTCCGGGGTATCGTAGCGGTCACCCGCGATCAGTTCAGCCATAGCGTCCTCCAGAGTGGCTTACCATAGCTTCCGTCATAAAAGTACGTCAAGTCGACGATATTCCATTGACCACGCGGCCTCAGTGGCTCGCGTCAGCGCTTTTGGCGGCCCAGGCGGCGCTCAAAGACCGCACGAGCGCACGGGGCGCGCCGTCGTCCGCGACGTCAACGGCATAGCCGTCCATCCGCGCGGGGTATATACGGAGCGCGCGGATGGCTCCCCCGGACACCCCCAGCGACAGCAGCATCGTCTCCAGGCCTTTGGGGTTGTCTTCTATGTCGTCGAATACGAAATTGCCCAGCGAGTAGACTATGAGGCCGGAGCGCTCAGGCCCGGCATACCACTCCATGGGCTGGAGCACATGGGGATGGTGGCCCAGCACCAGGTCTGCGCCTGCATCTATGAGTTTCCTGTACAGGTCAGTCTGTACCTCGTACGGGCCGTAGGTGTACTCAAGGCCGGCGTGCACGCTGACCACCAGCAACTGCCCGTTATCGCGACGGGCGGCCATTGCGTCGCAGACTGCCTGCACGGCAGCATCGTCGGCCCAGAGCAGGCCGGGCTGTCCTCGCTGTATCGATGCGTGCTTGAGGCCGTTGAAGCCGGTGCGCTCCACCGGAAACGCGCCGAGCGCCCACAATGCAACGCGCGCCGGGCCGGTTGCAGATTCGTAGGGAGCTACCGCCTGGTCCCAGTCCAGGCCTGCCCCGACGAACGGCAACCCGGCAGACTCGAGCGCGGTCACCGTGTCGGCAAAGCCCACGGCGGTATAGTCGTAGACATGGTTGTTGGCCAGGCTAACCACGTCTATGCCGCTGTCCAGCAGCGGCGCGAGCGCGGCGGCCGGCATCCTGAAGCGGAAGGTCTTGGGCCATTCGGTGCCGCGGTCTGTCACCGCGGTCTCCAGATTGGCGACGAGGAGGTCCTGGGCCTGCATCACCGGCAAGAGCCGCCTGAAGACTTTTTCCGGGCCGTCCGGTTGCAGGAGCAATCTGGACGTACCCTGGCCGGGCATCACGTCACCTACGGCTCCCAGCCAGGAAAGACCGGCAAGCTCCTGCGGCTCCGGGATGCTGCGCAGGTACTCAGCGGCATCGGCCAGCAGCCGCTTCTGTCTGCTGGAGGAGCCTGAGCCCGGGGCGGTTTCCACTATGACAGAGACGGTGCAAACAAGACGGTAGCCGGGGTCTCCGGGGTACAGGCCATCGTAGGCAAGCACCCGGCGCGGCAGCCGTATGGATTCCAGAGGCTCCGCGAGCGCGGCAGCCTGCTCAAGGCTCAGGTCTAGGGGATCTACCGATTCACGATCATCAAGCCAGTCTGCCGCGAGCGCGTAATACGACGAGGCGACCGGGCGGGACCGTGCTCCATCCGGCAGGGCGCCGGGCTGGCTAGCCGGACCCCACGAGATGGTGGCCGAGAAGAGGAGCCCGGCGTCTTTGGGTTCAACGGCCGTCCACGAGGCCGGCGCGGCGGGAAGCTGTATCCCGGACTGGCGGATGGAATCGTCGAGGGCATAGCCGGGTGCACGCGCGCACCCCGGCAGCAGGAATCCTGAGAGCAGGGCCGCCGCTCCGAGGAGGTATATCGTCGACCTTGATCTTGAAAACACAACTGCACCCGCCGGCTGAAAGATTCAGGCGGCAAGGATATACGCCCGGCGTGCCGGGGTCAACGACGCTTGTCTGCTCCGGGGTACAGGAAGCGCTTTATCTTCTGGGTCGGGGTCTTCTCGAATGCCTCACTCTGGCGCTCCACGCGGTGTATCCGGGAAAAGGACTGGAGACACTGGTTTGCTTCCTTCCTGATGGACTCCAGCAATTCTGCCGCTACGCGCTCGGCCTGGTCGACGCCGGCCTTGACCGCCTCCAGCGCCTCGGCTATCGCCTCGGGCTTGAGGTGGACCAGGGCTGTCAGGCCATCGGCACCGCCATACACGAGCGCTTCAAGCACATGGGGCGAGCGGTTGAGCACAGCCTCAACCTCCTCGGGGTAGATGTTCTCGCCCGAGGCACCGAGTATCATTGCCTTGGAACGTCCCCTGATGAAGAAGCAACCGCGTTCGTCCATAAAGCCCAGGTCACCGGTGCGGAAGTAGCCATCCTCGGTGAACACTTCGGCGGTACGCGCGGGGTCGAGGTAGTAGCCGGAGCCTACCATGGGGCCACGGACCTGCAGTTCGCCTACGAGGGTGGACGGGTCGTCGTCTGCGGGTCGCAGGTCGGTGATGCGTATCTCAGCACCAGGCAGGGCCGGGCCAGCGGCGCGGGGGCTGGTCTTGCCTACACCGGAGGCTGCGATGATGGGCGCCGTCTCGGTAAGGCCGTAGCCTATGGCGTAGGGCCACTTGACCGCCCGCAGGAAGCGCTCCACTTCGGGATCGAGCGGAGCGCCGCCTATGCCAAAGAAGCGCAACCGCCCGCCAAAGGAGCGGTACAGCTTGGCTCCGGCAATGCGCTCCAGCAGGGGCCTGAGGAACGGAACCCCGTAGGCCTTCATCTTATCCAGCGCAGGCTTGACCGCGGAACGGTAGGTCTTCTCTATGACCATGGGTACGGAGAGCATGATGGTAGGCCGTATGGACGCGAGCGCCGGCATCAGTGCGGAGGCAGACGGGGGCCGGTCCAGGTACCGCACCGAAGCGCCACTCATCATGGGTATGAGGAACCCTATCGTGTACTCGTAGGCATGGGCCAGAGGCAATATGGAAAGGAGCACGTCTCGCGGTCGCAAAACGATGATGGCTGAACAGGCCAGCGCATCGGCTATGTAATTGCGGTGCGTGAGCATGACGCCTTTGGGTTTGCCCGTGGTGCCGGAGGTGTACACGATGGCTGCGAGGTCGCCAGGTGCTACGCGCGGCAACGGCAACACGGCCGCCGCGTGGTCCAGTTCCGCGTCCAGCGTGGACAGTTCCTCTATGGGCAACACCGCCGCGAGAGCGCCGTCCAGCTTTGCCTTCTGGCGGGCTGAGACGAACACGGCCTTTGCGCCCGAGTGCTGCAGTATCTCGAGTACCTGCACGGCCCGGAAGTCTACCAGAAGCGGCACCGCCACCGCGCCAGCCCGGGCTATGCCCAGGGACGCTATGCCCCACTCCGGCAGACTCTCCGAGAGTATGGCTACCCGGTCGCCCCTGCGCACACCGAGGCCTATCAGCCTGGCGGCGGCCCGCCTGGTATGCAGTTCCAGTTCCCGGTAGCTTATGGAATCGCCATTGACCATCCCGAGCGCGGGTCTTTCGCCGTACTGGCCGGCGCCCTCAGGTGCGATGTCGGCGATAGTGTGTGTGTCGTAGCTGTATGACATTTTTTATCCTCGTGGAATTTGACCGGACGTGCTTGCGAAGGTTGCACGGAATTCATGAAATATCATGCTACGATTTTCCAACATATTTTTTAATTTGTAAGCTAGAATACTTAAAACGTTGGGGGCGGACGATGTTCGACAGGGCGCTTGAGGAACTTCTGGTCACTGGTGGGGGCTCGAGTTCCAGACGATGGATTACTCTGATCAAGGCTTCGCCCCAGGCAAATTCGCTCAAAAAGCTACCTGACACCGAACTGGCTTCTGTCTTTGACGAGATGGGGCGGGCGCTGTCCCGCTGGCTGTCCGGCGATTCAGGCAAAAATGAACTGGGCTATTTTTTTGCCCAGGTGGGCAAGGAATACTCGTTGCAGGGCGTGCCGCTATCGGAGATGTCGCTCGCGCTGGCCCTTGCCAGGAAGGCAACCGTGCGCAGCCTCGTCGAGGAAGGCCTTTTCGACAATGCCAATGCCCTGTACGCGCTGCTCGATGCCTCGGAACGGGTCGCCGACTTCTACGCACTCGGCAATTACTATATGACCAAGGGTTTCCTGGAAACCACCATGGAACGGATCACGGCTGAAACCTCGATGGATAAATCAACCCTGATCAAATTCTTCCGCGACGATCTCTTCTATAAAGACTGACCATGAACCCGGAAACAGCTGAAGCCACCCTGTCGATCGGCGAAAAGATTACCGAAGCAATCTCGATCAAGACGATATTCACTATCGATGCGTTCGGGTTGCACATTCCCATCACCGAGACCGTCGTCTGGTCGTGGATCGTAATGGCGATGCTCGTGGTCGCGGCATACCTGGTTACACGCAGGCTCAGTGATGTTCCCCGGCGACCGCAGTTGCTGGCGGAAGCCATGATCGAGTTCTTCGACAACTTCGTGTGCAGCCTGATGGGTCCTGCCGGCAAGGCCTATGCGCCGTTCCTCGGTACCATCGCAGCCTACCTCGGCGTGGCAAATCTGCTGCCTATGCTCACGCCCGTTGGCGGATTCGGCCATGAACCGCTGTTCGAAATAAAACCCATCATGAGGGACATCAACATCACGGCGGCCTTATCCGTCATGGTCATCGTCGTGGTACTCGTCTCGTCGATAGTCAGGCGGGGTCCGCTCGGGTGGGTTCGCTCGCTCTTCAAGCCGGTGGCTTTCATGCTGCCGTTCAACATACTCGAATATGCCATACGCCCCGTCTCGCTGGCCTTGCGGCTGTTCGGCAACGTCTTGGGCGCGTTCATCATCATGAGGCTCATCGAAGCCCTGATGCCCGTGGGCATACCGGTCGTAGCCGGCCTCTATTTTGATCTCTTCGACGGTATCCTGCAGACCGTCGTGTTCGTCTATCTTTCAACAATTTTTATCGCCGAGGCGATACACATGGAGGCACAGCATGAATGAAGCAAGCATGGCACTCATCGCGGCGGCGATCGCGGTTCTTTCCGGCATCGGGGCCGGAGTCGGCATAGGCATAGCCACGGGCATGACCGCAGAATCAATAGCCAGACAACCGGAAGCTTCAGGCAAGATCCAGGGTATATTTTTCATCGGCGTAGCACTGGCTGAATCAACGGCCATCTACGGTCTCGTGGTGAGCCTGCTCCTGCTCTTCCGCTAGGGATACGGCGCATCGATGCTGTCCTTTTCCGTAACCTTCGTCATCTCGATAGTCAACCTGGCGGTACTGTATTTCCTTCTCCGCCGCTTCCTCTGGAAGCCTCTCCGGACCTTCATGAACGAGCGCACGGAACGGTTACGCCGCGAAACAACCGAAGCGGCTTCTGCGATGATGAACGCCGAGGAACTCCGCCAGCGTTATGAAGACCTCTTGGCCAATTCCGATGAAGAGGCTGAATGGGTACTCCGGGACGCGGAAGACAGGGCCAAGGAACGCTCCAGGGAAATCATAGCATCTGCCGAAAAGGATGCAGCCGATGCCATGCGCCGGGCTGCCGAGCGCGAAGCCCTGGAAGTGGCGCATGCGCGTGACGATCTGGCTACTGAAATAGCGCGCATAGCCACGGCGGCAGCCAGCGCGGTCACAGGAAGAGCCCTCGATGGGGACGCGGAGCGGCGTGCGGCTGAGGAATTCATACGCGTGGCTGCGAACATGGAGTCTGCCCATGACGCCTGACACGAGATCCTGGGCAGATGCACTGTTCAGACAACCAGGTGACTCAGGCGTTTCGGAACGCAGGGCTGACGCGC
>JAIFMD010000030.1 GCA_020048755.1 Spirochaetota bacterium
TTTACAAGTCCCCGCAATTCTACCTTCACACAGTACCTTTACCAGAGGGGACAGACCCCGAAGGTGCCGGCAAGTAATTCTGGAGCAGGGGGTTCAGTGCCTTGACAAGCGCGGCGGCCGCGACCGCCTTGATCAGGTCACCGACCAGATACGGTGCCATGATGGTAAACGCCGCCAGCATCGAAACGTCCCTGTCGGGCCGGGCGTCCAGGACCGTGCGGAACCAGGGCAGGCCTACCGCGTACAGCACGACGACACCAGCCAACGCAGCAACAGCCGACCGCCAGAAACTCCAGTTCCGGCGGTCGGCAATAAGCCCCGCCAGGAAGGCGGCGGCCGCATACCCGGCGAGGAACCCCCCGGTCGGCCCCGCGAACTGCCCCGCTCCGCCTGCGCCGTTGGCGAACACGGGCAGGCCCACCGCACCAAGCCCCAGGTACAGCCCCGTTGCCGCGGTTCCCCAGACCGGCCCAAGCAGGAGTCCGCCCAGGAGCGCGAAGAACACCGCCAGCGTCACCGGCGGCAATGGCGGCGGCAGCGGCAACGAGAAGACAGCACCTACCGATATCATCGCGGCGACGAGCGAGACCAGCACCAACCTGAACCCATCGTGTCTCATCATGATTGACCTTCCTTATGAATTTGGCGGCATTCTCCAATTGAGACAGCCGGACCGCCCTTGGCCGGCACAAGATCGCCACGGTCATTGAAACCCGACGGCACGAACGACCGATGGGAGCCGTTCCACAGTTCGAGCGTCATGGAACTGCCCCTTCCGGGGACTAGCCCCTGCCACCGCGACGGATCAAGCCGCGGATCGGCAGCCCAGGCGACCAGGGAGCCGACAAAACTGGCGGCGAGCGCCGAACGCCGGGCTGGAGCACCGCTCCCTGGAGCCCCTCCGAGGTCGGCAAGCTCGCTGGGTGCGGCGTTCAGGCCAAGTCCGACAATGTAGAAATCCGCCTGACCGATCTCACCGTACGCCTCGACCAGGATACCGCCGACCTTCTGCGTACTTGCCCTGGCAGCGTTCCGGCCGGAAGAACGACTGACGATTGAACCAGGCCAGCTGAACTCCAGAGAGGCCACGCCAGCCTGGCCCAGGGCCTCAAGCGCCTTCAACGCAGCCTCGAGGGACAGAGCACCGGCATGAGAAGGCGGCAGGTGGGACCGGAGGACCACGGAAAGGTAGAGCCCCCCCGCGGGACTCTCCCACGCGCCTCCATTCCGCCCGCGGCCGGAACTCTGTGCGAGCGCCAGGACGGCAGTTCCCGAGGACGCGCCATCCACTGCCAGGCGGCGTGCTTCGTCCATGGTCGACCCGACCGTATCAAACAGCAGCACGGGACCCGGCGCGGCTGTGCCGGGCGATCCAAGTTCCCACCCCGCCAGCCCGTCGTTGCTGACCAGCACGTAACCCTTGCGGGAAGCCTCGATGCCATAGCCCCACGCCCTGAGCGACCCGATCCGCTTCCAGAGCGCTACCCGGCTCATACCCAGCTCGGCCGCAAGCACCTCGCCAGAGACCGGCACCGGAGAAGAAACGAGGTGGTCGATGATGTAGTGGTCGCGCTCGTCGGGGGACAGGCCCCGATGATTCAGTTGCGGTATAGGCATTATGTAAACCTCGATTGCACTTGGCAAGATAACGTAATCTGCATGCCCTGAAAGAAACCTTGAGGGACAGTCCCGTAGAAATATTCAAAAAAAAGAAATTTTCGTAAACCTACATACTCTAATAAAGTTAACGCAACACTGCCATGCCGCACCAGTAATCGTCAAGCGCCGGTCCGCGGTATCTTTCAGGACAGGCGCAAAAAGCCGACAATCAGTGTATGGAAAAACAAACCGGTATCATGGTACGACGTGTTGAAAACAGGCGCGACATGCTCGCCTTCGTCCGGCTGCCTGCATCCCTGTACCACAAGGATGCTTGCTGGGTACCGCCAATATGGGCCGCTGAACGGTCAGCATACCTGCCTGGCAGGAACGCGGTGCTGGACCGCTCGGCGCACGCGCTTTTCCTGGCTTGCCAGGGTCACCACGTGGTTGGCCGGCTCGTCGCCTACATCGACCCCCAGTTCAATACGCATTTCGGATCCAGAACGGGCTTCTTCGGTTCCTTCGAATGCGTTGACAATGAGGCCGTCGTGGAGGCCCTTTTCTCCACCGCAGAGGTCTGGCTGGCGGAACAAGGTGCGGACAGGATCCGCGGCCCCATCAACCCGGTGGCAGAATGCTGGGGGATACTCGTGGCTGGTTTCGACCGCCCGCCGGTCTACCTCTCGCCCTACAACCCGCCGTACTACGACGCTCTGCTGGCAGCCTGCGGCTACCGGGGCGTCAAGGACCTCCTCGCGTACGAGGCCGATGTCGGTCAGGGCTACAGGATTCCAGAACGGTTTTCACAATTCGAAGCGATCCTGTCCGCCCGCAGGCCATCGCTGTCGACGCGGTGCCTCGATCCGTCCAACCTGGAGCGGGACGCTGAATTCGTGCGTACCATCCTCAATGCAGGTGTTGATGGCAACTGGGGCTTTGTGCCGGTGGGACGCGAGGAGATGGCCGGTGTCGTCCGTGACCTCAAGCCCATACTGGAACCCCGGGCAGTATGGTTCGTAGAGGACAAAGGCGTGCCCGTCGCCTGCTGCCTGGGTTTCCCCGACATCAACGTGATACTCAAGGCCGTGCGCGGGCGGCTATTCCCGACAGGCGCCATAAAGTTGCTAACCGGGGCACGCAAGCTGCGCGACTTCCGCCTCTGGGGCCTCGCGGTGCTGCCCGCCTACCAGGGCCAGGGCCTCGATGTGCTCCTCTACCTGCGCCTGTCAGAATCGCTGGCCGACCGCAAGGTGCGCATGGAAGCCAACTACGTGCTCGAAGACAACCTGCGGATGCGCAACGCCCTTGAGAAGCTGGGCATGACACGGATCAAGGCATATCGGGTGTACGAGAAGAACGCCCCACAGAAACCAGCACGTCCGGTGCATACGACCTCAAGCCTTTCCTGATCAGCCAGGGGTTCTTTACCCTCGGCCGCCTCTGGTGTTATTGTGCAGAGAAACGCGGCGCCCTGACTCGCCAGGGTACTTCGACCAATGCGGAATCCTGCGGAGTCTATCCATGACCTTACTCTACATCGCTGCCTCTTCCTGCATCACCCATTCGGGAATGGCCGCCGTCAAGGCGCGCATCGCCGTGGCAGCAGGATCCGGTCCGCTCGCCATAGTACTTGACGACCAGGCCGTTGCAGGCACGGTTGAAGGCCTGGGCCTTGCACAAGCCAGGACATTCGACCTGTCCAATCCTGATGGAATCACGGGTCTGTCCCCATCGCTGCCGACGCAACTGTCGCTCGCCCGGTGCGGTCTTGAGACGGCTGCGATATTTGCCGCTTCGCTAGAGGCTGAGTTCGAAGTGCTGGCCGGTCCAGGAGGAGCATTCCAGTGCTCCCGCGCCATCGTCGCCGAGGCCCGGGAACTGGAGAGCCTGTCCTTCGAGGAAGCTGCGGAGCTGTCGCATTTCCGGGACACGGGGATCGATCCGGACCTCATCGGCCCTCTCGTCCGGCACCGTGCCCGCGCCAGGATCAGGTCATTTGACGAAGATCAGGCCGGGGGCTTTTCAGCAGGCACCCTGGTCGACGCCGAATCAGATTCCCCGTACGGGCCGGTCAAGGCCCTCGTCCGCCAGGAAGCGGTTGTGATGGTATCGGTTTCAGGCGCCTGCCTGCCGGGCATGGTCGGTATGGCAGCCCGCGTCTTCGCTTCGGTTAGCCAGGCCGGCGTCAGCGTGCTCCTGATTTCCCAATCCTCCAGCGAATATGCCATCAGCTTCTGCATCCTGGCCAGGGACAAGCCTGCCACCCTGGCCGCCGTAGAAAAGGAATTCGCAACCGAATCGAGAGCGCTCCAGCTCGACCCCATAGCCGTCATCGACGACCTTGCCATACTCACCCTCATAGGCGACGGCATGCGTAGCAACAAGGGCATCGCCGGCAAGTGCCTCGTGCAGCTGGCCAGGGCAGACATCAACATCACCATGATAGCCCAGGGTTCCTCCGAGCGCTCACTCTCGGTGGTCATCCTGCACAGTGCCATGGAACGCGGGATGCGCATGGTGTACCAGGCCTTCTTCGATTCGGCGATGCCCATAGAGCTCTGCATCATTGGATGCGGCAACGTCGGTTCCGCGCTGCTGCAGCAACTGGCGACCCAGGCCGAGCGTCTGGAAAGCCACAACGTCTCGCTGCGTATCGTCGCAATATCGAACAGCAGGCGCATGGTCGTCGACGCCCGTGGCGTAGATCCAGCTGCATGGAGGGACAGCCTCGCCACACAGGGCCAGCCCTTCAACCTTGACACGCTCATGGCCCTCGGGCCAGACCTCATGAATCCTGTGCTCGTCGACTGCACCGCCGGGGATGCGATACCGGGAGCATACCCGGACTTCATGCTGGCCGGCTTCCACGTCATCACACCCAACAAGCGCGGCAACTCCGGCCCGATGGAGCGCTACCTGGCGCTCAAACGCCTGGCCATCAGGCACCGCAGGCGCTACCTGTACGAGACCACGGTCGGTGCGGGTTTGCCGGTGATCGAAAACCTGCAGAACCTCCTGCATGCAGGCGACCAGCTCGAGAGTTTCTCCGGCATCCTGTCAGGTTCGCTGTCGTTCCTGTTCGGCAGGCTCGACGAAGGCGCCAGCTTCTCCGAAGCTGTCCGCGAGGCTATGGGCAGGGGCTTTACCGAGCCAGACCCGCGCGACGACCTGTCCGGCAAGGACGTGGCCCGCAAGGTGCTCATCCTGGCGCGGGAAGCGGGGTTAACCATGGAGCTCGACGACATCCAGCTTGACGGCCTCGTACCACCGGACTACCTTGCACTGGGCAGGGACGAGTTCGTCGCGCGCATGCACGAGCTTGACGACAAGTTCGGCGCACGTCAGAAAGCAGCGGCAGCGGAAGGCAAGGTGCTACGCTTTGTCGGTTCCATAGAAGCAGGTAAAGGCCGCATCGGCCTGCAGGCAGTCGGTCCCGAGCACCCGCTCTTCACTGTCAAAGGCGGTGAAAACGCACTGGCCTTCAGCACCAGGTACTACAGTCCGGTTCCGCTCCTCCTGCGGGGCTATGGTGCAGGCGCCAACGTCACCGCTGCGGGCATATTCGCCGACATACTGCGCACGCTCAACTGGAACAGGGAGGAATAGATGGTACGCGTCTTTGCACCGGCGACCTCGGCCAACCTCAACGTGGGCTTCGACAACCTCGGCGTAGCGCTCAAGCCCCTCGATGGAACGCTCGGCGACGAGGTGAGGATAGAAGCTGCCGCCGTGGACAGCTTTTCAGTCACCGGCCCCTACGCGCACGAGATACACGGTGCCAACATTGTGGAACGGGCCCTCGCCTGCGTCAGGGAAATCACCGGCAATCTAGAACCAGTGTCCCTCGAACTGTACAAGGGCATGCCGGTAGGTTCGGGCCTCGGCTCCTCGGCAGCCAGCGTCGTCGCGGCGGTGCTGGCCTGCGACGAGCACTACGGCAACCGGCTCGGCGAACGCGCACGCATCAAGCTGATGGGAGAACTCGAAGCGCGGCTTTCAGGGGGCATCCACTGGGACAACATCCTGCCCTGCGCCCTCGGCGGCCTGCGGCTCGGGGCCTCGTGCCTGCCGGTTCCGGCCGGCTGGATATGGCTCGTGGCCTATCCCGGCATCCGGCTGGAGACCAGGGCGATGCGCGCGGTGCTCCCGGAATCCGTACCGCTCCACGACGCCGTGGAACAGGCCGCCAGGCTCGGCCGCTTCGTCGACGCGCTCTACCGCGGAGACGGACGCGAAGCCGCCAGCCTCATGGTCGATACGATGATAGAACCGTACCGTGCTCCTTCGATTCCCGGCTTCGACACCATCAAGGCAGCCCTGCTCGCCGCTGGCGCCCTTTCCGCAGGAATTTCAGGCTCCGGCCCGACCATATTCGCCGTGTTTGATGACCCAAAAGCCGCCGGCAAGGCCCTCGAGCGTGCCCGGCTGTGGACCAGCGCAGTTTCCGGCAAGCCCGCCGGTGATTCTTTCTCTAAACTGTGCGGTGCGGACAAGGGAGCCTTCGCGGTTCTGTGCACGGTCGACGAAGCAGGTGCCCGCGTCCTGCCACCGGACGGCAAGCCTGCGGGCAAGGAGTAAGCGCATGGAGTTCTTCAACATGAAGCACCCCGGCGAGCGTGCTGGCTTCGCTGAAGCTGCAAAGCGCGGACTTGCCTCCGACCAGGGGCTGTTCTTCCCCTCCAGCATACCCAGGGTCGATGCGGAAGCGGTGCTGGCGGCTCCTCGTGCCGAACGCTACCGGGCCTTGCTGCGCCCCTTCCTTGCGCCAGACTTTTCAGACAAGGACATCGATGCAATGGCCGCGGCGGCCTTCACGTTCGACGCGCCTGTCGTGCCGGTCGGCGACGCCTACGCGCTGGAGCTGTTCCACGGCCCCACCCTGGCCTTCAAGGATTTCGGCGCGCGCTTCATGGCCCAGTGCCTCGCGCGGATCAAGGGCGAGCGCCTTCAAGGACGCACCGGGCATCCGTGTCGTTGTGCTGTACCCCAAAGGCCGCATCAGCCGCGCCCAGGAGCAGCTTTTCTGCACGCTCGGCGGCAATGTCGGCACACTCGCCGTCAACGGCAGCTTCGACGACTGCCAGGCCCTCGTAAAGTCCGCCTTCGACGACGGTGAACTGGTACGCCGCGTCGGCCTCAATTCCGCCAACTCCATCAACGTCTGCAGGCTCACCGCGCAAGTACTGTACTTCTGGGACCTCTGCGCCGCCATACCCGCGGCCAGCCGTAGTGGGGGATTGGTTGTATCCGTGCCGTCGGGCAACTTCGGCGACCTGACCGCGGGGCTCATCGCCAAGGCGATGGGCGCGCCGATAAGCCGCTTCGTCGCGGCGACCAACGCCAACGACACCGTACCTCGTTTTGTGGCGTCCGGCCGCTGGGAGCCAAAACCAACCATCCCGACAGCCTCGAATGCCATGGACGTCAGCCGCCCCAGCAACTGGCCGCGCGCGGAGAAGCTGCTCAA
>JAIFMD010000228.1 GCA_020048755.1 Spirochaetota bacterium
CATTGCGCGACAGCCCCGAAGGCTCAGTCTTGACTTCATGCGCGCCGAGAACCTCCATGCCTTCCAGCGTCATACGCCGCGCCATGATCAGGCCTATGTCGCCCGAGCCGAGTATCAGTGCGCGGCGGCCCGGCAGAAGCCCCTGGATGTTCATCATGTACTGGGCCAGCCCGGCGGTGTAGATTCCCGCGGGTCTGTCCCCATGGACGAAAACCTGTCTGTCGGTGCGTTCCCTGCATCCGGTCGCCAGCACCATGGCTTTTGCCCTCAATGCAACGACGCCTGACCGGTCTATGCAATCCAGTATGAAGCCGTCCGCCCGGCGCCCGGCTTTTGAAACGAAAGCCTCCAGCATGACGCTGCCGCCGAGCGCCGCGAAACGGTCAGCGTCGCGCAGCGCGTATTCAGGCCCGGCCAGCTTTTCCCCATAGCGTACCAGCCCGAACCCGTCGTGCACGCACTGCTTGAGTATGCCACCCAGTCGTTCCTCGCGTTCCACAACGACGACACGGGCACCTGACTCAAGCGCGGCGCAGGCGGCAGCGAGCCCGGCTGGGCCTGCGCCAAGCACTACCACATCGGTATCGATCGAGCGGATCACGGCCGGCCTGCTTTGGTCGGGCCAGCTTTCGTAGGGCCGATGCAGAGCTCCGAGCCGGGGCCCTTTTTCGTCACAGCCCAGAGCGGCGTTTTCGTTTCGCGCGCCAGTATTTCCATGACGCGCGGGGTACAGAAGCCGCCATGGCAGCGCCCCATGCCCGCCCGCGTGCGGCGCTTTATGGCGTCCATGCTGGTCGCGGGCAAGCCCGAATGGATCGCATCCAGGATCTCGCCTTCAGAGACTTCCTCGCAGCGGCAGACGATGCGGCCATAGGCGGGATGCTGCTCGATCAGGCTGGCGCGGTTCTCCAGCGACAAGTGCCTCGGTTCAGGTGAACCGGGGAGCATGGACTTCCATCCAGGCCTGGGTCCGACAGACTTGAACGCAGACACGAGCTCTACGGCCATGCTCGCCACGTCTTCGGCTATGGCCGGGGCCGAGGCGAGCCCGGGAGACTGGATGCCTGCGGCGTGGACCAGGTTGGCTACCCGTTCGCTCTTTTCTATTATAAAGTCCTCTTCGTAGGTGCAGGGGCGGACTCCTGAAAAATAAGTGATGGCCTGGGACATGGACAGGCTGGTATTGAGGTGCACGTGCTTCTCCAGCTCACGTAGTTCCTGCGGCCTCGTGGCGTAATCCTCCCGGCCTGGCGACTCCGTAGCTGTCGGGCCGACGAGTATGTTTCCTTCTACGGTTTTGACGAGGCCGCCACCCTTGGTTTTGGCCTTGATCTGAAGCAGTCGCGGCATGCCCAGGATGTGACGCTGCGATGCACCGGAAGCGGCGTCGAGGATCACCTCGGTGCCGCGCCGTTGGTGCAGGCTGAAGAACCGGTCACCCGCCATGGCAGCCACGACGTCGGCCCAATTTCCCGCGGCGTTGATGACGACACCCGCCCGGCAGGTTCCCCGGTTTGTAACGACGCGCTCCACCCTGCCCGCTTCGAGTTCCATCCCGGCAACGCAGGCATCGAGTACAACCCGCACCCCGTTGAGCATGGCGCTCTCCGCCAGAGCGACGGTGGCCTTGTACGGCGAGAGCACACCGGCACTTGGCAGGAAGAAGGCACCATGCTGATCCTCTGTGACACTGGGTTCTTCCGATGCTACACGCGTGCGGTTCCAGAATTCCCAGCCGTCTACCCCATTGCGTCTGGCCCGCTCCGCCATCAAGGGATAAGCGCCTGCCGCGAGGGCCGAATGGAACAGTATGAGCGAACCGGGCCGCTTGAAGTCGATGCCGAGCTCCTTGCAGAGCGGTTCCCACAGCCGGTTGCCCCGAACGTTGTATTCAGCCTTCTTCGAGCCGGGTCTGGCGGCAAAGCCGTCGTGTATCATGCCGTCATTGCGGCTGGATGTGTGGACGGCTACATCGCCTTCCTTTTCCAGCAGCATGATTGACAGGTTCCAGCGGGACAGTTCACGCGCAATGGCGCAGCCTACAACCCCGCCACCGATAACGATGACGTCATAGTACGTTCCGTCCAGGAGGCTATCGGTCACCTGAGGCACTGCAAGGGTCTCCTCGGGCAATCCTGGCACACAGAGGTCGTTGACCACGGCTTTGAATCCCGTTTTGGCGGCGATCCAGCCTGCGGTCACTTTTTCCTGATAGCTCACCGCCGTGCCTTCAAGGATGAGAGAGCCACGGTCTTCCGTCAATTCGATTCCGGAACACCCCAGTCTTGCCAGCCGGGCTGCAGCGCTCCGTATGCGGGGTTCGCCGTCTCCTCTTTGTGATTGATGCAACTTTCTTGGTAATACCAGCATACCAGATATATAGGCCTTTAAGACCGATACGTCAAGTTTTATATTTCAGGAACATACCGACTGGACTCCACAACCGTGGAACGATATCGTTAACAACATGAATCCAGGGTTTTACAGGAACAGGGCCCTTGCGACGCGCGCCCCGCGCCTTCCACCGGCAGGACAGTTGCTGGAAGCCAGGGAAGCCAGGATTGTGTCACTGCTCAAACCACGCGCCATGCTGGCCATAGCCTCGCCCATGGTGCTCGGCCGCGCCATAGATACCAGCGTTCTTGATGCCGCTGGTTATCCAGCCTGGCGTGAAGAGCGGCGCTCCGGGCTGGTTGATGTTCAATCAGTACGAATTTCTTTCTCCGCCCGGTTGCCGGAGGGTGGAACGGAGCGGCAATCAGGCATGCTGCACCTTCCTGTTCCGGAGGTAGCCAGTGCACACGCGCTTACGTGGGTGGTATTCCTCAGAGGCAGCGAGCATCTTAAAAGCGAGGTGCCTTCACGCGGCGGCGGCTCTGAAAAAAGCCTTATGGAGGCTACCGCGGCACTCGGCTACGCAGTATGGGCTCCTGACTACGCCGGCATGGGCGACTCGGATGGAGTCCAGGAATACTGTGTGCCTGAATCGATGGCAGCCTCCGCACTCGACGGACTCGCGGCCGCCCGGAGCTTTATAGCCGGTCACAACTCCTATTACACCGAGACGGGCAGGCTTGTGATACTCGGGTACTCGCAGGGTGGCCTGGCCACGATGGCTACCCTTGAGGCTGCGGCCAAGGGTTCAATCCTGACGCCGGGCCTCCGCATCACCGCGGGCTATCCGCTCGGCGCGCCACTTGACCTCATGCTCGGGGTGCCGTTCATCCTTGAAGGCAGCCCCGTCATCGTACGTCCGGATTACAACATCCTGCTGGTTCTGGGCTGGGCACGGGCTTACCCGGGAATTATAAAGGTAGAAGACATACTGTTGCCGGGCATCATCGACGAGGTCGTACCGCTGTTCGACGGTACGCGGGATGATGACGAATTATGCAGGCGCATAGCAAAAGCCGCAGGCAAGAAGCACGAAGCCGTGGTAGCTGAAGACCTGTACCAGCCAGCGTACCTGTCAGCCATAGAACTCGAACCCGAAACTGTGCCCTATTACTCACTCCAGAACGCGGCCAGGCTCGACCGCTGGTCAGCGCCCGCTGGTTACCCGCTGGTGCTCGCGGCCTCGCCAGAGGATGAACTGGTGCCCTTCCTCAACAGCCAGAACGCCTTTGACTGGATGAGCCAGCACAGTCCGGCAGCGGAGGTTTCGCTCATAAGGCTCAGAAGCGGCAGCCACAGGCGGGCTGCCGCTGAGGGTTTGCTGTATGCGCTCATCGACATGGATTCAAAAGAACGAAAGGTTGCATGATGAAAAAGAAGAATAAGAAATCCGGCAAGCCAGTAGCCATAGGCATACTCGTCGGTATGGCAGCCACCGTTGCTGCTATCTGGGCAATTACGACGTACTGGCCACAGGAGCCCCGGGCTGCCACCGGCGAGCCAGCAGCCGTGCCGGTTCCGGCGGCGCCTGTGGCCCCCGAAGGTTTTTCCGTACTTGAGGGTCCGCCTCCCGCCCAGGATACCCCCTACGAAGGCTCGCTCGTTGCCTGGGTGCGATGGAACGACAATGCCGGCGAACACCTGTCAATCCTGTCCAGAGCAGCGGCTTCCCTCCATGCACGCCACTACCGCCGCGACGGAACAGCCTTCGATTTGCTCGCCGACTATACAGACCAGCCCGGAGCGGCGTTTCCCGAAGCCACCGCGGCGTTCTTCAGGGACGGTATCCGCGCTGGAGACGCCGATGGAGATGGCCTCGGCGAGGCCATGTTCGCGTATTACTTCGACGAAGATCCTGCCTCCGGTCCCAAACCGCTCACGTTGCTGGCCTTTACCGGCAACCAGACCCTCTCGATACGCGGCAGCACCAGATTCGATCCGGCCGACGGCACTTCAGCAGCACAGGTTGCACGCATGGACGACGCCATGCAGGCCGCGCCCGAGACTCTCCGCTCCTCCGCACTGGAACTCTGGACCGAAGCCCAGTTCGATCTGGCGGAGCCGCCGGCCTATGCCGGCTTCTTTCCGCACCGCCGCTTTGACGGAGCGATTTTCAGCGGGGACGATCCCTCCTGGAGCCTGACTGTATTGCCGCAATACCTGCTGCTCAAGCTGGCCAGTGAAAAAAAATCCGCCGTCATCCAGTACGACTCAATACGCGCAGACGGCTCGGGGCTGATCGTTGAAGGCAAGGGAGAGATAGAAGCGTGGAGCCACGCCTTCAGGGTAACCATCACCGAGGAAGCCGTCACAGCGCCCCATGGAGAGGAATTCCCCTTTACTGCGATTATTGACTGGTCGGACGGAACCCGCCTCTCAGGCTGGGGCAGGCTTGGTGTCGACCTTGCCAAACAGTATGCGCCGTAGATTGGTTTCGCTAAAGCTCAGCAGTTCCAGCATAGCGGCCCGGGCACCAGCCTCGTCGCACTGTTCTATGGCCGCGACGATGCGGCCATGGAAGGCAAACACGGGCTGGATGACGGACTCGTCGGCGTAGAACGCCTCCAGGATGTCCTGGTAGATGCGCCTGAAGCTGTTCATGAGCAGCGGATAGATTTCGTTTCCGCTGGCAATTGCTATCGATATATGGAAACCAAAATCGATGTCGGCAATAATCCGGGCCGACAGGGGACGCTGCAAGCTTTCGCATGCAAGGGACGCCCTGAGTTCGGCCAGGTTTTCCTGGCTCCTGCGCCTGGCGGCAAGCCCTGCTGTCTCCACCTCGAAGAGCAGCCGCATCTCGAGCACGCCGTTGAACAGTGATGGCGACAGCCTGCCTCCGGCAAAATTCAGTATGGACAGCAGCATTTCTATGGAACCTTCGCGTCTGTAGTCATTTACACGGACGCCCTTGCGGCTTTCAATGGTAACAAGGCCCCTGGATTCAAGTGTCCGCAGCCCTTCGTGCACCACGGGTCTCGAAATGCCGAACAGCACCCCCAGGTCGCGCTCCGACGGCACCCTGTCGCCTGGCCGGAATTTGCCGGACAGGATAAGTGCCTCAAACCGCTCTATGAATTCGTCCTTGAGCGACCGGGGTAGTATGGGGCTGAAGTTCTCGTCGCCCAGGATCGACATCACGTTGCTCCTCGCTTGCTGGTAAAACCAGCAACCACTTTATTATTCAACAAGACCCCGGTCAAGTGAAAGCGCCAGTGCGCGGCCACGCGTGTCCTTTATGAAGGCGCTCGAGCAGCGCCGCACACGACGCAAGAAAGCGTCGGATCACATGACTACGGCCGTCCTGAAAACGGCCGACGGAGGGTATCGTGTTGAACAACCTCAATTCCATCATCGTAGAAGGCAACCTGGTCAGGGACCCACTCCTGAAAACCATTCCGAACGGACATCAGGTATGCTCCTTCGCTGTGGCATCGAACCGGTTCTACAAGCAGAACGAGCAGACGGAAAAGGAAGTGTCGTTCTTTGAGGTGGAAACCTGGTCGAAACTTGCCCAGACCTGCGGTGAGATACTGAAAAAGGGACGCGGTGTGCGCGTAGTCGGCCGGCTGAAGCAGGATCGGTGGGAAGATGCTGCCGGCAAGACGCAGACCAGGATCAAGATAGTAGCCGAACATGTGGAGTTCAAACCCGTGTTCAAGCAAGATGAAGTTGTCCCGCACGAACTGGCGGTAGCCGAAACGCCGGAAGTCATGGAGGAAGCACTCGCTGAAGCCGTGTTCTGAGTGGTCTGAGAGTCCCGGGCACGCTGCTTTCAGTCAGCGGCCCGGGCTGCTTGTACCATTATGATGGCGTCGGTCCTGCAGGCACCGGTACAGGACCGGCATCCTGTGCACAGGGCCGGGTCGACGACACAGGAATCGCCGTCCATGCTGATGGCTCCGGATTCACAGACCTTGATGCAGCGGCGGCAGGTGACGCACCTGTGACGCTTTATGAATGCCTTGTCCATGTAAACGCCAGTGTCACTCATAGACTTCAGATCCGGGGCGGTGCCAGTCAGAACTTCTGAAGCCTCCGCGGGCCGGTCCGAACAGCTGGGGTTCGTTGTCCGCAATGCCGCCACCGAGGCTTTCCTGTAATTCCAGTGTGGCCCAGCGCAGTGACGCTAGAATTTCTTCCTGCGCCTGCAACATGCGGCCAGAAGGCCCCGAGACGCTCAACGCACCGGTAAAACCGTAGCGGGGCAGATCCAGGGGCACGGCAAAACAGATCAAACCAGGCTCTAATTCTTCGTCGTCAATAGCCCAGCCACGTCGTATGGTCCGTTCGATTTCCTCGACAAGCTTCTGTGGATCGACTATGGTCTTTGGCGCTACGGCGGAGAAATGGGTGTCGGCCAGGTACTGGGCACGCAAAGCCGAAGGCAGGCGCGACAGGATGCATTTTCCGCCTGCTGTGCAATACAGAGGCAGGCGGTCACCAGGATTGGTGCGCAGGCGCAATGCACGACCGCCGTCGGCCTTTGCAAGGTACATCAGGTCGGAACCGACGAGGGCCGAGAGGTTGGCGCTCTCCCCGGTCGTGCGGGCGAGTTCACCCAGCACCGGCTTTACCCTGCTGGCTATGTTCTCGGTTACGGGCACGCGGCTGGCAAGTTCCAGCAAGGCCAGACCCAGGGTCCAGTCGCCGTCGCGGCGTTCCACGACCCCCTTTTTTTCCATTGCGGTAAGGTAGCGCAATGCAGTTGCCTTGTCCCAGCCGGTGTCACGGGAGAGGCGCGCAAGTGACGAGCTGCCGGCACGCGCTAGATGAAAGAGAAGCTCGAATGCCTTTATTGCCGATTCGCTCATGGCCCCACGTTTCTATAGTAAAAATTGGTTTGGCATATATTGAAACGCCAAAGATCAAGGTACCCGCAGGTTCATTCATGTGTCAAGAGAAAATAATCGATACTTTATAAACTAAAACGACATGTTATCAATAGAAACAAATTGACAACCTTGTACGGGTTTTATACCATAGGACGACGCGATCGCAGGCCCTTCTGCTGATGATCCGCGTCAAGGAGGAACAGGTATGAAGAAATCGGTACTGATCATCGCGGCGCTCATAGCGATCGTTGCCCTCACCGGATGCGCGAAGACTGAAACCAAAGTCGACTCGAACGTCATCAAATTCGGAGTTTTCGAGCCTTTGACCGGAGCCAACGCCGCCGGCGGCGCTGAAGAGCTTGACGGCATCAGGCTCGCACAGGAACTCTATCCTACCGTCACGATAGATGGCAAGGAATACAAGATCGAACTGGCCATTGCCGACAACAAATCCGACAAGGTAGAAGCCGCCAATGCCGGCCAGCGCCTCGTGGACAGCGACAAGGTCCAGGTAGTCCTCGGTTCCTGGGGTTCCGGACTCTCCATGGCGGCCGGTCCGATCTTCAAGGATGCCAAGATTCCCGCCATCGGCCTGTCCTGCACCAACCCGCTCGTAACCAAGGACAATGAGTTCTATTTCCGCGTATGCTTCCTCGATCCCTTCCAGGGCACCGTGATGGCTAACTACGCGTTCAAGGAAGTCAAAGCCAGGAAGGCCGTCATCATCCGCGAAGTATCCAATGACTACTCGGTAGGCCTGGCCAAGTTCTTCGTAGACAGCTTCAAGGCGCTGACCGGCGACGACAAGGCCATCCTCGCCGAACTCAACTACAATACCAACGACCAGGACTTCTCCGCCCAGCTCACCCAGGTCAAGAGCCTGAAGCCGGACGTGATCTTTGCCCCCGGCAACTACACGGAGAGCGCCCTGATAATCAAGCAGGCCCGCGAACTCGGGATCACCGCTCCCTTCCTCGGCGGCGATACCTGGGAAATTGCCGAGTTCATCAACGTCGGCAAGCAGGCTGTAGAAGGCGCCGTCATGTCGGCCTTCTTCGACAACGACGCCCCTCTCACCCCGCTTTCCAAGGTCTTCGTCGAGTCGTACCAGAAAAAGTATGGCAAGCTGCCCTCCGGCACCGCTGTGCTCGGCTTCGACGGCTACCTCCTCGCTATCGACGCCATCAAACGCGCCAACAGTGTAGACCCGCTCAAGATCCGCGATGCCATAGCGGCGACCAAGGATTTCGCCGGTGCAGCCGGCATCATCACGCTCGACGCAAACGGTGACCCGATCAAGAGCGCCGTCATCAAGGAAGTAAAGGGCGGCAAGTTCGTCTACAAGACGACCGTCGCTCCGTAATCCAGTTCAACACATCCGTCGCGCGGCGCCCTGACGGCCGCGCCTGACGCCCGCGGCAGGTCGGTTCATTGCCGGTTGCCGCGGGCGTTCCGATTCTCGACTGCCGCGTCCAGCCGCGGCGCAAGGACCGACAACGATGGAACTATCGACCTTCTTCCAGCAATTGACGAACGCCTTGAGCCTCGGAAGCCTCTATGCGCTCATAGCGATAGGCTACACGATGGTCTACGGCATCCTCCGGCTGATCAACTTCGCCCATGGCGACGTGTTCATGCTCGGCGCCTACTTCGCGTTCTACGCTGTCACGGCTCTGGCCATGCCCTGGTGGGTAGCCTTCGTCGTCGCGCTTGCCCTTACGGCTGCCTTTGGCATGGGGCTGGAACGTGTGGCCTACAGGCCGTTGCGCGATTCACCAAAGATTTCTGTCATGATAAGCGCAATCGGCGCGTCGTTCCTGATAGAAAACGTCGGCATAGTACTGTTCGGCGGCCGCCCCAAGAGTTTTCCGAGCATACCCCTGTTCGACACCGTCGTGCACTTCGGCTCGGTCTCCATGCTCTCGGTGAGCCTCTTTATCCCGGTGATCACTGCAGTAGTGCTCGGGGCCCTGCTGTGGATAGTCCACGGCACGAAAACGGGTCTGGCGATGCGGGCGGTATCAACCGACCTCGACGCAGCACGGCTCATGGCAATCGATGTAAACAAGACAATCTCCCTGACCTTCGGCATAGGTTCGCTCCTGGCCGGTGTCGGCGGCATCATGTGGACCATGAAGTATCCGCAACTGAACCCGCTCATGGGCGTCATGCCCGGACTCAAGTGCTTCATAGCCGCCGTGATAGGCGGCATAGGCAATATTCAGGGCGCGGTACTCGGTGGCTTTCTCCTGGGCATGATAGAAATAATGATCGTGGCGTTCCTCCCGGAACTGACCGGCTATCGCGACGCCTTCGCGTTCGTGTTGCTGATCGTCGTGCTCCTCGTCAAACCAGCGGGCTTGCTGGGCAAGAACCAGACGGTAAAGGTGTGATGCCATGAAACGAAACACCATACTTACCATCGCCGGCCTCGTGGTCCTCGTAGCCGCCGTCGGACTCGCTGATTCAATACTCGGACGATTCACCGTCAGGATACTCAACCTGTCGGCCATCTATATCATTCTGGCCCTGTCACTGAACCTGCTGAACGGTTTCACGGGATTGTTTTCGTTGGGCCACGCTGGATTCATGGCGGTAGGCGCGTACGTAAGCGCCATCCTCACGATGACTCCTGCGCAGAAGGAGATGAACTTCTTCCTGGAGCCAATCGTGCCGATCCTGGCCAGGATACAGCTCCCCTTTCCGATCGCGCTCATCGTCGCGGGCCTCTGCGCGGCGCTGGCGGCGGTGCTCATAGGTGTGCCGGCGCTCAGGTTGCGGGACGACTACCTGGCAATAGCGACGCTCGGGTTCGCCGAGATAATCCGTGTAATCATCACCAACATCCAGAGCGTGACCAATGGTGCACAGGGCCTCAAAGCCATACCGAAGTATTCGACCACGTGGGTCGTGTGGACTGTAGCCGCTATAGCCGTTGTCTTCATGCTGGCCCTCGTACGCTCCAGTTACGGCAGGACGATGAAGGCAGTACGGGATGACGAAATAGCCGCTGAAGCCATGGGCATCGACGTGTTCAAGGTCAAATCGACCAGTTTCGTCATCTCGAGCTTCATGGCCGGAGTCGGCGGAGCCCTGCTGGGCCACCTCATCTCGACGATAGACCCCAAGATGTTCACGCTCATGCTCACGTTCAACATCCTCCTCATCGTCGTGCTTGGTGGCAACGGCTCGATAACCGGTTCCGTACTCGGTGCCATCATCGTGACGGTGCTCATGGAAGCCCTGCGCTTCCTGGACATGCCCATGAACCTTGTGTTCTTCAAGACCAATGGACTGCCAGGCCTGCGCATGGTCATATTCTCGATACTGCTGATGATCGTCGTGCTCTACCGGCAGCGCGGACTGATGGGCAACAAGGAATTCTCGTGGGATGGCGTGCTGGGTATTTTCAGACGCAAGAACAGCACCAGGAACGGAGGCCGCCCGTGATCAAGACAGAAAACGTCAGCATGCGGTTCGGCGGCCTGACAGCTGTTTCAGACCTGAACATCCAGATTTCCAAGAACGAAATAGTCGGACTCATCGGACCCAACGGTGCCGGCAAGACAACGGCGTTCAATACGATAACCGGCGTCTACAAACCAACAGAAGGCAAGGTCATCTTCAAGGGTGAAGACGTAACAGGCGCAAAACCGCATAAAATCACCGAGCGCGGCATAGCAAGGACCTTCCAGAACATACGTCTCTGGAAGGACATGGATGTGCTGGAGAATGTGCTGGTGGCCTGCCACCTGCGCATGAACGTCGGTGTGTTCGCAGCAACACTCCACCTGCCCGGCTACCGTGCCAAGGAAAAGAAATCCCGCGAGTTCGCCATGTCGCTCCTGGACTCGGTGGGGCTGGCGGATCTGGCCCACGAGCCGGCGACATCGCTGCCATACGGCAAGCAACGGCGGCTCGAGATAGTCAGGGCCCTCGCCACCGAACCTTCCTTGCTGCTCCTCGACGAACCGGCCGCAGGCATGAATCCGCAGGAATCATTGGAACTGATGGAGTTCATAGGAAAGATCCGTGACCAGTACGACCTGACGATACTCCTGATCGAGCATCACATGCAGGTCGTCATGGGCGTATGCTCGCGCATGTACGTGCTGGACTATGGCGTCACCATAGCCCACGGTACACCCGACGAGATACGCAGGAATCCCAAGGTCATAGAAGCTTATCTGGGGGTGGACTGATGTTGCGCATAGAAAACCTGTCCGTCCATTATGGCGGCATCCACGCCCTGCAGGGAGCCTCGTTCGAGGTGCCTGAAGGCAAGATTGTAACTCTGATAGGCGCAAACGGCGCAGGCAAGAGCACCTCGCTCAAGGCCATCGTAGGCCTCGTCAAGCCGAGTTCCGGCTCGATTACCCTCAACGGCGAATCACTGGTCAACCTCGCCACCAAGGACATCGTGCGCAGGGGCGTGGTGCTGGCTCCAGAAGGCCGCAGGATATTCCCCAACCTTACCACCGAGGAGAACCTGGAACTCGGAGCATTTGCCCGCAGCGACAAGGCTGGCGTACAGGCAGACAAGCACAAGATGTTCCAGCTCTTCCCCAGGCTCGAAGAGCGGCGAAAGCAGAAGGCGGGAACTATGTCTGGTGGCGAGCAGCAGATGCTCGCGGTAGCCCGGGCACTCATGTCCAGGCCAAAGCTGCTGATGATGGACGAGCCATCACTGGGGCTGGCTCCGCTCATTGTCAAGATGATTTTTGACATAGTGCGCACCATTGCCGCGGAAGGCACGACGATACTCCTGGTAGAACAGAACGCCAAGGCCGCCCTGGAAATAGCCGACTACGGGTACGTCCTGGAGACTGGCCGCATAACCATGTCAGGCCCTGGCAAGGAACTGCTTGCCAATGATGGCGTCAGAAAGGCATATCTGGGCGAAGGTCTCTAAACACGGAAGCATCCGTTACAAAGGGACTCCAGCGGTTTGCCTGGAGTCTTTTTCTTTGAAGCCCGTCCTTGCCATTATTGACATTTAAGTATTATTTACTTACAATAAGAAGTATCTTTTAAAACAGTCATATATCCAGCTGCATGTTGATGCAACATTGAAGCATTTCCTGATTATGATACACATTTTCTTCATGGGAGTTACACGTGGACATGAGCAAAGAAGAGACAATTTTCGGAGACGACTGGCCCTATTCCAAAGCCAAATCAGCCCTTCTCAGATCGGCTGCCGTGGTTATGAGGGAACGCGGCCCACGCTCGGCCACCCTCAAGAACATCGCAGGAAAGGCCGGCGTTACCGAGCCAGCGATTTTCAGGCATTTTGACGGTGTTGATGGGGTATTCCTGTCACTGTTTGCCGTTTCAGAACTGTTCTACGGCAAATTTGTTGAAGGCTTCAAGGATACTGAATATGCAGGACTCGACAGGCTCGAATCCTCGTTGGACAAGATCTTCGCCATCCTGAAAGACTATCCTGATTTTGCGTACATCATCGCCAAGCCGGATCCGATCTACAGGCAGTACCCCAAGCTCAAGGCTATGGTCGAGAAACTGGATGCCTCTATGCGGACCGCCGTGCTGGATTGCCTCAAGGAGGCCAAGACTGCGGGTCAACTGGTAGCCAACCTCGAGCAGGAACCATTCGCCACGGCTCTGATCGGCGCGCTGTTTCAGATAATGTACGCCTGGCTTGAAAACGTTTCTGGCTATGATCCCCGCAAGGAAGGCAAAAAGGTCATAAACGCCCTGTTCGCCCTTGCCCGGAAACCCGGACAGGAATCCAAAGTGGTAAAACCCGCAGCGATAAAACCCACTGTTGCGAAACCCGCAGCAGCCAAACCCGCTGTTGTTAAACCTGTTTCTGTTAAACCCGTAGCAGCGAAACCCGCTGCTGTTAAACCCGCTGCCGCAAAACTCTCGGCTGAAAAACCAAAGGCTGCAAAAACGACAAAAGCCCCGAAGCCGACAAAGAAATAGCCGTCTGCTCCCCCCTGGCGTGCCCGGGGGCCCCGGCAGTCCGGCGCGCTTGACGCCTGCCAGACTGCCGGGTACTGTTCCAGCATGAAAACCCTGATAACCGGTGGCGTCAAATCCGGAAAATCAAGCCGGGCGCTTGAACTTGCGCGTCCTTTTTCGCCGGATCGCTGGTTTCTGGCCACCGCCACGGCCTTTGATGACGAAATGCGCGACAGGATAGATCGCCACAAAGCCGAGCGCGCTTCCGCCTTCAACACCATAGAAGAACCCATCGCCATCGATGTGGCGGTTCGCCAGCGCATGATCGTGGACTGCATGCCGATGTGGCTCAACAACCTGTTCTTCGCGGAGCGCGAGCAGGACTGGGAGGCAATCCTTGCCCGCTTCATCGCGCGCTGGCCCGAGGATGTCATCGTCGTTACCAACGAGATCGGCATGGGCGTCATTCCGGCCGATCCCATGAGCAGGCGCTACGGAATGGCACTGGGGCTTATCAACGCCCGGCTGGCTGCCGCCGCCGACCGCGTAGAACTCATGGTCTCCGGCATTCCGCTCAGGATCAAGTGAGCCCGCGCCTCTCCGTACCCTCGTACGTGCTACCGGGCACCTATGTGGAGAACCTTCGTTTCCTCGATCAACAGACGGATCAGCGCGATGTGGAACTGCTGTTTTTCATTTTCGACGACGAAGCGCGCTCGCTGATGCGTGCCGAGATCAGGGACATCGCCTCGTACAGCCCCCGCTTTGGCTTTACCGTGCACATGCCCGATACCATCGCTGCGGCCCACGAGGAGATTCTCGAAGCCACGGCCGGTTTTTCTTCTAACTTCATCATTCACCCGCCACGGACAGAGCCCGAACTGCCAGGCTTTATTGCACTGCTTGACGAGTGGCGCGGCCGCTACGGCGAAGACAGGTTCCTCCTTGAAAACACCAGGCTGGCTAACTTCTACGCCGCCGACTCGGCCTTGCTGGAATCGCGCTATGGCCCGCCGGGCATTTGTGCGGACATCGGGCACTTGCGCATGGAAGGCGTTGAACCCTCGGCCTGGGTTGCCGCGCGAGCCGGCCGTATCGCTGAAATGCATGTGCACGGCTTTGACGGCACCAGGGACCATGTTCCATTCCAGTCAGGTGAAGGCTGGCTCGACGCTATGGCGCCCTTTGCCCGCGGCTTTGCCGGAATCATTGAAATGGAGCTGTTTTCATGGGCCGAGCTGAAAACTGCCAGAGAAATACTCAAGGCCCACTGGGAGGCGCCATGAACAAGCCCCTGCACGGCTTCCTGAGTACCTGGACGCTCTGTTCCAGAATACCCGCGCCGCTGCGCTCGGAACCGGATTACAGTTCGGTTGGTTTCTGGATGCCCATAGTAGGGCTCGGCGCGGCGGCCTGCTCCATGGCCGGAGCCGCTCTGGGGACGCTTGCATTCGGCCCGGGAGCGCTGGCCGCCCTGCTTGCCCTCGGCGCGCAGTATCTGCCGTTCAACCTGTTCCACCTCGACGGACTGCTCGATACGGCGGACGCCGCGGGCGTGTTCGGCGACGTTGAAAAGCGGCGGACGGTGCTCAAGGACCCACGCATAGGCTCTTTTGCCTTGTTCGCTGGCTTCGTGGCGCTCGCCGCCCGGCTCGGTGCCACGTCATTGCTGCTGGTACGCGGCGGTCCGGAACTCTGGGGCGCGCTGGCGCTGGCTCCGGTCTCGGGCCGGCTCGGGTCGATGCTGGTTACCGCCATGGCTGAACCCTACGGTTCCACGGGACTGGCCAGCGCGCTGGGGCGTCCGGCTCCGGTCAAGTCGACCATCGGGTACGCCGTAGCGGCCATTCCCGCCGCGATCCTGTTCGGAGCAGCTTACGGAACCATCGGCGCCATCGCCTCGATCATGGTCGGCGGCCTGGTCGCCATCGCCGTGGCAGCCGTGCTGGGCAACTGGTACGCAAAGCGTATGGGAGGGTATTCCGGTGATGCCCTCGGCGCCGCCGTGGAACTGGGAGAGCTGGCGGTGTTGCTGATAGCCGCGGCGGTCTGCCGCTGAGCTGAACCG
The DNA here is from genome assembly GCA_020048755.1 of Spirochaetota bacterium. Taxonomy (GTDB): domain Bacteria; phylum Spirochaetota; class Spirochaetia; order Treponematales; family UBA12059; genus SZUA-370. The sequence goes on from JAIFMD010000228.1 coordinate 15,226, forward strand.
GGTTGAATTGATCTGGGCAGAACAAAGGCCGCCCCGAAGGACGGCCTTTGTTGACTGAAATCTGTACTGACTGATTAGCCTTCTGATCCTGGAACAACCGGAGCCGCAATAATTTTAATGCGTCCCTTGATCTCCGGCACGAGGGGCTTGCCGAGCTTGCGAACGTACGCGATGAGCGCGTCGCGCTGGAACTGGCTGGTCTCGTAGAAGCTGAGCGCATTCTTGAACATGACGTATCCGTCGCCGCCGGTGGCCATGTAAGAGTTGGTGGCGATGGTGTAGACCTTGGCCGGGTCTATGGGCTTGCCGCCGATAAGCACGTTCTCAGCCTTGTTGGTGACGAGGTTAATGGTAAAGCTGACGCCGTCGGACACCTGGGGGAAGGCTCCCTTGCCCGGGGTGGTGACGATGAAGTCGAAGAGGGCCTGGATGTCCGTGCCCTTGAGCTTGAGGACCGTCACTGAATTGTCGAAGGGCAGCACCGTAAATACGGACTTGAGGGTAACGTCGCCGGCGGGCAGGTCTGCGCGGATGCCGCCACCGTTGTTGATGGCGAAATCTACGCCCTGGGCGACGGTCAGCGCCTTCATGGCGTCGGTGACGAGGTTGCCGATGGCAGTTTCAGTCTTGCGGCTATCCTTGTTGGGGAAGGTCTCGGCAGCAGTGCCAATCTTTTCCTTGAGTAAGCCTTCGACCTTGTCGCGATAATTGCTCAGTACCGGCTGAACGAGCGGGTGCTGGTCGAACTGGGGGCCAACCGGTGCGCCTTTATTGTTGTTGTTGATGGTAACGGGTTCCCATTCAAAACCTGCGACCTTGCCATCCTTGACTGTGAGGATGGCCTTGCCGACAGTCAGGCCCCACTGATTGGCCTGGACGATCGGGGTATCGTTGACGACGAACGCTTCTTTCATATTCGTATGGCTGTGGCCGTCGATGATGAGGTCGATGCCGTCAACGGCCATGGCGAGGCCCTTGGAACCGGGGAAATAGACATCATCGAAACCAAGGTGCACGAGGGCTATGACGACCTGGACTTTTTCGACTTCGCGCAATTGGGTAACCATCTCTATCGCCGTGGTTACTTCGTCGACGAATACAAGGTCTTTTACGATGGCCGGGTTGCCAACGATCTCGGTCTCCTTGGTTGTCAGACCGAAGATTCCGACTTTTACGCCCTGGAATTCCTTGACGATGTAGGGCTTGTCAGCGACGTAAGCGCCTGACTTGGTCTTGACGTTTGCGGCAAGCATCGGGAACTCTGCGAGAGCCTTCTGCGCCTCAAGGACAGACAGTTCGTTGTCGAACTCGTGGTTGCCGAGGGTGACGGCGTCGAAGCCAATCATGTTGCGGCCGATGAGGTCCGGCTCGGCCTTGAAGAAGTTTGACTCCGAGAGTCCGGTGTTGAAGTCACCGGCATCCAGAACCAGCACATTGTCGAACAACGCGCGGGTCTGGCCGACGAGCATGGCCATGGCGGGAAGTCCGCCAGTCTCGGTAGCATTGCCATTATTGAACGCTATCGGATGACCATGGGTGTCGTTGACGTGAAGTATGGCTATCTTGACCTCCGCGCCGGCCTGTGCGGCCGGAGCTGCGGGCTGGCTGACGCAACCAACCGCAAAAACAGCGGCGATTACAGCCAGTACCAATGCAAACCTTTTCATAAGACCTCCTTTGAGAATAAAACATGAAAATACCACCGGGAACAGCTCTGTAGCGCTATAGCTCGGGGGCGTCAATTCTAGCACCCATCCCCACCCGAAGCAAGCGCAATGACCAGAAATTGGTGGATGAAGGGCCATTCCGGGCAACCTTTGACTTCGTTCGACAAGGCAACCCTTTGACACGGGATGCGACTGGTTCTATATATATACTCCCTGGAGAAACGGATGCGCCTACGACGTTCGAGTGGAATACTTTTACACCCCACCTCATTGCCCGGATCATTCGGCATCGGCGACATAGGCCCTCAGGCCGCCCGCTTCATCGAATGGCTCGCGAGCGCGGGCCAGCACGTCTGGCAGGTGTTGCCGCTCGGGCCAACCGGCTACGGCGATTCGCCGTACGCGCCGTTCTCGAGTTTCGCTGGCAACGAACTGCTCATCTCGCCAGAATTGCTGCAGCGCGACGGATGGTTGTCGGAGGCCGAACTCGAATCCGTGCGGCTCCCTGAGACCGGGATGGTGGATTACGGCGCGGTTATACCCGCGAAGCGGGCTCTCGTCAGGACCGCCGCGGAGCGGTTTGTCGCATCGGGAACAGAAAAAGAAAGGCTGGAGGACTTCCGGCAGCGTAACGCCGGCTGGCTTGAAGATTACGCGCTGTTCATGGATATAAAACAGGAATACGACGAACGTGCCAGGTTGCGGGGCGTTCAGGACTCGTCGTGGAACACGTGGTGGCCGGAACCGCTTGCCAGGCGGGATCCCGCGGCACTGGCGGAACGCCGCAGGACGAGTGCCCGATCGATTGCGCTCGTCGAAGCGGAACAGTACCTTTTCAGGGTCCAATGGGATGCGTTGCGCACCTTTGCTGCGGCACATGACGTGACGGTGCTCGGTGACCTGCCCATTTTTGTTGCCATGGATTCGGCGGACGCATGGTCCAGTCCGGAACTTTTCAGGCTGGATGCCGCAGGCAAACCGTCGGCCGTAGCCGGGGTACCACCCGACTACTTCTCGGCCGACGGCCAGCTGTGGGGCAATCCGCTGTACGCGTGGGAACGCCACGAAGCGGACGGCTTTGCCTGGTGGGTGGCCAGGATCGAAGCAGCGCTTTCGCTGTACGACATGGTGCGCATCGACCACTTCCGCGGCCTGGCAGCCTGCTGGGCGGTGCCTGCTGGCGAGAAAACAGCCAGAAACGGCGCATGGGAGCCAGCTCCAGGCGCAGCGTTGCTTTCAGCACTCGCCAGAAAACTCGGTACCGAATTGCCCATCGTCGCCGAGGACCTGGGGTTCATCACCGAGGACGTTACCGCATTGAGGACACGTTTTGGACTGCCTGGCATGCGGATCCTGCAGTTCGGTTTTGACGCGGAGGAATCCGGCCGGGGCCTTGATCCGCAGAATCCCTTTCTGCCGCACAATTATGTGCCTGACTGCGTGGCGTATACCGGCACCCATGACAACGACACCGTGGCGGGCTGGCTGCAAAGCGCCAGCTCCGAGGAGCGTGCCTTCGTGGAAGCGTACCTGGGCTACGCTCCCGCCGATACGGTACGGGCACTGCTGCGGGAGGCTATGAAAAGCGCGGCCGGACTGGCCGTGTTTCCCATGCAGGACGCACTGGGCCTGGGTACCGATGCGCGGATGAACACGCCGAGCACCATAGGGGGCAACTGGTCCTGGCGGCTCACGCATGCACCGGTTGCAGGCGACGACCTCTCCAGGACTCTGGCGGCCATGGCCTGGACGTACGGCAGATCAGCTCACGGGGCAGACCGTCGAACCTGAATTACCTTGTCCTCGGAAGCTACGTCGGCACGCTCCCGCCGCTTGACGCTCTCATCGTAAAAGTAATCCTGCGCGGAAAACCGCTCCTCGCCCTCTGCCTGCCTGACCTTGTGCCAGTGGCCATTGGATCCGAGCGCCCTGGCCTTTGTGTTGTCCAGAAAGTAGGACATCAGCGTATCGTACACCCGCTCCCGTGCTTCTTCACCAAACACGGGGAACAGCAGTTCAATGCGCTTTTCCAGGTTGCGGGGCATCCAGTCGGCGCTCGACATGTAGAGTTCTTCAGCACCGCCATTGCGGAAATAGCAAATCCTTGCATGCTCAAGGTAGCGGCCCACTACCGATATGACCGAAATGTTCTCTGAAAGGCCTTTTAAGCCTGGAACGAGCTGGCAGATGCCGCGCACATTGAGCAGCACCTTGACGCCCGCCTGCGAGGCCCGGTACAGCGCGTCGATTATCTCCTTGTCGCAAAGCGAATTCATCTTGGCGGCTATCAGGCCGGGAGATTCTGGACTGGAACGCTCGGCTTCACGGTCTATCATGGAGATTATCCGGTGCTTGAGGTCGAAAGGCGCCATGGACAGGTGCCGCAACTCGGTAAGCGCGGACAGTCCCGTTATCATGTTGAAGAAGGAGCCGGTCTCCGCGCAGATGGTCTGGTTGGCGGTGAACAGGGACAGGTCTCCATAGAGACGCGCGGTCTTGTCGTTGTAGTTGCCTGTGGAAAGGTGGACATAGCGGCGCACGAGGCCGTCTTCCTCGCGCCTGACTACCAGAATGGCCTTGGCGTGTACCTTGAGCCGGGCTGCCCCGAACACGACGATGGCACCTGCTTGTTCGAGCCTGGAAGCCCAGGCGATGTTCCGCTCCTCGTCAAAGCGCGCCTTCAACTCGACGACGGCCGTAACCTGCTTGCCAGCCCGCGCTGCCTGTGTCAGAGCCTTGACTATGGACGAGTCGCCGGAGGTGCGGTACAGCGTCATCTTGATGGCGATGACCGCGGGGTCAGAAGCAGCGCTCTCGACGAACTCCACAACAGGCTGGAACGATTCGTAGGGCACGTGCAGCACCAGATCCCGGTTCCGGATTTCATCCCATATGGAATGTTCCTCTGTCAGTGAAAATGGCAAGGATGGATTCCTTGCACGGAACCGCAGCTTGTCGAAGCCCTTGAGCGAGGACAGTTCCATGAAGCCTTTGAGGTCGATGGGTCCGCTGATCATGTACACGTCTTCGGTGGTCAGGCCGAGCGCGGTCGTGAGCCTCGCCTCGAGTTCCTCTGAATCGGCTGATATGGAGAGACGCACGGGCCAGGAATTCTGCCGGTTTACGAGAACCTCCTCCATTGCCGCGATGAAGTCGTCATCACGGTCCTCGTCCACCCCAATGTCGGCATCCCTGGTCACCTTGAACAGGCACCGCTCCTCGACCGTGTATCCAGGGAACAGCCGGTGTCCAAAATCCATGACCAGGTCATCGAGCAGCGCAAAGCGCACTCCGACACCCAGGGGAAGCCTGACGAACCGGCCGAGGTTGGAGGGCACCTGGATTATTGCAAGGCGTTCCGCGCCGTCTCCGGGGCTGCGCAGCAGGAAGGCAGCGTGGATGCGGAGGTTGCCCGTCGTCGGAAAATCAGCGGGAGGGCCGCCATCCTCAGGGAGAGGCACGGCCAGGGGGGTCAGTGCAGGAGCGACCTGGCCGCTGAAGTATTCTTCGAGCCAGCGTCTGGACTCCGGGTCGTAATCCGATGGCCGCATGACAACGAGCCCTTCGGCAGCGAGAGCCGGCAGTAACTCGTGCGAGAGGCAGGCGTACTGCTTGACAGCTATCTCGCGGACCCGCCTGGAAATGGAGCCGAGCAACTCTTCCGGAACGAGCCCCGAGTAATCCGGAGCCAGATCCCCCGAACGGACCTTGGCCTTGAGTGCTGCCACACGGACCATGAAGAATTCGTCCAGATTGCTTGACACTATGGCCAGGAAGCGTAATCGCTCGAGCTGGGGATTGTTGTGGTCGAGGCCTTCCTCGAGCACACGGGCATTGAACTCGAGCCATGAAAGCTCACGGTTGAAATAGCGGTTTCTATCGGACCTGGAACTCATATCACGACCACCTTGAGGCCAAACACATCTTCAAACATATCGCTCTTCTCCGCCAGTGAGTGGTCCTCCTTCATGTCGAGTTCTACTAGCTTCAGTCGCTGCGTATGCCCCCGGTCCAGCGCATCTGCCACCCGGAGTATAGCCGCAAGCTTGAGCACGACGGCCCGATCCTCACGGGGCAGGCTCATATAATTTGAGTGAGACGGTGACGGGCTGGCCTTGCGGTGGTACCTGACGAGGTTGGCCACGATGGTCAGTTCGTTACGCTGCAAACCGAATATTTCGCTGTTGAGAACGATGTACTCCGAATGCCGCTGGTGCCCGCTCGTCCGTATGAAATTGCCTATGTCGTGCAGGTAGGCCGCGGCTTCCAGCAGCAGCCGCTCCCGCCGTCCCATGCCATGTGACTCCTTGAGGTGGTCGAACATGAACAGGGCATGCTCCGCCACATGGACCGCGTGGTGCTCGTCGAAATGGTAGCGTCTCCCCAGTCCGATGACCGAGGCAACCACCTGCTTGTGCAGTTCCGCTTCTATGTCGCTGCCAGCTCCTCCCGACATGGCTATGAGGAGCCCGTCGCGAAGGCTGACCAGCGGCACGATCAATTCCTCGGCTCCGGTACGTTCCAGAAACAGCGCCGTGATGACCAGGCCGGGTATCAATGCTTCGGCTTCAGAGTAGGGTACACGGAATTCAGCAACTATGTTGTCCACCGAGAGGCCCTTGAGCCTGTCAACAAGGGTAAAGAAGGCCTCGCGTGGCACGATGGTGTAGTCGAGGCGGGATTCCGAGCCCGCGACCCGGGCAGCAAAGCGGGCATCGGTACCTATGACAATGAACGAGCGCACACCGCCCAGTGGCAGGTCGTCTTCAAGACTATCGCAGGAAGTACGCACGCTGTCAGCAAGAAAGCGCATCAGGTAGCCGGACGAGCCCATGGCCGCCTTGGACTGCTCGTCCACCCTGATGGTGCCAAGCCTGAGCGAATGTGCGGCTACGATCCTTCCGCGGCGGAGGAGCATCAGTTCGGTGGAACCGCCACCGACCTCTATGATTATGGAGTTGGTCCTTGAAAAAAATCTGGCGTCGCCCCCGAGTGCGCGCTGCACGGCCAGGTACATGTAATGGCTTTCTTCGATCGCCTCGATGACATCGACGCGGAAGCCGGTCCGCATGGCAACCCGGTCGACGAAGGCGTCACGGTTCTCGGCCTCGCGCAAGGCGCTCGTAGCAATCACGCGGGCAGCACCGGGTTCTACTCCATACGCCCGCAACAGTTCCCTGAACCCCCGGAGCACCGCGATGCATTCACGCGTGGATTCGCGACTCACGAGGCCGGTCATGAATACATCCCGTCCGAGGGCGACCGGCTTGCCTGCCCGTTCCAGAACTTCATAGCCGCCGTCACCCGAGACATTGGCGACCAGGGCCCTGATACCCGTTGAGCCTATCTCGATGACAGCTTCAGTCTTGGCGTCCACACAACCTCCAGAAACACTATGCGTCTGTACCGCACTGATCCAGTATGCCTGAGGGAGCAGGGGGACGCAAGGCTTCCGCACAAAACACATCAAGTTCTGACAGACGTGACAAGGGTACCGGGCTTCGATATATAATGGAGGCATGGTTTCACGTTTCAAATTCTTCAGACACCCTGCAAAACGCGCCACGCTGGCGATCCTGGCTACCCTCGCCATCGCCGGCACCCTCTCGTCCTGCTCATCCAGGGAGGGCTGGGCAGTCGTGCTATGGCCGCCGGAAGGATCAGCGATCGGCTATGGCTCCGTTGTCCCGGTTCACTTCAAGTCGAACATCACCAGAACCTACGCCGTGGGTGTACCCGGTTCCTCCGCCAAGGAAGAACTCGACCTGTGGCGCGTTGAACCGTATAAAAGCAAGTCGAAGGCCAAATCCGCAGCGCTCGGGTATGGAGATTTAGCGCCCGTGCTCGGCCTGGCAACGCGTGACGGGCTCCTTATGAGGACAAAACCGGTCAATACCGCCGATCAGGTGTTCAGGCTCAAACTCGGCCAGGCAGTAAAACTGCTCCGCAAGGAAGCCGGAGCAACCGTAGAAACTGGCGGGGAGAAACTCGAGGGAGACTGGTATCTGGCACTCGCCGACGATGGCACTTCAGGCTATGTCTTCTCCAACCAACTCCGGTTATGGAACACCGAAACAGAGCCGAAACCTGAGTTTGCCACACGAAAGGCTGGGACCAGCGCATCGGTCGCGGCCTTGTTCGATACCGTCTGGCGCCCGGATTTCTTCAATTCGATGATTGCCTCCGGCCTTCTGGACCTCTCCATGTACCAACCAAGATTCGGTATATTCGCCGACCCGCTCAGGAAGGTCATCCGGGTCGAGCGACCGGAATTCTCCAAGGTCTACCGCTATGAAACCATTGAAGAAGGTGACACTGGCTCGTTTGAACTGGTGCCGACAGGCGCAGCATTCAAGTTTAACGAGGCAGGAACCCTGATCTTCATACCCCCGGAGTCAGACATTCCTCCTGAAGCGCTGGCACTGCTCAGGGAAGCTCAGGGCAATGAAGCGATCATGAGCTATGCGTTCATCCGCCACGAGAACGATGTACAGGCCGTAGTCGCCACTGAAGAACGAAGGCGACTTTCAAGGCTGTCGGAATTCGTAGATCAAGGTGAACGCTATGAAAGCGAACTGTACGGCGTTTTCATCGTCACACGGTCAGCCCGCTTCACCTGGGCCGCGTACGGAACACTCTCACCCGTTCCCATCCCCGAGGGGGCCGGCGAAACAGGGTTGATTTCCATGGACCTGTTCCTTTCACCGGAACTCGCCCTGATATGGAACGGTGCGTTCACGCTCCGCTTCGATGAAGGCAGACGGCCGGCGGTATCGTTTGCATACCGGCAGGAGGGTGACAGACTGGTGCTCGCATACCTTCCTCCGGGAACCATAAAAGCCGCGGTCGTCTCGACCACAGGTGAGCTAGCCGTTTCAGCCACCATGAACCGATACCGCTAGTCCATGGCCTTCGTACAATTCTCCGGTGTCTCGCTGGCGTTTGGCGCGCGGGACATACTCCTGGATGCGGCACTCTACATGTCCTCGGGCACCAAGGCCGCGCTTGCCGGCCCCAACGGCGCCGGCAAGACGACACTCCTGCGCATCGTGGCGGGCGTCCTGCCTCCCGATTCCGGCGACCGCGCGGTGCAGAAAGGCACGCGGGTGTCCTACCTGGCCCAGTCCGGCGAGGTATATTCCGGCTGCACCGTCTACGAGGAAGCGGAAAAGGCCTACGGCGCAGTCGAGGCTTTGCTTGCCGAACGCGACGGCATCGGGGCCAGGCTCGAATCATCAAAGGAAGGCGACGAAGACCTGACCGCGCTCATAGAGACCTACCACCACCTCGACGAGACGATCAACGGCTCGGGCTACTGGCGGCGCGCCGACCGCATCAGGGAGGTGCTCGAGGGGCTCGGCTTCAAGAGCGAAGACTCCGGCAGGCAGGTAGACGAACTTTCGGGCGGCTGGCAGATGCGCGTAGCCCTGGCCAAGGTGATACTCGAGAATCCCGACATCATGCTGCTGGACGAACCAACAAACTACCTGGACCTCGAAGCCCGCGACTGGCTGGAAGCGTACCTGCAGTCCTTTGCCGGCGGCTTCATCGTCGTATCCCACGACCGTTCCTTCCTCGACTCCACTGTAAAGGAAGTCTACGAACTGTGGAACGGCAAGCTGTCGCGCTACCCCGGCTCCTACACGGCCTACGAGAAGCGCCGCGCCCAGGAACTGGAGA
>JAIFMD010000204.1 GCA_020048755.1 Spirochaetota bacterium
CGGCCTTGTCCGTGCAACCAGCACAGGCCGACGAGTTCAAATTCGGCTATACGGCGGGTGACAAGTACCGGGTGCTCTCCACGGTGGACGAAGACGTGTCCATAAACCGCCAGTACTCGCATTCAGCAAAGATAATCAACAGAATAGCCTTCGAGGTGGTCAAGACACGGGACGACGGGGCGGCATTGCTCCGCGGCGACTTCTCCACGAGCGTGCAGTACGCGGGTGGCTTTTCCTACGTGGCAGACAAGATGTACCGGTCGGAATACTGGCACCTCAGTGACGGGCGCTACGAGATTGGCCCGTCATACTACATGCCGACAGTGCGTCACGTACCCACGTTTCCGGCTCGCGACCTGAAGCCCGGGGATACGTGGAACGCGCCCGGGGAGGAGCGGCACGATTTCCGCGACGACTTCGGCATTGCGGACCCGTACGTCATACCCATCGATGTGCGCTATACCTACGAGGGGCCGGGCACGCTTGAAGGCAAGCAAGTCAGGCTGGTACGGGCGGCATATACGGTGTTCGTGCAGCCAGCCAGGCCGCGAACCTGGACCAAGGCGTACCCTACCCAGATAGCCGGATATTCTGACCAATTGTTGTACTGGGACCAGGAGCGCGGTGCTCTGGCCGCCTACGAGGAGCGCTTCAAGTTCGTGTTCGAGCTGTCAGACGGCCGCACGGTGGAATACCGCGGCAAGGCCAGCGCGGAGATAGTGGAAGCCGAACTGATGAACCGCGCTGGTCTGGAAGAGGAGTTGCGCGAGGCCACGTCAGGGCTCAAGGACGTGAGCGTAAAGAGCGACGAACGCGGGGTGACCATCAGCATAGAGAACATCCAGTTTGAGGCGGATTCTGCGCGGCTTTTGCCTTCCGAAATGGCAAAGGTGGAAAAAATCGCCGCGATACTGGCAGGGGTCAAGGACCGCGACGTGCTGGTCAGTGGCCACACGGCTCTGGCGGGTACAGCTGCGGCACGCCAGCAACTGTCGGTGGAGCGGGCGCGTGCTGTCGCGGAAGCATTGATACGGCTTGGTGCGCGCGCACCCGAGGCTATAACCGTGATGGGCTTTGGCGCGGAGAAGCCGGTAGCTGACAATTCCACCGCTGAAGGCATGGCGCGCAACCGGCGCGTGGAGATTACCATACTGGAGAATTAGCGACGCAGGTCGCCAATCAGGCCGGTAGCCTTCTCGAGCGCTGCAAGGATGACAAAATCCTGCTCCACGAGGCGGCGTTCGTCTTCCCGTATTTCGTCGGAAAGCCGCCGGATTGATCCGAGCGACGACTCGACGCCGGTGCGGCCCCGGTCACCGTCATTGGCCAGCCTGATGATGTCGGCGAGGTGCTCTGCCATGGCGTCTATGCCGGGTAGCACGGCCGATGCGTCCACCCGGTATGCTTCCATACTATCCGCCATGAGGCTGGCACCGTGCGAGCTCCTTGCCACGTCAGCCGCTATGGCGGTAAAGGCTGCCCTGGTCTGTTCAGCCGCCCTGGAACCACGCTCGATGGCCAGATCCATGGCCCTGATGTCGGTAACGATGCCTTTGGTGGTCTGTGCGCTCGATTCAGCAAGGGCGCGCACTTCTCCCGCGACTACAGCGAAGCCCTGGCCGGAATCACCCGCGTGGGCCGCCTCTATGGCGGCGTTCATTGCCAGCAGGTTGGTCCGCGCTGAAATGCCGGTAATCTTGACCAGGTTCTCGCGTACGCGCCTTGATGCATCGGCGATGTCGGCTATGGCCTTGACGGCACCGTCGAGCGATGCCGCCCCACCCTCGGAATCGGCGAGAAGTGCGCCTGCACCATCGGCCAGGTGGTCAGCCTGCGTCTTCATGCGCTCGGCACCATCTGCCAGCGCGACGATGCCCTTGCGGCCCTTGTCGAAGGACAGCGCATAGGATTCCATGCCTTCGACCATGCCCGCGATCGAGCTCAGGAGGGCGGACACGGTCTCGCCAGCGGCGAGTACCGATTCCCGCTGGCTGTCAGTCTTGGCCCCGACAGCGGCGGCCTTGTCCAGCAGGTCCTTGAACCCGGCTATGGCCGAATCGACGATGGGATGAAGCGCCGCGACCAGGGAGTTCCGCACGGCAGTGCCGGAGTCCATGCTTGCCTGAACACGGGCGAGGTCCGTTCGGACCAGTTCAGTGGAAGCAGCGAGGTCAGCCGCCCGGCTGCGGGTTTTGCGCCAGGCAACAAACAACACGCCCGACAAGAGCGCAAGCGAAACTGAAACGATCAAGAGCACCGTACTAACCACAATGAATCTCCATCAGCCGCAAAGAATGTGCAGGGCAGTACAGTATACCGGCGCTTTGGCAAAGGGGGAACCGCCTCTTGTCAAACCTGTATCGATTTGATATTGTTTACATATGTTCATTTGCTCATATGTTCATTACTCCACAAGGATACTACGATGACCAACGATACTGACCAGGACCGCTGCCTCTGTTCCATCGTACATGAAGGCCCGGTGGCCACCGCCAAGGCCGCCGAAGCGCCGGTAGCCAGGCTGCTCGCTCTGGCCGAGCTGTTCAAGGTGCTCGGCGACCCGAGCAGGCTGCGCATCCTGAACGCGCTCGGCGTGGCGGAACTGTGCGTCTGCGACCTGTCAACGGCGCTGGACCTGAGCCAGTCGGCGGTAAGCCACCAGCTGGCCATCCTGCGCGGGGCACGGCTGGTCAAAGCGCGGCGCGACGGCAAGGCCATGTACTACGTGCTCGACGACGCCCACGTGAGCGAGATCGTAGGGATAGCCTCAGTGCACCTGGGCGAGCGGAAGGAATACTAGATGGAAGCCAAGCCTGTACCCACGGACACCCGCGATGCCTGCGACGACGGTGATAGCGCCTGCTGTTCTGCCTGCGCGGCACACGAGAAGGCGCGGGCCGATGCGTTCAAGACCGGCGGGAATGACGAACAACGCGGCTTGTCGCGGGCGACGAAGCGGCAGCTGGCCACGCTGGCGGCGGCCGCGGTGCTGGCAACGGGCGGGTACGCGGTGCAGGCGGCCGGGCGGCAGGTGGGTGCCGCCGCCTGGCTGCCGCTGGCGGCAATGCTGGTCTTCGCGGCGGCGTACCTGCTGGCCGGCTGGGACGTGCTGTGGTCCGCCGCGAAGAACATAGTGCGCGGCAAGGTATTCGATGAACTGTTCCTTATGGCCATCGCTTCGCTTGGCGCCTTCCTGATCGGGGCAATGGAAGAAGCCATAGGCGTGATGGTCTTCTATAAAATTGGTGAACTGTTGCAGGAAGGCGCGGCGGACAAAAGCCGGCGCTCGATACGGGCGCTGCTGGCGCTGCGGCCGGACAAGGCCCGCGTGCGCCGTGGCGAAGAGTGGGTTGACTGCCAGCCCGAGGACATCGTGCCTGGCGACCTGCTGCTGGTGCGGCCCGGCGAACGGGTTCCGGTGGACGGTACAGTGGTCGAGGGCCGCGGTTCTTTTGACACGTCGTCGATGACTGGCGAGAGTACACCCCGGCCGGCCGCTGCCGGTGAGGGTGCCCTATCGGGATTCATAGCGCTGGATGCGGCAATTACCATCCAGGCGGAGCGTCCCGCCTCTGAATCGTCAGCGGCGCGCATCGTGGAGCTGGTGGAAAACGCGTCAAAGGCCAAGGCGAAGACGGAGCTGTTCATAACGCGTTTTGCAAAGTGGTACACCCCGGCAGTCGTGGTGGGAGCATTGCTCGTGGCGCTCGTGCCGCCGCTGTTCGTAGAGGGACAGAGCTTCTCGACCTGGGCGTACCGGGCGCTCGTGATGCTGGTCATTTCCTGCCCCTGCGCCTTCGTCATCAGCGTCCCGCTGGGCTACTTCGCGGGGCTGGGAGGAGCCGCAAAGCGTGGCATACTTATAAAAGGGGCTTCGGTGCTGGATGCGCTGGCCGATGCGAAGACGGTGGTGTTCGACAAGACGGGCACGCTGACTGACGGCAGTTTCAGCGTTCGGGAACTCATGCCGGCGGATGGCTTCAACGAGGAAGAGTTGCTGGGCGGCGCAGTGGCTGCCGGCACGCATTCCAACCACCCGCTGGCGCTGGCGATACGAAAAGCCTGGGAGGGCACCGGTAAACCCCACCCGGTCTGCGACGACGGCGCCTACTCGGAGATAGCTGGCCACGGTACGGTAGCGATGGTAGGCGGCAGCGAGGTACTGGCCGGCGGAGACCGGCTGCTGCACCTGAAAGGCGTGCCGCACGACTGCCGCCCCGCTACCGGCACCGAGATCCATGTGGCCATAGCCGGCCGCTATGCCGGACGCATCGGCGTTGGTGATGCTCTGAAGGCGGATGGCAGGTCGGCGCTGGCCGGGCTTCGGTCCCTGGGCATACGACGCGTAGCCATGCTCACCGGGGATTCAGGTGCTTCGGCGAACCGCGTGGCCGCCGAAGCAGGCATTACCGAGGTGCACCACGGCCTCTTGCCGGAGGGCAAGCTGGACCGCCTGGAAGCCATCCTGGGCGAGGAACGGGGTCGGGGTTCGGTTATCTTCGTTGGTGACGGCGTCAACGATGCGCCAGTGCTGGCCCGCGCCGACGCTGGCATTGCGATGGGCGGCGGTTCGGACGCTGCGGTGGAGAGCGCGGACGTGGTGCTGATGAGCGGGGAGCCGTCCCGCGTGGTTGAGGCCATAGAGCGGGCCAAGCGTACCAGGCGCATCGTGGCACAGAACATCGTGTTCGCGCTGGGCATCAAGCTTGCGTTCCTGGGACTAGGCGCGGTCGGTCTGGCAGCAATGTGGGAAGCGGTGATAGCCGATGTCGGGGTTGCCCTGATCGCGGTGCTCAACTCGACGAGGGCGCTCCGTTGAGAGAAACGAGAGGCGTGCTGGTTATGGCATCAAGGAATTTGTCAAATTGGAGATAAAAGCGTCGACAATCTGATCTTATATAAGCGATACTGATGGACGGAGGCCTGCCCATGAGTACTGAACAGCAGAAGAAAATACTTCTGGTGGAAGATGAGGCCCTCATCGCAATGGCCCAGAAGATGACCCTGGAGAAGCACGGCTATGCCGTCCTGACGGCTTCTTCCGGGGAGAAGGCCGTAGCTGTCGTCGAGGCAACGCCGGACATAGACCTGGTACTCATGGACATCAATCTGGGCAGCGGCATCGACGGCACCGAGGCTGCGGCCCGCATACTCGAGAAGCACGACCTAGCGCTGGCCTTCCTGTCCTCCCACACCGAACGCGAGGTGGTGGAGAAAACCGAGGGAATCACCTCATACGGCTACATCGTCAAGAATTCCGGCGAGATGGTGCTCATCGCGTCCATCCACATGGCTTTCAAGCTGTACGATGCCCAGCAGCGCATCCAGGCGCAACGCATGGACATAGAAGCCGCGTACGAGGAAATGCAGGTGGCCAACGAGGAACTGTTGCAGTCGCAGCAGGATCTGCTCCAGCACGAAAGGGCACTGCAGACCGAACAAATATTCACCGAGGCGCTGCTCGAGAGCATCCCCGGCTACCTCTATGTATATGACGAACAGGGAAACCTGATACGCTGGAACAAGAAGCACGAGACGATGACGGGTTACTCCGCCGAAGAGCTGGCGCATATGAACATGAGTGACTGGTTCGACGGCGAAGATGCCGTGAGGGTAGCGGAAGCCGTCGCGGAAGTGTTCCGGACTGGTTACGGGGAAGTTGAAGCCAATCTGCGGGTCAAGGGTGGCGGAACCATACTCATCCACTCCAATGGAGTCCGGCTGTCGATCGGCGAAAAAACCTACTTTACCGGCGTTGGCGTCGACATTACCGAGCGAAAGAGAAACGAAGCAAAAATACAGGAACAGCTCGACGAACTGCGTCGGTGGTACGCGGCCACACTGGACCGAGAGGACCGCATCCTGGACCTCAAGCGTGAAGTGAACTCCCTGCTCGCCAAAACCGGCAAGAGCCCGCGCTATCCCAGCGCGCTGGAGGAACCGCATGGTTGAAGGCACCATCATGGGGTTGCCGCAGAATGTTGTGCTGTTGCCTGGACTCATCGCGCTTGCCCTGTGCGTTCTCTTCCCGGTCTTGCTTCTGTCAAAACGGGCGCACGACAGGCAAACCGCCGCTGCGCTGCGCGAGCTTGAAGAACGGTTGCATAAAACCGTGGCCATCCTCGAGAAGAACGAGATGCTGCTCTCCAAATCTCAGGAGATCGCCCATATCGGCACCTGGGTGCTGATCACGGCTACCGGTCGCCTGACCTGGACAGACGAGGTCTACCGGATATTCGGCCTTGCCCCGCAGGAATTCCCGGCAACCTATGAGGCGTTCGTCGGGATGATCCACCCGGACGACCGCGCGGCCGTGGAAGAAGCATATGCACGTTCTCTCAGCGGCGGTAAGGATGGATACGAAATAGAGCACAGGATAATCCGCAAGACCGACGGTGCGGTCCGCCATGTCCACGAAAAATGCCTCCATGAACGTGATGCTGCCGGAACGGTACTGCAATCCATCGGCATGGTTCAGGACATCACCGAGCGGCAACTGGCAAACCAGAAGACGCCTGCTCGACGAAGCGGAACGTTCCCGGCGTGCCCTGCTCAGCGTGATCGAAGACAAGATAGAACGGTAGCCCGGGGAAGCCTCCGAGGAATGGGACCTCGATCGGCCACTACTATTTCACCGCAGGAGATCAGCATACATGAAGGATACCCAGTACAAGCAGATACTCGATACCGCGCCATTTGGGTATGCCTACCATGAGATCATTGTTGACAATTCAGGCAAGCCCGTAGACTACCGTTTCCTGGAAGCCAACGTAGCGTTCGAGGAACTCACGGGCCTCAAAGCAGCAGACATCGTCGGCAGGACCGTTCTGGAGGTGTTGCCAGGGACGGGAACAGGGGAGTTCGACTGGATAACATTCTACGGCAAGATTGCCCTCAATGGCGGGAGCGAGACCTTTGAACAATATTCAAAAGTGCTTGATCGCTGGTATAAGGTGCAGGTCTACTCGCCTGAACGTAAATTCTTTTCTACAGTATTTGTAGACATCACCAAAAGCAAGTCGGTAGAGAAGGATCTGCAGGAGAGTGAGGCCCGCTTCAAGCTGGCGATAGACGGGACGCGGGAAGGCATCTGGGATTGGGACCTGAATACCGGTAGCCTGTTCA
>JAIFMD010000207.1 GCA_020048755.1 Spirochaetota bacterium
GGCGCCATGCCCGCGTGGCTGGCCCGCCCCCTGAACCGGAATATCATCGCGATGTTGGCGTTCGTCGTGTAACGGTGCGGCGTGTTGACGTCCGCCGGGTGCCAGGTCAGCGCAGCGTCGGCATCATCGAAACGGCCGGCCTTGACCTGGGGTATGCGTCCCAGCGCTTCCTCGGCCGGGCATCCATAGTACCGTACCGTGCCCGGCAACCCGGCCACTTCCAATGCTTCGGCGAGGGTTTCTGCCGCGGCCAGGGAGCCGACGCCCAGCAGGTTGTGCCCGCAGGCGTGCCCTGCCGCCCCGCTCTCGCGGGCTTCCTGCGTGGCGGAGCAGGCCTGCGACATGCCCGGCAGCGCGTCGTATTCACCCATGATGGCTATGACCGGCCGCCCCCTGCCCTTCTCGGCCGAGAACGAATAGGCCATTTCGGGGAATTCCCTGATCACAAAACCATGGGCAGCCAGCCGGTCGCGGTGGAGCGCGGACGAGCGCTTTTCCTCGCCCGACTTCTCGGGATGCTCCCATATGTCGAGCGCGAGGGCGTCATATTCGGCAGCGCGGACCTCGATGGCGTCGCGCATGGTCTGCGGCATGTTCATGGACCTTCCTCCCGGCACCCGGCTGTCGAACCGGCGTGCGCTCAGGGAGTCACTATGAACCATGATGCGGGGAATTGACAACTCGACGAGGAGGCGCTCATGGTTTATCATCGATGCACGGAGTTGCCCATGCCCAATACGACCAGCCCGGTTCTGCAGAAGGCCTACATCGCCCACTCGCACGAACGCTGCCGCAGGCTCGGCGTCGACCAGGGCCGCGTGTACAGCGC
Source organism: Spirochaetota bacterium (assembly GCA_020048755.1). Classification (GTDB taxonomy): domain Bacteria; phylum Spirochaetota; class Spirochaetia; order Treponematales; family UBA12059; genus SZUA-370. The sequence goes on from JAIFMD010000207.1 coordinate 830, forward strand.
TCACATCCTGTCGGACGCCCAACTGTTTGACAAACTCGAATCAAAACGCGAACTCGTACTGGTCGCCGAACCCTTCCTCAACCAGCTCTACGACTTCGTGCGGGGTTCCAACTTCTTCTCGATGCTTACGGACGCAGACGGCTGCATTCTCTCCATGCTGGGTGATGAAAGCATCCTCGGCGAGGCCTTTGCCCTCAGGATGTCGCCTGGAGCCTATATGGACGAGCCGAGCATCGGAACCAACGCCATGGGCACCTGCCTCGTCGAGGGCGAACCAGGCTGGACCTGTTCGGGAGCGCCGATACGGGACGCGGACGGCACCATAGTCGGGGCCATAGACCTGACCGGCTATTCCGAGAACGTCCACCCGCACACCCTGGGCATGGTGGTCGCCGCCGCCGACGCCATGGGCCGCATGCTCGAGGTGCGGCGTTACAACGACGAACTGCTGGTATCGAACTCGTACCTCGAGGCGATGCTCGATTCGATCACCGCGGGCATTGTCAGCATCGACCAGAACGGTGCGGTCAAAACAGCCAACACCCATGCCGCTGAAATGTTCGGCTTTCAGGAAGACGCGTTGCTGTCCATGCATGCCTCTGACCTGTTCGACGGCTGGGACGCGATCAGGGCTACCCTGCTGACAAGCCAGCGCTTCATGGACGAGGACGTGTTTGTGCGGGCCGCCACCAACAAGCTACAGTTCAACCTCTCCGCCTACCCCGTTCTGGACGCTGAAGGCGAGCTCCGGGCCGTCATCCTCGTCTTCAAGGACGTCAGGAAGGTGCGCAAGCTGGCCAACCGCATCATGGGACGCCGGGCCATCTACACCTTCGACAAAATAATCGGCAAGAATGCCGCCTTCGTCCGAATCATGGACTTCGCCAAGAAAATGGCGGACTCCCGCTCAAACATCCTCATCACCGGCGAGAGCGGCACCGGAAAAGAACTGTTCGCCCAGGCCGTGCACAACCACTCCGACCGCCGCGAGGAAGCCTTCGTCGCCATCAACTGCGCCGCCATACCACGTTCCCTCATCGAGTCGGAACTCTTTGGCTATGAGGAAGGATCCTTCACCGGCGCCCGGCATGGCGGACAACCGGGCAAGTTCGAGGTGGCCGACGGCGGCACCGTCTTCCTGGATGAGATAGGCGAGATGCCGCTGGACATGCAACCCCGCCTGCTCCGCGTCATCGAAGAAGGCACCGTCTGCCGGATAGGCAGTACCAGGGAAATCGTCGTCAACGTGCGCATCATAGCCGCCACAAACTCCGAACTCGAGGCTGAGGTCGCCAACGGCAACTTCCGCAAGGACCTGTTCTACCGGCTCAACGTACTGCCGATGCGCCTGCCGCCGCTCCGTGAGCGCAAGGACGACATACCGCTGCTCGTCGATTTTTTCATGGACAGGATAACCAGGAAACTCAACAAACGTCCCGTGGACATTCCGCCCGACCGCCTGCGGGACCTGATCTGCTACGACTGGCCCGGCAACATACGGGAACTAGAAAACTACGTAGAACTGATGGTCAATGCTGAAGGACTGCCTGGCACGCTCCCTGACTGCGCGCCGGAGGCAACCAAGGCCGGCGAGGGGCAACAGAAACCCGCGGTCGGCACCCCGCACGCCGAACCGGAATCAGAACTGCTGGCCGATGTCGAGCGGCGCCACATCGAGGCGACACTCTCGCGGTACGACGGCAACGTCAGCCTGGCCGCCAGGGCTCTCGGCATCGGCCGCAACACCCTGTACCGCAAGCTCGGCTACGAAGACGTGCACAGCTTCTCACCGGAACGGATCCCGCGGGTTCTCGCCCATAATTGATGGGCCAGGAATACCAGGTTGCGCAGGCACTGCTCCATTACAGAACACTGTGCCGTTTCAGAACAGCTATTGATGCATGCCTCGTTCCAATATGGAACATACAACAAAGCCATGAGTCAGCATGTCCTTGTCTGACAAGACTTTAAAATTTTGGCACGCCCCTTGCATATAGGTAGGTAACATTCCTATCCAGAGGGGCACTACATGTACGGTTACAATGGAAAGATCCTGCGCGTCAATCTTACGGCACGTACGGTCAAGGTCGAAGCGCTTGATGAAACCAAGGCACGGAAATACATAGGCGGCCGTGGTTTCGGTACAAAGATGATGATGGACGAGGTCGATCCTTCGGTTGATGCGCTGTCGCCCGCCAACAAGCTCATGATAGTCACGGGCCCTCTGACCGGCACGGCCACCCCCACCGGCGGCCGCTACATGGCGGTCACCAAGTCGCCGCTTACCGGCACCATCGCCAGCTCCAACTCGGGCGGCTACTTCGGCGCCGAGCTCAAGTTCGCAGGCTGGGACGCCATCATCCTGGAGGGCAAGGCCAGCGCGCCTGTGTACCTCAACATCATTGACGACAAAGTGGAGATCCTTGACGCCGCTCCGCTCTGGGGCAAGGTACTGTCGGCAACGACCGACGCCCTTGAACAGGCCCATGGCGGCAAGGCGCGCATCCTGGCCATAGGACCGGCCGGCGAGCGCCTGTCCCTCCTCGCATCCATCATGAACGACCGCTGGCGCGCCGCTGGACGCTCGGGCGTCGGCGCGGTGATGGGTTCAAAGAACCTCAAGGCCATCGTCGTCAAGGGTTCGGGCAAGGTAGCCATCGCCAACGACGACGCCCTCAAGGCCGCCTTCGCCGTCTGCATGACGAAGATCAAGGAAAACGGCGTCACCGGTACCGGCCTGCCAGCCTACGGCACCGCGGTCCTCGTCAACATCATCAACGAGAACGGCGCCTTCCCGACAAACAATTTCCAGGAATCGGTGTTCGGCAAGGCCGAGGAAATTTCCGGTGAGGCCCTCGCCGAAAAATACCTCAAGAAGAAGGATCCCTGCTACCGCTGCCCCATAGCCTGCGGTCGCTACTGCGAGGTCGACGACATCAAGGGCGGCGGCCCCGAGTACGAGACCATCTGGGCCTTTGGTTCCGACTGCGGCGTGTCATCGCTCAAGGACGTCATCAAGGCCAACTACTGGTGCAACGAGTACGGCCTGGACACCATCTCTGCCGGCGCTACGCTCGCGGCAGCCATGGAACTCTACCAGCGGGGCCTCGTCAAGAAGGCCGACTTCGGCGACGGTCCCGAACTGACCTTCGGCAACGCCGACGCAATAGTCGAATGGACAAAGCGCATGGGCAAGGCCGAAGGCTTCGGCGCAAAACTCGCACTCGGCTCGTACCGGCTTTGCGATTCGTATGGCGTGCCCGAACTGTCGATGTCAGTCAAGAAACAGGAAATGCCCGCCTACGACCCCCGCGGCATCGTTGGTCAGGGCCTCAGCTACGCCACTTCGAACCGCGGCGGCTGCCATGTCCGCGGCTACATGATATCCCCCGAGATCCTTGGCCTCCCTGAAAAGCTCGACAGGCTCGATACCGCGGGCAAGCCCCTGTGGACGAAGATATTCCAGGATTTCACCGCAGCCATAGACTCGGTGGGACTCTGCCTCTTCACCTCGTTCGCCATGGGCGCCGACGACTACGCCGCCCTCTACAACGCCGTCTGCGGCACCTCCATCACCGGCGCGGAATTCATAACCTCTGGCGAGCGCATCTGGAACCTGGAAAAGCAGTACAACCTCGCCGCCGGCATCGGCTCCAACCAGGACACCCTGCCCCCCAGGCTCCTCAAGGAGCCCATCCCCGAGGGTCCATCAAAGGGCCTCGTGCACCCGCTGGACAAGGTCCTGCCCGAGTACTACTCGCTGCGCGGATGGGACGCCAAGGGCATACCTACCAAGGCCAAACTGGCAGAACTCGGCGTGGATTGACGGCTGCCGCTGAAGTGATTTACTGATATCAGGGGCACCGCTTCATCACCGCGGTGCCCCTGTATCACTCGTAAGGTGCGTTCAGAACGTGCGGGGAATCTTCATGACCATACAAGCCCGATTGTTCGCCACACTGCGGGAAGGCCGAGGCAAAGTGATTGCGGCGGAACTGGAAGAAGGCGCGACGGTCGCCGACCTCGCAGCCAGACTTGCAATCAGCCACAAGGACATAGCCATCCTGCTCGTGGGCGGACGCGACGCAGCCATGGATAAAATCCTCACCGACGGCGACATCGTATCGGTCTTTCCGCCCGTCGGCGGGGGCTAGACGGAGTTCTTTGCCCTGGCACTGGCGAGCAGATTCCGCCTTGTGGCCAGCAGGTGCTCCGCCATCGCCAACTGGGCCGTGCGTCCGTCACCAGCCAGTATCGCATCGACGATTGTACGGTGCTCGGCCAGCGTCTCTTCCGGCGGTCTGACGAGGCCGTGCTCGTAGGAACGGTCCGCGATGCCAAAGGTGGCTTCGACCTCGTTCAGCCTAAAGCTCCCGGAAATCTCGAGCACGAGCTTGTGGAACCGCTTGTCAGCCTCAAGGTAGGCGGCTTCAGAGCCAGGCTTTATCGTGTCGCCAAAGCCTAAAAAGATGGCGGCCAGAACGCGCTTGTCGACCTCGGTTGCACCCTCGGCACACAGGCGGGCGGCTATCGACTCCAGCCCGGCCCTGGCGGCAAACAGGTCTGCCAGCTCGGCATCGTCATATAGCGGCGCAAAAAAACCGTCCCGTGACCGGTTGTCGATAAGGCCCTCGCCGGTAAGCCTGTTGAGCGCGTCATTCACTGGTGTCTGGCTGATACCGAAGCGCTCGGCGAGGGTCTTCCTGTCGATGCGCTCGCCCGGAGCCCATGCACCCTCGAACAGCGACCGCTTGATGGCCGCGTACACTTCAACCGAGACGACCGTCTTGCGGATGGGCGTCATCTCAATACACCGCCTGAGTCTGCGGAGCGGTCGCGGCCAGCCTCGCCGCGGCATTCCTTGCCTCGAGCAGGTGCTCGTACATGAGGCTCTCGGCGAGCTGGGCATTCCCGAGGACTATGGCGTCCCGCAGGAGCACATGCTCGGATAGGCTTTTCTCCGCGGGTTTCATGAGGCCGCTCTGGTTGCTCTTCGATACTATGGCGAATGACGAGAGGATGCGCTCGAGCACCTGGTTGCGGGCTATGGCCACGATGGCCATGTGGAACCGGTAATCGGCTACGCGGACGTCGGCGGGGACACCAATGGCAACGGCCCGCCGGTGCGCATCCAGAACGGTGTCGAGCAACCCGATACCCGCCGAGTCTATCCTGTCCGCAGCCTCGGAAGCGCCCAGCGGTTCCAGCCTCAGCCTGACATCGTACAACTGAAGCAACTCCTCCGCGGACAGCCGCTTTACGAAGGCCCCCCTGCGCGGCACCAGCTCGACGAGCATCTCCTTCTCGAGCTTCGAGAAGGCGGCCAGTAGCGGCGTCCTCGATACACCAAGCGTCTCTGACAGGGCCTCCTGTCTCAGTTTCTGGCCTGGAGCCAGCGTTCCAACGAGGATCATGTCACGAAGTGTTCTATATACCTGCTCGGCCAAGTCTTCAAAGCGCGCTGCTTCCATATCGCCATTCTAGGCACCGAGGGCGACAGCGTCAACTGATTTTGTATTCAATATTGTGTTGACAAGATTCCATACCTGGTTTACTTTTTTGTATACAATATTTTGTGTGGAGCATTCATGATTGGTGTATCGCCCGCATATTTCATATCCAGCTTCGGGACTGCCTTCGGGCCAGACCACATAGCTTCGGGGTTGCCCTTCCTGGCAGAAGCCGGATACGGGGGCTTCCAGGCAGAAGTCTTTCTGGAAAGCACCCTGCCCGACTGGACGCCGGAATCGACGGCAGCAGTAGTTGCAGCAGCGAAGAGCCTTGGACTCCGCTGCACCGCGTTCGTCGCCCACTTCCTTGGTGGAGTGTTCTCCTCCGAGGCGGCGCTGGTGGCTGGCACCGGCGGAGCGACCGGGGCGTCTGTCAGCAAAGCGCTGTCCATAGCTGCGGCGTTTCCTGACAACCACATCTTCGTCCTGCCCCTGCCTGCTTTTTCAGGTAAAGCCGAAGCGGCGCGCAGCCTTTTCATGTCCCGGCTACAGGTCATCCTCACCGAAGTGGAGGCTGCAGGCTTCGAGCTGGCGCTGGAATTGATGCCAGGTAACGTACTGGGAGGCTCCGCAGCTTTCCGCGCGTTATGCTCTGGTACCGACTCTGGCTCTGGCTCAGTGTTCCGAAGCTTACGGTTGCTCTTCGACACGGGCCATTTCTGGGCCATGGGCGAACCCGTCGCCGCACTGCCAGAAGCACTCGCCGGCCGTATCATCGCCACGCACCTCTGCGACAACGACGGAATCGAGAACCTGTCCCTCTGCCCTGGCGACGGCACGATACCGTTCGCCGCAACCGTAGCGTCGCTGAGGAAGACCTCATACGCGGGCAGCTACGACGTCGAGATAGTCTGCCCGGAGCATCGTGTACATAACGAATACGGCAGGGCGGTCGCCCTCCTTAAAAGCATGGAGAAAGGAACATATAGTGACAGAAAGCAAGAAGCCTGAAACTTCCGACAGGATCGCGCGGCTCGAGGAGCACGCGCGCGATATACGCCACGCCATCGTCACCATGGTGCATACCGCCCAGTCGGGCCATTGCGGTGGCAGCCTGTCCGCGTCAGATATCGTGGCGGCGCTCTACTTCGACATCATGAACAT
>JAIFMD010000042.1 GCA_020048755.1 Spirochaetota bacterium
CGGCGGCCATAGTCGTGGGTGAAGACGAAGCAATTGTAGACCACAATGCAGCCGCGGAAAAACTTTTTCCCCGACTGACCTCCAAATCAAGGAATCCCCTGTTTTCTGACCTTTACCCTGACTGTCCCGAACTTGAGGATGCACTTTTCCGCCCGGAAAATTCCTGTACTATTTCCATATCGGCGCCCGGAGGAGACGCAAGGCGCTTCGAGGCACTTCGTTCAATCATGACGGACAAGGGCAACAGGAAGATCGGCGTGTTGTTCATACTCTACGACGTGAACGACAGGGAACTGCTGCAGGAAAAGTTACTCGATCTGGCATCCATTGATGGATTGACCGGTGTTGCAAACCGCCGCAGTTTCTACGAGAAGGCCGGAATCGAACTCGATCGCGCACGACGACATGGCCGGCCTATCGGATTCGCCATCATGGATATGAATGGCTTCAAGCAGATCAACGACCGCTATGGCCACCGGGCTGGCGATGACGCACTCAGGCTGACCGCGCGGCTCTGCGTCGATACGCTCCGATCCTGCGATGTCGTAGGCAGGATAGGTGGGGATGAGTTTGCGTTCGTTTTTCCTGAGTGCGACGAAGCAGGTGCTGCCGCTGCCGTCGAGAAAGTACGGAAAACAGTCTGCTCGGCAACCTTCTCAAGCGGCCCTGATACCGTCCCGCTCTCTGCGGCCTTCGGATCCATAGGCGCCAACGGCCCCGTGCATCCTGACTTGGAAGAATTCCTGTCGATAGCAGACAGGCGCATGTACATCGACAAGTCCCGGTTGAGTTCGGTCAAAACCGCTATCAAGCCCAGGCCCGTCCAGAAAAAATGACGAGAACGGCGCGACCGGCTCCGTACGAGCTGCGGCCGCGCCTTTGATTCATGCTTTCAGGGTCAGGATTTCTTTTCCTTGTCCACCAGTCCGCCCTTGCGGGACTCAGGTTTCGTCATGCCCTCGAGGGCAGCCGCCACGATCTCATTTCTGGCGGCCGCTACGGCATTCGGGTGTATAGCTGAAATCGGCTCCCGGTCGCCGCCAGATCCAGTGACGACGGAAACGTGGTCCGTGGGATAGCTGGCCAGCGTTTTGGCAAACGGCCCGAACAGCTTCTGGAAGTTGTCCAGTATCCACGCCCGCCGCGCTTCGCCACCGGCAGCCTGCATGGTCTTGAGTGTTATGGCCAGTTGCTCAATTTCAGCACGGGCAACCTCGCGCCAGCCCGAGACCTCAGCCTTTGCATCGAGGATTGATTTTTCCTTTTCGGCTACGGCCGGAGTGGAAATCTCCGCACGGTAACGGTTCCTGAGCATCTCTATGTTCTGTTTCTCCGCCTCGAGCTCGGCCGTTATGCCGGAGACGCGGGCGCGGGCATTGGCAGCCTCCTGCTCCACGCCTACCATCTGGCGCTGGGTTTCCTGGGCCATGCGGACGCGTACCTCGGCCTTGAGGCGCACGAGTTCGTTGTTCAGGTTCTTGACCTCGGTCTCGGCCCTGCGGGCCTCGGCCTGCTCGGCACTCGCGGCCTTGGCCTCCGCCTGGGCCTGGCGGGCCTTGGTCTCGGCGCTGGCCGACTGGATACGCTTGAGGAGCGCAATGTACAGGTCGGGTTCCTCGACGCCCGGAAGCCGGTGGTCGTCCACATCGGCGATGTTCATCGTCGTTATTTCAAGACCGATGTTCTCCAGATCGTGCTTGCAGACATTGATCATCTTTGCGACGAGGATGTCCTTGTCCTTCATCACCTGCTCCGGCGTCATGCTGGCTATGGAATCGCGCAGGTGGCCTTCTATGATGTCACCGGCCGTCTTGATCAGTCGTTCGGGATTCGTAGCCAGGTCAAGTATGCGCGTAACGGCATGGGAGCGTCCCGCGTCATTGCTGGCGATGGCAAACGAGACCGTAGCCTTGACGTTTAGCGGTACGATGCCAGCCGCGATGGCTGAATCGACGACCACCTCGATGGTGATGGGCGTCAGGTCGAACTTGCTGAAACGCTGGAGCAGCGGGATGATGAAGGCCCGGCCACCGGACAGGGTGCGGAAGCCTTTGGCTCCGCCCGAACCGGTGACGACACCGAGTTCGTTGCCGCCGACTATCTTCATGTTGGTGATGAGCTGGATGAGTATCGTGATGGCGACGAGCCCGCCGAGTACCGCTATGAACGCTATCATCACACACCTCCCCTGGTGGCTGCGGCCCCGGACGGGTCGGGCATCGCCAGAGCGCGTACATCGACCCCGAATGCGTCAGCGAAGGTATGCAGGAAATCAGCAAAGGCCCGCGGCCCGCGGTTGACCGCACCGGAGAAGCCCTCGGCGTCGTTCATGACCACCAGGTTGTCCACCGTGCCGGATGCTGTAGCCTGCATGTACGCCTCGAACAACTGGGGCAACTGCTGCTGCAGGAACATGACGCTCGAGGCGTCATCGCCATAGGTTGCCAGCAGCTCCGCCTTTGATTTGAGGAGCTCGTTGCGGGCGGACTGCCTGATGGAAACGGCTTCCCGGTCGCCCTCCGCCACGATGCGCGCCTCTTCTTCGCGGGCTGAGGCTACGAGCGTCACAGAAGACTGGTTTTTGAGTTTCTGCAGTTCGACCAGCTGGCCCTGGACAGCGGCCTCCCCGGAGTTCCTGGCACCTGCTATGGACTGGTCGGCTGTCAGCCTGGCTGCCTCGATGAGGCCGGCCGACTCGCGCCGGTATACCTCGAGTTCCTGCCTGGCCGCAATGATGGCCTCGTCGGCCTGGCTCCTGGACACCTCGATGCGCTTGCGCGCCTCGCTCTCGGCCTGGTCGGCGATGGCACGGAGCCTGGACTCCTCTATCTCCACAGCGCGGCGTTTCTCTGCCAGCGTCTTCTGTGCCAGGTTGGCTATGTAGTTGGATGTATCCCATATCTTCTGCAGCGACACGGACACGACCTTCATGCCAAACGAACGCAGGTCCGAGTTGATGTCTGCCAGCAGTTCGGCCCGGAATTGCGCGCGCTCGCCCATGTCGGCCTCCGCCTGGCCGTCGTCGTTGCCCACGTCTTCCATGCCTATGGCCTGTAGCGGTGTAGCCTTGTTCAGGGCCCCGCGGAAATTGCCCACCAGGGTCTGCTGGATCTGCTCGTGGATCTGACGCACATCCTTGCCCATCAGTCGCTCTACGGCACTGTAGAGCATCGCCTCGTCATCATCGTCTATGCAGACGCAGGCTGTGGCATCGGCGCCCATCGTTATGCCGTTGGCGCTGTTGACGCCCTCGACGCGCACGCTGATGGGAAACACCCCGAGGTCCAGCGTGCCCACGGCCTGAAAATATGGAATGACTATCGTGCGGCCGCGGTCGACCGCGAAGCCGAAATCGCGGCCGTGATGCTTTGTCTTGCGGCCCGTAACGACGAGGATGCGGTCGGGTGAAGCCACCCGTATCGTCATCTTGAGCAGGGCTACCAGGGCGACAAAGGCAACGACGCCCAGCCCCCCGAAGATGAAGCCCTGAAAGTCTGAAAAAATCTCCCTCAGCAGGTCCATGCTGTCTCCTTTTAAAACTACTTACGGAACATCGATCCAGCAGCACTCGTCGTCAAAATCGACGATTCGTACCTTGGAGCCTTTGTAAAACGGCTTCTCAGAGTCCTTGGCTCTCACGAACACTTCTGTCTCCCTGCCGTAGCGGCGCACGGCGGCCTTGCCCATCGCGCCAGGCAGGACTGAGACGGTAATGGTCGCCTCGTCCATGATCAACTCGGCAACCTTTATGGTGGAGTCCAGATCCTTGCGGATGAAGGACCTGAGTGAGCGGGCAAGCACCGCGATGAAGAGCCCCGCTCCCGCACTCCAGGCGAAACTCTCGGCAGATTTTACTCCGGTAAGCAGGGCAAAAAGACCTGTCGGGCCAGCCCCCAGCGAGAAATAGACGCCCGTCCTGAGCGCTCCTATGGTCCTGGCCACGAACCGCGTGCCCGAATCAGCGGAACTGAGGTTTGATCCACGCCCGTCATCGTCGTGTTCCGCAGGGGCTGGATGCGCAGGGACATCCAGTTCATGGTCACCCGGAGTTCCTTCATCGCTGTCACTGGAATCACCATCGTCATCGCTGGCAGAACCGTCATCATGGCCACCATCAGGCTGACCGGCATGCTCGAAAACACCGAACAGGTCGACTATGGTTACGCCGATCCCGAAAACGGCGAGCGCGGAATAAAGTACAAACAAGCCTTGCATCAGTTAAATCCCTTGCGGCAATCAGCGCTCGCATCTATCAGTTCCCTGGCAGAAACCAGTCTGGAGGCGGACAGCAGGTGCAACCCCGTCTCGGCCGACGTGTCGGCATAGGCGCGGGCCAGTATGGGCATGAACCGGTTGCGGGGCAGCACCCGTCCGCCAAGGTCCCGCTTGTAACCGAGTTCCATGCCCAGGTCCCACACCTTGATACCGGACGAAGCCAGCAGGCAACCCAGCGCGGCAAGCTGCACGGTGCCGGCACCCGATGCGTTCCTGTATCCGGTCAGGCTGGCGTAGGCACTACCGATCAGGTACCCGATCTCTCCGGCCACCAGTTCGGGACCGTCATCGTGGACTCTCCATAATTCCACAGAAATGAACGCTACCTTCCTGAGGGCACGCTGGTCGTGCAGTTGCGTAAAGGCGGTTGTCAGGTCTGATACAAGCCAGTCTGGCCCATGTTGCTCGACGCATGCCGACAGGACAGACGAAAACATGCGGTTGCAGCTGAGCAGGTATCTTCTGGACTCACGGCGGGCAGTCTTCGTCACCCGTACGGTCCTCGGATCGAGCAAGCAACGTTCAAGGTGCAGTTTTGGCAGGAAAAAATCGTGTCTGCTTCTGGGAGTAATCAGGGCAAGACCCATGGGCATGAAACGCGCCAGGGTGGCTTCCTCGACAGTTTCACCGTCGATGTACGGAAACAGTGCAAATTCCTCTGTATATTCGGCGGCGATGATCTCTGCGCAGGAACCAAAATCATCGCCCGGCTCAATATTCGGATAGCTACCCTCGTCGTGGAACATTGGCCATCCTTTCCGTCACCCTGTACGATACCGTAACAGGCTTGCCAGCGCCAGTGCTTTCACCGGCAGTGGCGGCGTTGACGGGGCCATAGACGCAACAACCGGCAGGTGAGCCGCCTGCCAGCCAGCCGCCCAAAACTTACGGACCAGACCTACAACTCCTGTGAATCCCACTCAGCCACGAGCGCGCCTATGCGCATCGATGCGGCTATGATCTCTTCGTGAGACGGAGAAGCCGGGAGCGCGTCCACCGCATCGAAGACGAGCGACTGAGCCTCCGCCAGCGCACCGGCCTTGTCCTCGGCCCGCATGGGATTGCGGCGCACATGCTTTGCAGCTTTGCGCCTTGCCAGCCAGTACGCTTCACCACCGGCAGAACCCTCGGCATAATCATAACCGGTCCACAGTGGTGTGAACTGGCCGTCTTTAAGCAAGATCGGCTTGAACAGGTTGGAACACGCGTACGACGCGCCGGTGAACCACAACACTGCTCCATCCGGCTTGTACTCCACCAGCATGGAAGCCGTCGTCGGATTGCCCATCACATCCTGGTCATGGTCGCAGACATTGCGCGGTTTTGTGGGATGCTCAGGATCGATGGCCGCATGAGCCCTGAGCACATTCATCGCGGAGGCCCTGCCGCCAGAAAGGGTTGCGGCAGAGAGGAGTCCCAGCACCGCACGCTGCCTGGCGTCGCCCGCTGAAAACCGCGACATGAACTTGTTTTCCACATAGTCCTTCCAGGAACCTTTTTCTGAAAGTCGCCCCGCGTCCGCCTCGTCCAGGCAGGCCATGCGCTCGTTGACCACAGCGATGGCCTTGCGGGTAACCACATCCACCCGCTTGTAGTCGTCGGTCAGCGAATAGGAATTGGATATGGCCGCCGGTGCGTCCAGCTGCTTCCAGGCCCAGCGTTTTGCCGCGGTCTCCAGCACGAAGGCTCCGTCCGGCCCCGTAATCATGTAGGTATTGTTGTAGACCAGCTTGCCCTTGAACGAACCTACACCTCCCTGGGCGTAGCGGTCGGTGAGGGTTATCAGAGCTTCCAGGGCTTCCTGTGCGCTCGATGCCGAGGCGAGTGCAGCCCGGACGAAGTCCATGCCCAGCACGCCGTCGGGGGCCGGCTTGAAGCGGCTGAACACCGCTTCGTTGCCTATGGCTACACCCGCGCCGTTGAGCCCCATCTCGGCTCCAGGCATCCAGGTGGGGCATGAAATTGCCAGGGCATGGCCGGCATCCTTGATATCAAAGGATCGTGGCCCGACGGTGACGGCAGCAGCTGGTTCCCGCCGGGGAATGATGCGGAACGCCTGCGGTTCCGCCGCATTGCGGTCGGAATTCTTGCCCATGAACACGCCGCCTTCAGTAGGCAGATAGTAACTGTCACACATCGGTACTCCTCCGGATGGATAGTAAAAAAGCCGCTCCCAAATCAGTTTCATCAGACAGCGGGGAAGGGAGCGGTGTAGTCCAGGGGAATGGTCACGGCCCGCTTGCCGAGTTCGATGTTGAGCATGAACAATCCGTGCTTGCTATCGCCCATCAGTTCGATGTTGCGCAGGATCTCTATGGCGTTCTTCTCTTCCTCAGCCTGCTCGTCTATGTACCAGCGGACGAGATTCTCGGTCGCATAATCCTTCTCGGAGATAGCGAGTTCAAGCAGTTCCCGTATCGACGCGGTTACGAATTTTTCATGCTCGAGGGTAGCCTCGAAGAATTCCTTTATCGTCTTGGCCTTGATTGCAGGTTTGTCGATCTGCTCCAGGACGGGTTTTGCACCTTGGTCCACGAGGTACTGGTAGAATTTCATGGAATGGAACATTTCTTCGTGGTACTGGGTCATGAACCACTTGGCTATGCCGTTGTAACCATCATCGCTCATGTGGGCGGACATCGCCATGTACAGATACGCGGAGAAGGTCTCGCGGTTGATCTGAAGGTTTATCCTGTCTGCTACTTTCTTGGAAATCATGCTCGTTGCTCCTTGGTTTCTCTGGAATAGGGCCAGACGCTTGCAACGCGCGGCCTCTGGTCAAATATAGTCTTTGCAGGTTGCCAGGGCAAATTCTGCCGGGCAGTGCTTTACCGGATGGTCCAGCTCGAGTAGTACACATACGGTTCGTCAAAGGCTACCGGCACTTCGCCGAGCCTGATCGCAATGCCTATGTCGAGTTCCTGGATCCTGACGCCGCGTATCGCGTTGTTGTAGGCCTTGTCCTCATCCAGGAACAGGTGGAAGACCGTATCCTGGTCAGCGCCCGTGCGCACGATCCGCCATGGCTGCTTGTTTGAAGCGGAGGGACCACGTCGGACCGCTTCAAGTGCCGGCTTCCAGAGTCCACTCTCTGCCTCGGAGAGCGGGTCGTTCCTTTCTTTGAACCAGCGAAGGCGCGCATGGCAGTCTCGACCATGGAACGACGATCAGCAGGTTCACCTACAGGCGTAACCGCGGGCACCACCTCATCCTCGGTCAGGCGCAATACCTCCTTTGCGCCGGAGCGGTCAAAGGTGCCCCCCAGCCAGCAGGTGCACAGCCCGTTTGCAGCTGCGACCAGAACAACGCCTTCCAGCGCGTAGCCAAAATCAGCGCAGGCAAACGGTGCGTTTCCAGCGGCGCCCACGATAAAGGCCGGCGCGTTCTTTATTATTCCGTAGGTGCCGATGCGGCCCGAGGCTACGTCTCCGACCGACTCGGGTTCCACCAGCGCGAAACGTGGCTTTGTGCCAAAGGGACAGGGTCCCGATGATGCCATGGCGGTTTCCAGGAGTCTGCGGTCGCTGGAATCGAGGCCCTGGCCCGAAAAGGAACGCACCGAAGTCCGGGTGTCGATTGATTCGAGTGGTATGTTCATCACTATAGTGTACGGCCCGGCGTAGCCTGCGGGCAACCCGCATACGCCGGAATCGGACAAGCCGGAACCTGCGATGCCTGCAGCCTTGACGGTTCCCGGGCAGGCCGCGCATGATGCCGTGCATGGACTTCTTTGACGATATCGACAACAGCCGGGGCAAGCCCGGAGCGCCGCGCAACCGGACACTCAGGCTCTCCGCAGCCGACGAGGCACGGTATGCGGCCATGGCCCGCGATCCGTCGGCAATGCTTCCGGCTCCGGACGGGCGGCTGAGGCTGGACGATGCCACCGATGCGGTGTTCCTCGGCGACTCGGCTGAAATCGGGCCCTTGCTTCCACTGCGGTCGGTGGATCTGCTGATAGCCG
>JAIFMD010000046.1 GCA_020048755.1 Spirochaetota bacterium
GAACGCACGAAATCATTGGCATACCGGACGATCAACTCTTTCCCCTGGAAGAGCGCGTTGCCAACCATGTGTATGACCTATGCGCTCCGGCTATAGTTCCGGAGATCTACATTCAGAATGTCGAGGGCAAGTCCCTGTTGGTAGTGGAAGTCTATCCAGGCTCACAGAAACCATATTACTTGAAAAAGCTCGGCAAGGCCGAAGGTACATATATCCGCGTCGGCTCCGTCAACCGCAAGGCTTCGGAAGACAGCATCTCCTCGCTGGAGCGAGCCAGGCGTAAGACCTCCTACGATGAATTGCCGGTATACGATGTTCTGTGGGCCGACCTTGACTTGGTAGCCTTTGCCCGGGAATTCGCGCAAGCTTCCGGTAAAAAACTGGACTCTGCAGGGTACGAAAAAATGGGACTCCTGCTGCTCGAGCGTGAAGAGAAATACCCTACCAATACCGCGATCCTGCTGTCTGAATCCAGTGTAAGACAGCGTCTTTTCCCTTACGCCAAGATTGAATGCGCACGGTTCAAGGGAACGGACACCAAGGTATTCCTTGACCAAGCCACGATGGATGGCCCGGTTCACTTGAGTGTTGAACCAGCCTTGGCTTTCATCAAACGCAACATCGCACTTGGATCCAAAATCGGCGAGGTGTACCGCCAGGACCGTTGGGAGTATCCCCTTGAGGCCATCCGTGAAGCGCTGACCAACGCTGTGGTACATCGGGACTATAGCATTCAGGGTAGCGACATCAAGGTTGCCATTTTTGACGACATGCTTGAAATCACCAGCCCCGGCCCCTTGCCGGACAACATATCTCCCGAAGCCCTTGGTACCGGACGCTCGGAAATCCGAAACCGGATACTGGCACCTATTTTCAAGGAACTCAAGCTTATAGAAGGCTGGGGAACCGGCATCCGAAAGATGCGCGCTGAACTCGAGGCCTACCCGGATATTCGGCTTGCCCTCCAGGAACCCGGTAACGCATTTCAGGTTCGCTTCATCAAAGAAAACTTCACCCCGGAAGTCACCACGGAAGTGACCACGGAAGTGACCACGGAAGTCACCACGGAAGTCGCATTGTTGCAGGTCGCCGTAGGTGAGATGACGAGAGCTGAGTTGCGTACGGCACTAAAACTTAAAAACGATGAGCATTTCCGTAAAACCTATCTCGTTCCAGCCCTGGATGCTGGTTTGATTGAAATGACCATCCCGGGCAAGCCACGCAGCAGCAAACAGCGGTATCGCTTGACGGCAAAGGGTACAGAAACTTTGCGGCAGCTACATAAAAAGTAAGAAGGATAAAATCATGGCAAAGATCAAAGACGTCGTAACGCTTAAATCTGGCTACGCCAACTTCGTCGAACTGAAGAGCGCCTTTGCGGAGACCCGAGAGAATGCCGACCGTATGGCCATGTACCGACCGACCAAGGCCCACCGGCGAGCCTTTGAACGCATCGCCCGCGGTCTATACACTCCGACGGACAAGAAGTTCTATCTTTTAAGCGGCTCCTATGGTACCGGAAAGTCGCACCTGTGCCTGATGGCCGCCAACGTGCTCAGCCGTTCCAGTGGGGATCCGGCCATTTCCGGTTTTTACAGCAACTACAAGAAGCTCGATGCGGATGCCGAAAAACGGCTCAACAACATACGCAAGGACGGTCAGTACCTGGTAGCCATCTGCGACTATCATTCCGGCCAGCGTTTTGAGGACGTTGTTCTAAAGGCCATCTTTGAAGCCTGCGAGGTGCAAGGCCTGGCTTCGCAGATCGACACCGAGTACGACGAGGCGGAGCGCCAGCTTGCCGTGTGGTCGGCGGAAGGCAAAGGGTCGATCCGCAATTTTTATCAGGACTTCACGACAGCTCTGGAGACAGTGTCTCCAGAACTGAGCGTGGAACAGCTGCGCTCTGGTTTGAAAAAGTATGACGCCAACCTCATGACCACATTCCGGCTAGCCTTCCAGCGTACGATGGGTGGCATCGAATTTCAGGCCAAGTCGGGTAATTTGATACCGATCATCGGCAAGCTGGTTAAAAGCGCGGACTTCAAGCAGCGATTCAAAGGATTGGCAATCTTCTTTGACGAGTTCGGCTTTACGCTTGAGAAAGCCAATTACTCAAAGGAAATCCTGCAGGGCTTCATGGAGACTATCTGCAAGAACGAGCCCAACGTTATCTTTGTGGGTTGCATCCACAAGGACTTCAAGGCCTACGCGGACCGGTTCAGCCAGGCCGACGCCGCCGTCATGAGTGCGCGGATTACACAGGTAGACCTGTTGAACGAAGGAATTGAAGAGATAATCGCCGCCATAGTCGAGACTGACAAAAAAAGCGCTGTCTGGAAAGAAGAAATTGCGCCTAAGACTGCAGTGTTTGACCAGTTGGTACCCACCTGCAAAACCCTCGATCTGTTCCCCTGGATAGACGATGTCGACCATATGCGCACGCGGGTCCTTGAAGACATCTACGGTCTGCACCCGATGGCCCTCTCCTGCGTACTCAAGCTCTCTTCCGATCTCGGCTCGGACGCCAGAAGCACCTTCACCTTCTTCACGGGAGCGGTCGGCGGCAAGGAAGGCTCATATGCGGAGTTCATCGAGGGAAGTGACATCACGGTTGGCGGTGGAAAGCTTGCCCTCTACACAGTAGACCGCCTGGTCACGTTCTTCAAGGAAGAGCTGTCCCAGCGCAACCCTGATTTGCGCGAAGGTCAGCGTCAGATCGTCAATGGCTTCTACGCAAGCATTGACGCCTTGCGCAAGGCAAGCGCGGGCCAGTTGGCCGGAATAGAAGACGACGAGCGCCAGCGCGTATTGAAGACTATCCTCATCTACTTGCTTTGCCAGATTCCGGCCAATCTTGAAAACCTTCAATTCGGGCTCTACTGCCTGAGCGGCAACGAAAAAAAACTCGCAGAGTCTATGCTTAAAGACCTGGTCAAGAGTGGTGCCGTATTCTTCCGCCAGCAATCGGGTACATACGAACTCGCGGCTGGTTCAGGAGAGGATCCCTACGTACTCATTGACCGCTACCTGGGCAACGCGAGCCTGCACCCGCAGGACAAGGTTTTGGCCTTCCTTGAAGAATCCGCCGGGAAATCGGCCGACGACTTCGTGAGTGCCAACAACTTCAATCTGCCGTACACTGACGACAAGCGCTTCAAACCCAGATTCGTACAGGCGAAAGACCTCGGTAGCGCTCTCTGGAAAGATCTGGAGGCTGACTTTGATGCAAGCAGATCCAACCCGTCCAAGAGCTATGAGGGAACCCTCGTGTACGCCTTGTGCGAAGATGAAGCAGAAATAGCCGTGGCCAAGGAAGCGCTGCGAACCCTCACCTCGGTGACTGTAGCGGTTGCTATACCGCACGCCCCGTTGGCTTTTACGGATACACTCCTGCGGGTCAAGGCCTGTCGCAATTACCTCTCGCCCACCGCGACCCATAAAATAAGCGCACAGACTGAGTCCAGGCTCCGGGATATTCTGGACAGCCCCCTCGATGGTTATTCGACGCGTCTCAAGGCGATGTTCGACCAGACATACCAGGGGAGCGATTCATGCTGGTATGGTCAGAGCGGGATGGTCTTGTTCGACAGACCGCAGCAATCCCACAAGGCCGCGGACGTGCTATGTGAAAAGCAATATACAAAACCCTGCCGTATCAAGCACCCCGACCTTAACCTGGTGCACGATGATCGGTGGCGGACCGGTAAAAACAACACCCTCAAGCAGGCTGTCGATATGCTGCTTACCGCCGACCGCGTGATGATAGACATTGGCAACCCCGACAATCATGGTGAGAAGCGGTATCTGGAAAAAGTGCTCCTCAAGGGTGCCGGCGCACTTAAAAAAATCGGAGCCGACGGCCGTGTTACCTATTTTACCTGTGAGATGGACTCCAGAAAAATTCACGGTGACTTTCCTGCACTGCAGGAACTCTGTAAACGGCTCGAACAGCTGCAATCTGGCCAGGGCTTTGCCGTAGGGCCTTTTATCATGGAAATGCGCGATGCCCCATATGGCGCAAGCGATACGGCGCTAGTTCTCAGCTTTGGGCACATCATCCGCGCCTATGGCGAACGAATCACCATCTATAAAGATTCTACAAGAACGGTTGAGCGACCGGTTCGGTCATATGCCGATCTAGTTTCCCTGATCTCCGATCAGGCAAGTCATACAGAATTTGCCCTGCGCGACATCTCCGATGATCAACTGAACCTGGTAGACCGTTTTGCCCTCGCAGTCGGCGCTGCTCCCATGCTGCACGGACAAGCCCGAACACTGCAATCCGCGCATGCCGCCATCGCCGCCTGGTACGCGGAGCTTCCGGCGGTAGCCTGGATCCTAACCATGCACAAAGCAGATTCCCAAAAGCGGCTGTCGGACCTCAAGGCGCTGCTTGCAGATAGAACTTCCGGCATGGATCACTATGGGCTTCTCCTTGAGGATCTGCCTGCGCTTTATGACAATGGCAAAGACAAGGCGGAGATTTCTACAATTTTTGGCAATGACGTCAAGTTGCTCGAGTCTGCGGATTCCACCGTGCTTCAAACTGTCGCAGCTGCGTTGTCTCCGGTGTTTGGGGCCGCCGGAGACCTGGTGGAGTGTGAAAAGGCGATGACAGCATGGTACAAAGGCCTTACACCTACCCAGCGTGATGAGAACCGCTACGATGACAGCGATGCGGCAGCACTGCTGACCCGGTTGCGCAAAGAGGGCAATTTCCAGACCCTGATAGCCGAGGCTTTGCCTAAAGATTTTGGATTCGGTGCTCTTCGGGATTGGACCTCTCTGCATATAAAGGATTACACAGAAAAGCTGAAGCAGGCAAAAGAGGAGATAGACAGGGCCGTTGTAGTCGTCGAGAAACCAATGATAAAAAAAACATCCTACGAGGTTGGCGAGAACGATTCCGTGCCGATCAACCTGCCTTCCGGGACCGCGGCCCTGATTTATACCGTGGATGGAACTGACCCCAGGCAATCTGTAACTGCTGAAAAGGCCTCGGATACCGTGGATCTGGTCAAGCTCCTCGATACAAAATCCAGTGCAAAAATAACCATTCGGGCGGTTGACAATGATGGCAACTACAGCGAACCGGTTAAGGTCGAGCTGATAGACAAAAAACATAAATATGAATTTAAATATTCAAACGACATGTACGCGGCTGAAGCCTCTTTCAAGTGTCCCGATGATGTCGACGGTTTTATTGCCGTCCTAAACTCCTTGCTCAAGTACGCAACTGACAAGGGGCTCATCAAGGCAGGTGATATAGAAGCAATAGAGGCTTTTGTGCGTGACCATGCACAAAAGAAATCGTAACTATGGCACGTGTCACCATCTGCTTCATCGGCGACTTGAAAGACACATCCGACGCGATTCGTATTGTGGAGAACGATGCTGACTATGTCGCCGCCTGCAAGGATATCACCGAGTCCGCGCGATTGAATCACGGTATCGAAATTTGGGTTCGCAATAAAAGATACCTGTCATGGTTGCGAAACTACATCGGGCAGTTGGGCATCGAAGCAGAGTTTACCGAGAAGACGCCACGCAGCATCCTGGCTCAGCGCTGGAATATCGCCATGCCAGATTGGGTAAGCGATGAAGCTATCAGCGGTCAAGGTCTACTTGAACTTGAGGTTGATGAACACTCGGAGTTGTCTTTTGAGAATACCCTGCTCGCACTGGTGCTTGATCGCGCCTTCGCTGTCGAATCTTTGAGTACTGAAAACGCAGCAACCATCGTCACAGCTTTGGCTGGCAGCTCTTATCGTGAAGCCATCACCCAATATCCGCTGGTGATTGAATCAGTAAAAAGAAAGACGGAGCAGTGGAAGCGGAACAGCGCCGACACCTGGATCGCCGCAGTATGCGATCAATTGCCTGAAAAGCCGCTGGTACCGCTGCGCTGGTTCGGAGCCTGGTCTTTGCTCAGGAACTACCCTGACGAATTGCTTGAAAGAATCATCCCCATCGGGCAGGTTCCTGTGGTCCGGAGCATGCCGGCAAAGGCTGTGGAGCAGGTCGCACTGGAGCCTTCGGTCCGTGCGGAAGCTCTTGACCAGATCCGCTTGTATCTGGAGCAAGCTTTCTCTGAGGTCAAGACGAACGCTGACTTTAGAAAAATTCTGGCTGGCATGTCGGGGCGCCTCGTTGAAGAGTATGCGTTTGCCTTGAGAATGCTCAAGGCAGGAACGATATATCCTCAACTCGAGGA
Organism: Spirochaetota bacterium; assembly: GCA_020048755.1. Taxonomy (GTDB): domain Bacteria; phylum Spirochaetota; class Spirochaetia; order Treponematales; family UBA12059; genus SZUA-370. The sequence goes on from JAIFMD010000046.1 coordinate 6,218, forward strand.
TATAGAAGCCATCAAGCGAACCTTCGACGCATGCCCTGGTGTTACTCGTAGTAATCTCCATGCTTTGCGGCATCTCGTGCGTCCTGATTATCCGACGCTTATCAGTGAGACGGAAGTATGGAGTGCCGGGCGATGGGTTCAATGGACGCTTGAAGAGTACGTACCCTACCGTGAATGGCAAGTCAGGAATGGTACCTATGATGCGGCGATCGAGTCTACCGT
>JAIFMD010000213.1 GCA_020048755.1 Spirochaetota bacterium
CCGGACCTGACGGTTTCTGGTCGGCTCGCAATCGACCTGTTCGGCCTGTCAGTCCATTCGGCCAATTCGATTTTTAAAGAAAGGACACAACATCATGAAAGCGCTGGTTCTTGAAGATTACCGCAGGTTCAGTTATCAGGAAGTACCGACCCCCGCCCTGCGCACGCCCAGAGACGTCCTGATCCGCGTGCACGCGTGCGCCATCTGTGGATCCGATGTCCACGGCATGGACGGCTCGACAGGAAGGCGCAGGCCGCCCATCATCATGGGGCACGAGGCGGCTGGCATCATCGTGGAAGCGGGATCAGAAGTGAAAAACTTCAGGGTCAATGACCGCGTCACCTTCGATTCAACTGAATACTGCGGAGAATGCTGGCATTGCCGGCGCGGAGAGGTGAATCTCTGCGACGACCGCCGCGTGCTGGGCGTCTCATGCGCCGAATACAGGCGCGACGGCGCCTTTGCAGAGTACGTCGTCGTGCCAGAGCGCATACTTTACCGCCTGCCTGACACCATTGATTTTGTGTCGGCAGCGCTGACCGAACCGCTCGGCGTGGCCGCCCATGCAGCCGCGATTACGCCGAACGGCCTCGGCGAGGATGTCGCGGTAGTCGGCACTGGCCTCATAGGCCTCCTGCTCGTACAGGTACTCAAGGCGTCCCGCTCGGGACTCATACTTGCACTGGATACCGATCCTGCACGGAGAAACTCCGCACTGGCGGCGGGTGCTGACGCGGCCTTTGACCCGCTGGATGCCGGTTCAATGGAAGCAATAAAAGCTTTGACCCATGGCCGCGGTGTTGACAGGGCCTTCGAGGCAGTCGGGGCTACGAGCCCCGTGTCAACTGCGCTGGCAGTCGTGCGCAAGGGCGGTTCGGTTACGCTCATAGGCAATGCCAGTCCCTCCATCGAGTTGCCGTTGCAACAGGTTGTCACACGCCAGCTGACCCTCTATGGAAGCTGCGCCATATCCGGCGAATACCCGCTGGCACTCGAACTGATGGCGCGCGGCAAGGTCGACGTGAAGGCACTCTTGTCCGCCACAGCTCCCTTGTCGGATGGCGCGGCCTGGTTTGAACGTCTCTACGCCCGCGAACCCGGCCTGCTCAAAGTCGTGCTTCAGCCGTAAGGCTATAAGAAAGGAACATCGATGGACAAGGTTCGCTTCGGGCTCTACGGCTATGGAAAAGTAGCGGAACTGCATGCAAAGGCGCTCGCATCTCTGGATAACGCGGAGCTGGTTTCAGTCTGCGGCCGCAATGAAGGTGCCAGGACAGCCTTTGCATCGCGCTGGGGCCTCCAGCACCGTGCGACCCCGGCTGAAATGGCAGCCAGGGACCGCGTGCAGGCTATCATCGTGACCACGCCGCACCTCCTGCATGCGCAGCACTCGATAGAGTCGTCGGAGGCGGGCCTGCACGTACTCGTCGAGAAACCGATGGCGATTTCCACCGCTGATTGTGATGCCATGATGGCCGCCGCCACGCGGGCTGGCAAAAACCTCGGCGTCGTCAGCCAGCGGCGCTGGTATCCGGCGGTCAGGCGCATCCGTGATGCCATAGACTCAGGTGCACTCGGCGCTCCTGCTCTTGGCCAGGTGATAATGCTGGGCTGGCGTGACGAGGCGTATTACCGGAGCGACCCCTGGCGGGGATCCTGGGCCGGGGAAGGTGGCGGCGTCCTCGTCAACCAGGCGCCGCACCAGCTGGACCTGCTCACCTGGTTCATGGGCCCGGCCATGGAGGTATCGGCATACTGGGCCAACCTGAACCATCCCTACATCGAGGTTGAAGATACCGCGGTAGCGTCTGTCAAATTCCAGAATGGCGCACTGGGATCCATCCTGGTGAGCAACTCGCAGAAGCCGGGAATCTACGCCAAGGTACACGTGCATGGCAGGAATGGCGCGTCCGCCGGCGTTCAGACGGATGGCGGAGCCATGTTCATAGCGGGCAGGAGTTCCATCCTCGAGCCGCCTGTGAATGACCTGTGGTCAATTCCGGGTGAGGAGGCCAGCCTCGAGCGCTGGAAGGCCGAAGACGAGGCATTCTTCAAGACCGTAGATGCAACCTGGTACTATTTTGCGCGGCAAGAAGCCGAGTTCGTGGAGGCACTCCGGGAAGGCAGGCAGCCTGCAGTCTCCGGCGCGGATGGCCGGGAGACCGTGCGTCTGATAGAGGCCATATACCAATCCGGGCGAACTGGATTGCCGGCAGCGCTTGCTTAGGATGGCGGTGGCGGTTACTATTGCCCCGAATGTTGCGATTCATCGGCCGATTTTTCAAGAAACCCGCGCCTCCACCCCTGCCAGGCTCCTCTCCCGAGGAGCTATGGCGCGCTGATTTTACTTCACCGGAGTTGTCGCGGTTCCAGGCTGTCGACGAGGAACGGTACTCGGTACGCCTCGATTCAAACGCACTGGTGCTGGACCTGCGCAGGGACAATTTGTTTGCCTGGGCCGATGCTGGCGACTTCCGCTATACCGACGTTTCGATAGAAGCAGAAATCAGTTTTGGCGAGGCTGGTTCAAGGCGGTCGGCCGGACTCCTGTTCCGCAAACTCGACGATTCGTCCTTCATGTATGTACTCGTCTCGAGTGATGGCGAAGTAAGGCTCGATGTCGTGTTCAACGGCGATCCGCGTACCATTGTCCCGTGGATAGCCTGCCCCTGGGCGTCAGGTGCCGAAACGATGGTCCTGAGCATCGTATCCCGGGGTCCCCGCGTCGTCGTGCTGGTCAACGGCCGGTTTGCGCTGGAAGCCGAAGACGATTCGCTCGACTCGGGTGGCATCGCATTCGCGGCACAGAGCTATTCGGGCCCGGCCGCGTTCAGACTCGACTCATTGCGGATAGACTCCCGGCCCATGGAAGCGGAATCCGACTACCTGCGCTTTGCGAGGATAGTGGCTGCCGATTCAGACCAGCGGCGGCGCCTTGCAGAGGGCTTCTTCGGTCTCGGCCACAACGTGCCGGCCCTCGTGCAGTTGCGCAAGGTCGCAGACCGTGGCGAAGGCACCGCACGGGACAAATTCCTGGAGGCCGAGAGCCTCCTGCGCATGGACCTGAAAGACGAAGCTGCCGAAGCCATAGAAGCCTGCCTGGCACTCGATCCTGACTTTGGCGAAGCCATCGAGGAACGCTACAACCTCCTGTATCTGCGCGGCAACTACAGCCAGCTCAGGGAACGACTTGAGGCGGACTCAGAGCGGCTCTCGTCCAGCCCGCGGCTCCTCAACCTGCTGGGTCATGCCTACTACAACCTCGGATCCTGGAAGAGCTCAGCCGAGGCCTATGCCAGGGCAACCGCTGGCGATCCAGGCATGCCCATCTATGCCAGAAACCACGCCATGGCGCTTGAAAACGCGGGCGACCACGTAGCGGCTTCGGCCGCCTGGCTGGTCGCTGCCAAGGGCTTCTACACGCAGGAAGCCTGGGATGACGCGACTGACTGCTCGGTACGGCTGAGAAAACTGGGCTATGACAAGTCGGTGCTGGATTCACTCGATGGCCTTGTGGCCTACGGCAGGGGAGACCTCAAGACCGCCGAAACCCTGCTTTCAAAGCTCGTCAAAAAGGGCCGTGCCGACGCAGCGTCTACCTACATTCATGGCCTGATCATGGCATCCGCAGGTAAACGCGCGGAGGCCTTGCGCGACTACCGGAAGGCCGTCGAACTGGAACCGGAACTGCCCATCTACCGGTACCGTCTGGCTGAAGCCCTGTTCGTCGCCGGAGAGCAATGCGACGATGAGATTGCGGCTGCACTTGCCGCGGCTCCAGCCGACGGCTGGACACTGAACCTGGCTGGCCAGGCCGCCCTGTCCAGGGGCCAGGCCTCCGAGGCTGTGGATTTCTTCAGGAAGGCTGCAGTGGTACTTCCCGGAGAGGCCGTTCCGGTCGTCAACCTTTCCCAGGCCCTGTCAGCTCGCGGGGATCAGGAACAGGCGCTAAAGACCCTGGGCAACTGGCCAGCGCGCAATGCGGCCGCGGCCAATCGCCTTGCAAACGTATATGCCGCAACAGGCAAGCTGGAAGCGGCGGCAACCGAATACCGTAAAGCCTGCGAACTCGGAAGCTCCACAGCAACCAAAGATCCCGAACTGCCGGAATACCGCGTCAACCTGGCTGCGGCCCTCTTTGAACTCGGAGAACTGGCCGATGCAGAAGATTCGCTGCGCAGGGCCCTTGAAACCAGGGACGATCCGCGGGCGCTCAAGTTGATGGGAGACATCGCAGCCGAATACGGCGATTTCAGCAGGGCAGAGATGGCGTACCGCGCGACACTGGAACGCGCGCCCGGGGATACCTCGACACTCAGCCGTCTGGCTGGCCTCTATATGGCCAGGCACCGCTACAAGCGTGCGGCCGAGATAGCCGATGAACTTGAAACCCTCGACCCCGGATCTGCAGCCTCGCTTAAAGAATCCATACACGCCGCCACCTCCGAGACCCTGGCGTGCGCATCATGCCAGCGTTCCTGGGAGGTTCCCAGGCCGGTGCCGGCAGTGCCGCGGGCCAGGCTCAGGGGCGAGCCGTCCGGCGATACTCCCGCGGGTTCCTGCCCGGCCTGCGGTAAGGTTTACTGTGTCGCGTGCAGGAAGGACGCCCTGGCAGATGGTCATTTTACCTGCCCTGAATGTGGCGGCTACCTCAACCTCAATGACGACAGGGTCCGCTGGATAGTCCTGGAAAAACTCAAGACCAGTGACTGAGACGGCTTGTGCCGGTCGCTTGTCATTTTGCCGGGTAGCGGATACTATATTGAGGAATCCACGCACAATGGCAGGTTACCCCAGGTGAAAATTTTTCCATCCATAGTTCTAATGGCCGCAGGTGCGGTAGCTCCAACCATGGCGCAGAATATTCTCACCGCTGACCAGTTCTTCAAGGATGTATCCGCACAGTATGCGACGATCAAGGATTACCAGGCGCAGGTAGCCGTCCTTGCCGGCAAGCAGACCATGTCCGGAACCGTCATGTACAAGGCTCCTTCGTTGATGCGCATGGATTTTACCGAACCGGCTTCACAGGTCATCGTCTATGATGGCCAGAGTCTGGTCATCTACGTTCCGGAATTCCGCGCCATCCTGAGCCAGCAGACCGGCGTAGCCAATCCAGCTGGCGCGGCGACCAGCCAGGGCCTGCGGATGCTGGGCAGAAGCTACTCGGTAACCTTCGAGACCGGCCCTGATCCGGTTCCGCTACCCGGAGCTGAAACCGAATCGGTCGTGCGGCTCGTACTGTCACGATTGAGCGTCGCCGAAGGCTTCAGGAATATCATCCTGTCCATAGACCCGGCCCGGCTCCTCATACGCAGGATGGAGGGGATAACCCTTGCCGGCGATCAGATAAACTACGATTTTACAAAAATTGTCCTCGATCAGGACATACCCGCGACTAAATTCATTTATGATTCTCCAGCGTCCGCAAATATGTACAACAACTTTTTATTCAGTTCCGACAACTAGGGAGCGGTTACGAACCCATGAACGCTATAGCCATTGGTGAACAGCTCAGAACAGCCCGCGAATCCCGGGGCCTGAGCATCGACTATATTGCGGACGAGACAAACATAGCCAAGCGCTATCTTACCGCACTCGAAAACGAGGATTTCTCCGTATTTCCTGGAGAAGCATACATCGTAGGCTTCCTCCGGAACTACGCGGAATACCTGGGCCTTGAGTCGACATCGCTCATCCAGGCCTTCAGGGGCATCCGGATACAGGAACAACCTGTCCCCATAAAGGAACTGCTTCAGCCAAAGCGGAGGCCCGTCTGGCCCTTCATCGTGGCGGGTGCGGTCATCGCACTCGGCGTGGGTGGCTTTTTTGCCATCAGGTCGATTTCTGCAAAAGCTTCAACCAAGGAACCGGAACTGACCCGATCTGAACCAGTCCAGCATGTGCTCGCTTCTACTCTGTTCGAGAAACGGCTCTACGAAGGCGACACACTGATAGTTCCCTATGCGGGGGACAGCTACAAGCTGACGATAACCAGGATCGACGACCGGATTTCTATTGAATCACCGGTCGGCATCTCCCGGTTCATGCTGGGAGAAGAGGGCTCGATAGACCTGGACAAGGACAACCAGCCTGAACTCGTTGCTTTTATCGTTGATTTCCAGAAAAACGAAGCATCCAGGGGAGCTGTCGTGCGTTTCAGCGCAGCGGGGACCCTGGCCACGAGCCTGGCGACTGGAACGGTTACTGCCGACGGCACTGTTGTACCCGCGGTGGCAAGTGCCGAACCTGTGCGGGTACCTGAAACTGGAACCGCGCCGAGCATTACGAGCGTACCCGGTTCCACCGTAGAGCGTCCGTCCACCCAGGAATCCATAGTATTCTCGGGCAAGCGCAGCCCCTACCCCTTCGTCATCAACGTGACCTTCCGCAACTATGCCATGTTCCGCGCTACTACCACAAGGGCGACCAGATCAGCGTGACGGCAAACAACTCAGCCAAGCTCTGGACGAGCAACGCGGCGGCCTGCAAGCTGACCATCCAGGCCTCCGGAGGCCAGAGCGCCGACGTTGAACTGGGTTCCCCCGGAGAAGTGGCAGTAAAGCAAATCAGGTGGGTCCAGGCCGACGATGGAACCTGGAGCCTCGGTGTCTACAACGTAAATTGAAGAACTTCTACATAGACAACCACGGTTGTGCCAAGAACCAGGTCGACGCCGAGGAGATGGCCGCCAGGCTCCTGGCAGGCGGCTGGCAACAGTCGGCCTCGCTCTCCGAGGCCGGGCTGGTCATCGTCAACACCTGCGGCTTCATCGAGGACGCAAAAAAAGAATCAATAGAGGCAGTCATAGCCGTCAAGAAGGCCTACCCGGGCAAGCGCGTGCTCATGGCTGGCTGCCTTTCGCAACGCTATGCGGACGCCCTGGGCAGCGACCTGACCGAGGCGGACGGCATCTTCGGCAACGGCGACCTGTCGCTGATAGACGAGGCCGCTACGGCGGCGCTTGGTGGCGAACACAGGAGCCTGACGCCCGATCGGGTAGCATATTCGCCGGCCCGCCGCGGTGCCCTGATGGGCTTTCCGCGCTCCGCCTACCTGAAAATCGCCGAGGGCTGCAACAACCGCTGTTCGTTCTGCGCCATCCCGCTGATCCGCGGAGACATCTCCTCGCGCGATCCCGACGATGTGGCCAAAGAGTTCT
>JAIFMD010000148.1 GCA_020048755.1 Spirochaetota bacterium
GCGTTTGCTGAACCCTGCCTCGCGGCTGCGCAGCCGGGCGCCTCGTACCAGTTCGAGCGGCTCGGCTATTTCTGCTGCGACACGGACTCCAGGCCTGGCTCGCTTGTATTCAACCGTTCCGTTTCCTTGCGCGACTCCTGGGCAAAGATAGAAAAGAAGCAAGCCTAGGATGAAAGAGAACTCAACGCCCCGGTACAGTCAGGATTCTGGAACCACCCCGGAGTTGCCCGTCCTCAGGGGAAGCACGCTCTACCTCATCCTCGTCGTGCTTGGCAGTCCCAGACTCCTGTGGGCGGTGCTTTCTTTCATCGGAACGGCATTCAGGCGTTTCTTCTTTGATCAGTATCGCTACCGTTTCAGGCTACGTCCGGAATCAACCAACAAACCTGAAATCCGGAACGTAGAGCATCCACTCGATGCATTCATACCCGTGCGGTACGAATCCATCGGACTATACCTGAACTTCATCCAGTTATGGATTTCTTCCATAAGCTACCTGCGACGCTGTCTGGGCTGGTCGTTCAACACCGATATCAGCGAATTCCTTGCGGGCCTCCGCCGCTGTTACCTCGACGCGTCCACAGTGTATGGCCAGTGCCTGTCTACCACGAGGCGGCCGGCCGAGGCTCCGAGCCTGCGCTACGCCTTTGTATATGCCGTGGATCCGCACCTGTTCTGCGTTCCGAGCCTGCATGTGCTGGTCGTCTGCTATACCTACAAGAAGCTGGAAGGTCTGCTCCGTGCCAGGGATGATCTTGAACTGTTCAGACCGGAATTTGAAGCGGTCAAGGCCCGGGCTCTGGCCATCACAGAATCCATCCTGTACGTGCGCCAGCACAGCGTCAACTGCATCCCGACGGCCCTCTCCATGCTGTCGGTCATACTGCCAAGCTATGACGAGCTCGAGGCCAGGGCCTTCCTTTCCGGACTCTTCAAGAACGACGACGACATTTCAGAAGCGCACCGCAACGAGGCGCTCGCGTACATGCTGGAACTGTACGACCGTGTCGCCGGAAACGGCCTCCAGCCCGCGGAGCGTTACGGCGCCATAGTAGATTTCCTCGTATCCTACGAGGAAATGTGCTCCCTGACGGCCTGTACTGATATTCCGGACGCTTTACCCTCGTAGCTCCCCGAGCCTGCGTGACAGGTTGTTGGGCAGTATTTCCAGCCGCTGCGCGGCTCTGGCTATGGAGCCGCCGGCTAGCTCTACCTGCCGCTCCAGGTAGGCCAGTTCCATCCTGCGTTTGGCTTCCCGCAGAGGCAAGGGCTCGTCAAGCGGGTAGGCCGCTCCATTCCCTCTGCTGCTTCCTGTCCCAGCCGCAGCTGGATCGGGCCGCACCGACCAGCCCATCGTATCCAGTTCCTTAAAAAAGGCCGCATCGAGTACGGCCCCCGAGGACAGTGCCCCCGCCCGTTCTATTATGCTCTTCAGTTCCCGAACATTTCCGGGATACTCGCGCCCAGCAAGGTATCCGAGCGCGTCTTCGCACGGCCGGCCGACCCCCGCCTTGTCGGCGAAGAAACGGGCCAGGCCAGGTATATCCTGTTTCCGCGCCGACAGGGGCGGCACGGCAAGCGGTATCTGGGCCAGCCTATAGAGGAGGTCTTCCCTGAACGCACCCCTGGCAGCCTCGGCCTTGAGGTCGCGGTTGGTCGCTGATACGACCCTCACATCGGTTTTTCGCGTCTCGTCGGCGCCTACCGGCCGGTACTCGCCTGACTCTATTGCACGCAGGAGCTTGGCCTGCAGTGCCTGTGGCAGTTCGCCCACCTCGTCCAGGAACAGCGTGCCTCCCCTGGCTTCCGCGAAGCACCCAGCCCGGTCACGGTCGGCACCTGTGAACGCGCCTTTCCGGTGTCCGAACAGCTCGCTCTCGGCCAGTTCCGCCGGAATGGCGGCACAGTTGATGGCAACGAACGGCCCCGCGCAGCGTGGCGACCGCAGGTGTATCCAGGTGGCCAGCGGTTCCTTGCCCGAACCGCTGGGGCCGTGCAGCAGTACGTTGAGCGTCGTCCGCGCCGCCCGCTCCGCTGTCTCGACGAGGCTCTTCATCAGAGGCGATTCCCCGACGAACAGGTGCTCTGAAAGCCAGACATCCCGCCCCGCCTTGTCCGAGCGCGACAGCTCTGACTTGGCCCAGGCCAGCGCTATGGCCACTTCAAGGCGGTCCAGGTCGACAGGCTTCTCCAGCACGTCCACGGCGCCAGCCCTGACGGCGCGGACGGCGTTTTTGGCATCCGCGAGGCCTGAGACCATGGCCGTGGGTATGCCGGCCGCGACGTATTCGTCGAGCGACTCGAACCCGTCGCGATCACCCAGGTCTATGTCGAGCAACACGATGTCGTAGCGGCCGGCGATGTTGCCTGCGGGTGGTGGTGCCGGCAGACCCTCTGCCTCATGGCCCTTGAGCCGCAGGTACCCCGTCATCGATGCGAGGTACGAGCGGTCGTCATCGATGACAAGAACTCTGGCCATTACGAAACCCCTCCCGCCGGAAATATCATGGTGAACCTGAGCCCGCCGGCCGCAGTGAGCCCCGTTTCCAGCCGCCCGCCGTGCAGGGCTGCCACGCGGCCCACGAGCCAGACGCCCAGCCCCGCGCCTTCCGGCTTGGTGGTAAACCGGGCGGTACCAACGCGGTCCACCAGAGCGGGATCAAGTCCTGTGACTGAATCCGAGTATTCAATGGTGTAGTCCGCGGCCTCCGCAGTAAGCGACAGGCGTACGCTGAATGGCAGGCCACGTTCGGCACAGGCTTCCATGCTGTTGGACAGCAGGTTTGAGAACACCTCGACGAGGTAGCCATGGTCAAAGCGTGGCCTCGCTCCCGTGCCGTGCGCCTCTATGCTGACCTGCTCCGCACCGAGCGGCAAGCCGCGCGCAGCCAGCGCGGCAGCGGCTTCCCTGAGCGCCAGGGCAGGATCAACGTCGGTGAGTACCGGATCCTTGAAGCCTGACAGTGAACGCACGCGCGAGAAGAGCGCTGCGATACGGGCCGCCTCAGCCTCTGCCCTTTCGAGCGAAGATCTGGCCTCGTCAAGAGCCGTTGCGTTGATGTTCCCCCCAGGGTTTTGTTCTGTCGGAAAGGCCTCGAGCGCGGCCCGGGCAGTTCTGGCCGAAAGCATCAGCGACGATAGCGGCGTGCGCGCCTGGTGTGCAAGAAAGGCTGAGGCCTCGCCCCAGCCCTGGAGAGCCCTCAGTTCCGACCGCATGCGCTCCCGGTCGCCGAGCGCCTCCACGAGCCTGTCGAGTTCCTCTTCTACGGCACCGAATTCGTCGCGCGTGCCTGAGAAGAACGTTTCCCGGGGACCGCCGCGCCTGAGCCTGAGTATGCCGTCCCGCAACCTTGACCAGCGCGCCGTGAGTGCTGCCGCGGCCACGGCTGAAACGGCAAGGGCCGCCAGCGCTTCGGCCGCCAGCAGGACGATCCAGCCCGCCGTCGTTTCTATGGCCACGTCCCGCTCGAGCACCGCCCGCCTGACAAGGTCCTTGCGCAACGGGACCAGCGCTGTCTGCAGTGCTGCGGCCTCCACGGCCCGGCCCTCCGCCGCGGCAGTGGCCAGGGCAGCCAGCTCGTCAACTGATGACTGCAGCCGTTCAAGCGAAGCGTCTCCTCCGCTCGTCGTAGCGTTCCTGGAAGGGATCGCAGTCAGTGCTATGGCTGCCCCTCCGAGCAGGGCCACAGAAACAGAGAACGAAACGACGAAGATGCGTGTCCGGAGTTTCATTGCTTCAATAGTATGGCACGAGGCCGACCGAGTCGAGTTCCCGGTATGCCGCAGCAGGTTTGTAAGCCCATACGACCATAGGGTCGTAGTCGGGATCAGACGGGAGCGACAGGAACACCTTGCAGCCGAGCGCCATCGGGAAACGCTGGGCCGCTACAGGGCCCAGCGCTATCTTGTTGAAGCGCGAAGCTATGGTCCAGGCCGCCTTGCCGTCCCGGGTACGATGCACGCCTCCGGTTTCCGAGACGCGCACCTCGTACCCAAGGCTGTCATGCCGGATGTCGCGGAACGCTTCGGTCCGTTCTGTTCCGGCCCAGACCGTCGCCCTGATCCGCACGACAAACGAGGCATCAACCAGGCGCGCCAGGTCAGCATCGGGCAGATCATCCAGCTCGAACGAGGCGTAGATCGTCGTCGCATCCCGGTAGGCGCGCAGCGACATCGCCGGCGGTTCCCCGGCCTTCGATAGCCCGAGGAGCGCGGCGATGCCGAGTACGACACCCTTGAACCAGGTACCCATAAGCGCCGACCGTCAGCGCCGGCCACTGGACGCGAAACTGGCGCTCATCGCCTGGTATGAATCGAGCATGCGTTCCTCGTCGGACTTGCCACTTACCAGCGTTATGATGCCCGAGATGAGGCTCGGGAGCGTCCAGCTCAACGCACCGAGCACGTTGTCATCGAACTCGTCCCAGGTGTCGGTAGCCGCCGCTGCAATGGCATACCCGCCTGCCATGGCCAGTGGTGTCGTAATGTTGATCAGTCCGCTGACAACCCGGCTGCGCTTCGCCTCGTCGGCCAGTTCCTTCATTACCCCGTAGGCTATGGCCTCCTGTATCACCGGGTCGGTTTCGGCATACAGGTACGCATATTCCCGCTTGTAGGCATCATCCGGTTTGGCCAGGAAGCCTATGCCTATCCCCCCGAGCAGGAGGCCGGTACCCGAAACACCGATGGACAGGCCGCGGACGAGCATCTGGCCGTTTGCGTCTTCGTACATGCCGCCGGCGACCGGTGGTGTCATGGAATACAGGGCCCCCGCGAGGCCGCCTGCCAGCAATACTCCGCCTATACTCGTCAGTACCACACCTCCGACCCTGTCTCCCCGCTCGTCTTTTTCAAAATATTCGCTCAGTATCGACAGGGCAAATTGCGGATCGGCTCCGCCGGATTTTAAGGCCGGTCCCTGGGCAAAGGCTCCCGTTCCTATCAGGCATGCCATCACTGTGCTTGCTACGAACTTTTTCATGACTACTCCTTCTGGACGACGAATTGCTTCTGCCATCCGAACATTATTAAGCAATAAGCATGCCAATCAGAAATTCTGCCTGCCTGGACATCCATGATCAACTGCGCACCGCAACCGGAGCATTGAAACCACCGGATCTATCACAAACGATAGCACATGCATATCAAAAACGATAGTTGATGTTCCACAAAAAAATAGTCGATAGCTTGACCCTGCGATGCTTGAGCAGGATAGTCATAGCATGAGAAGACTGATGCTCGCTGTACCGGTTGTGTTGGTTGCTGCCCTGGCATTCGGACAACCATCCGAGGATGCCACGCGCAAGAAGCTGGTCGATGTGGCCTTCAAGTACCGCGGCGTGCCCTACGTCTATGGCGCCGAATCGCCGGCGGCCTTCGACTGCTCCGGTTTCGTGCGGTACGTCTACCGCGAAGCCTTTGGCCTGGAGTTGCCACGGAGCGCCCGCGGATTCTATTCAGCCGGTACACCGATAGACTGGAAAGCGGCAAAAATGGGTGACGTTTTCATTTACGATACGGTTGGAGGCGCACCCAGCCACGTATCCATAGCGGTTGGAGACGGAACCGTCATCCATGCTGTTTCAGACGGTCCCAGGACAGGTGTCATTCTGTCTCCGATGACTGACCGTTATTGGGAGCCCCGGCTCATCGCCGCCCGTACGTTCTTCGCTGCCGGTGGTGCAAAGGTTGCCAGCACTCCACCGGCGGCCAAACCGGTAGTTGCCATAGTCGATATCGGGTTTGTCATACCAGCTGAAAAAAAGTCATTTACCGACAGGATACCCACGGCCACCGGCACGAGCGTTGCGTTCACGCTGACCAACGGTACCGGCAAGGATGGCACCTTCATGGTGCTGTTCTTCCGTATCGATCCGAAAACCTTCAAGCTCCAGCAGATCCACGAGGAAAAGGTGCGGCTCGCTGCAAATGCCGCCTTCAGTCTGCCGCCGTACAATTATGACAAACCCGGCAAGTACAAGCTGGTTGTCAAGGATTCGTGGGGAAATCAGCTCTTCGAGCGCGAGTTCATGGTGGAATCAGCCGGTACTTGAGGCGCGCTTTGCGGTCTTCATCACGACGACGCAACGTTCGTCGTCGAGGAACGGCACCTTGACGGGAATTATTTCTACGCTGGAGTAGAGACCTTCCAGTTCAACCAGTTCCGCCTGCGCCTTGTCTGCCTTGCCCTTGTACGCCACAACGGAACCCCCGACGGCGCAGGCCGCGAACACACGCTTGAACAGCTTGCGCTCGAATGGCCTGAACGCGCGGAACGTCACGATGTCGTACGAACCTCTGGCGTGCTCCACCTGCTGCTCGACTATAGCCACGTTATCCAGTGGAAGCTCCAACTTCATGGCCTCGAG
>JAIFMD010000128.1:0-10222 GCA_020048755.1 Spirochaetota bacterium
TCAGCCTCCAGGCCGGCGGCTCGCTCGCCCTGGTTGGTGAATCAGGCTCGGGCAAGACCACCACGGCCAGCGTCATCGCCAGGCTCTACGAGCGCGACTCGGGCAGCCTGATAGTCGATGGCGGGGAAGCCAGGCCATTCCGCAACCGCGCTGAATCGCTGGCGTACAAGAAGAAGGTCCAGCTGATATTCCAGGATCCCTTCGGCAGCCTCAACCCCACGCACACAATACGCAGCATCCTGGAGCGGCCCTTCCTGATCCACGGCCTGGCCAACGGCAGAGCCGACCTCGAAGCGAAGCTCAACGATACGCTGGAACAGGTGGGCCTCTCGCCGGCAAAGGAATACCTCCGCCGCTTTCCGCACGAGCTGTCCGGTGGCCAGCGCCAGCGCGTCAACATCGCGCGCACTTTTGCAGTGGAGCCGCGCATCGTACTGGCGGACGAGCCGACCAGCATGCTGGACGTGTCCATACGCATGGGCGTGATGAACATGATGCTCGACCTCAAGGAGCGGAAGGGCGTCTCCTACCTGTACATCACCCACGACCTTGCAGGAGCACGCTACATGTGCGGCACCATCGCCGTAATGTATGCGGGCATGATCATGGAAATCGGCCCCACCGACGCGGTGATATCCGACGCCCTGCATCCCTACGTGCAGCTGCTCAAGTCGGCGTCGCCCAATCCCGAAGCTGGCCTGGGCAGGACGCGGCTGGCTGCTTCCGGAGAGATTCCGTCGCTCATCGACCCTCCCCGGGGGTGCCGCTTCCATCCGCGCTGCCCCTACGCCAAAGCCGAATGCAAGGAAGCGGTACCGGCATTGCGGGACCTGGGCGGTGGCCGCAAGGTGCGCTGCATACTTCCATAGGCGAGTAAGGGAGTTTATACATGAGTATCACCATCAGGCAAGAAGAGGAACGGGATTCTGCACGGGTAGAAGCATTGACCAGGGAGGCGTTCTGGAATCTATACAGACCCGGTTGTGATGAGCACTATCTGGTCCACATGATGCGGGGTCATCCTGATGTCATCAACGAGCTGAATCACGTTGCTGAAATCGATGGCGTGCTTGTCGGCAGCATCATATATACCAAATCCCATGTCATGAATGAAAAAAATGAGATGATTGAAACCGTCACCTTTGGTCCTTTGTGTGTTCATCCCGATCATCAAAGGGTCGGAATAGGTACCCGGCTCATAGAGCATACAAAAAACCTGGTCATGCAAAGAAATTTTCCGGCTATTATCATTTTGGGTGATCCGCACAATTACTGCAAGCATGGTTTCAGGAACGGAAAAGACTTAAGGATCAGCACCATGGATGGAAAGCACCCCCTGGGACTGCTTGTCCTCGAACTGCAGAAGGGAGTTTTTGATAACCATGACTGGAGATTCGAAGAAAGCAAGGTCTATGCAATCGATGAGGACAAAGCCATTGCATACGATCAGTCATTGCCTTACAAGCAGAAGGGCACGGCCTACAGCCAGGAATTGTTCTCGATGCTGATCAGATCCTTTGTAGAATGACCGCGATCATGACTGTCCGTGGGCGGGCGTGTCGGTATCATCGCAGCTGTCTATCTTGAATGCGTTGACGCCCTGAAGCACCTCAAGTATCAGTGTCTCGTTGACTTCTGCCAGTTCGGAGGTTGACGAGACGGCTTTGGCGATCGCGGCGGTGCCGCGGCCTATCTGGTCGTTGGCCTCCACCGTTGCCCTGGCAGCCGATTTGAGGGTGGAGACCTGATCCAGTATCTGGCCGTTGCCGACCGTCATCTCCTTTGCGCCTTCAGCTACCTGCCTTGTTATCGATACGAGCCGGGACAGGCCGTCGAGTACCTGCGCACCACCGGCACTCTGTTCCGCGGTAGTCTCCCGGATTTCAGAGACGATGCGGCCAACCTCCCTGGCTTCAGACAGCACCTTGCCGAAGGTTTCCGTAACGGCGCTTGCCGCACCCTTGACCTTGGAGATGGACGTGCCGACCTTGGTCAGGTCTGTTGAAATCTCGGTAGCCTGGGCTGCGCTCCGCTCGGCCAGCTTGCGTATCTCGTCGGCTACCACCGCGAAGCCACGGCCGGCCGCTCCCGCGTGGGCGGCCTCTATCGCGGCGTTCATGGCCAGCAGGTTGGTGCGTACGGCAACGTCGTTGATGGTGGTTGCGGCTGCGGCGAGCCCCTGCGAGTAGCGAGAAATGTCGGCTACCGCTTCGTCCATTTCCCTGAGTACCGCGGCGCTGTCACTGGAGGTCGCCAGCAGCGAGTCCGCGGCTTTGTCGGCTGAATCGGTGCTGGCGGCTATCGACTTGACGTTGGTTATCATGTCCGAGACCAGGGTGGACGAGCGGTCTATCACCGAGCCCTGGTCGCCTATCATCGTGAACAGCGAGTCCACCGTCCGCGCCAGCCTGCGTCGATGCCGTCAACCGAGCGGCTGGTACCCCGCATGGTTTCAGCCAGTTCCTCGCCCTGGCGGCTCAGCTTGAGCACCCGCCCCCGCACCGCTCCCACGAGTGTGTTGAGCGACCCCGTCAGCTCGTTGGCCGCTGCCCCGATCGAGGCTATCTCGTCTGTACCCATGGCGTCGACGCGCTCTGTGCAGTCACCACTGGCCATGTTACGCAGGCTCCGGACCAGCGTGGCCAGCGCCCGTGTCATCGATATGGATATCAGGGCGGAAATGGCAAGTATGACGAGCGCCGCCAGCGCGTTGACCAGCAGCAGTAGTTGCCTCGTGGCCTGGGCTTTTTCGTTGGCCTCCCGATAACTGTCGTCCTGCATCGTACGCTCTGCGGTTTCCAGTGCGTCCAGGCTTTTTTCTATTGCCTCATAGCGGGCTTCGGTGTCCCTGAGGGCCGATTTGACGGCTTCAATGCTTGAGGCCGCCGCCGCGCTTACCTGTTCGGTGGCCGCCGAGTATGCGTTGAGTGTGGCAATGATGGCATCGTCGTCGGAGATTGAATCGAAGCCGTTTATGGCCTGCGACAGCTTGGTTCTTGAATCGCTCATCCAGAAGAGTTTTGAGGAGACTTCCTTGTCGGGGTCTCCCGAAAGCGCGACGCTGGCGAGCGAAAGCACGCGCGCATGGTAGCTGGCCAGCCTTGAGCGGAGGTCTGAAACGGCACGGTAGGTCTTCATGTGCACCACCTGCACCGTTTCGAGGGCAGAACCGAGCGAGCGCAGGCCCCTGTCCGCGGTCAGGTAGGTCACCGCAAACGCAGCCAGGAACACCACCGTCAGCGAGAGGAGCTTGAATGGCACCGGAATGTTGCCGAGGAACGATCGCTTCACTGTTGTCTCCTGTGCACTGGTTGTTGCCGCATGGTCACGATGCCATGATACACCGGAACTACACCGAGCGGAAACCGTTCTTCCATAGTGCGCCACGCAACCATCATGCGTTTGACAGAGCCTTGCCAAAGCACGATCTTATCCACATGCGTAACAACCAGGTACCGAAAGTCGTCGTTGCTCTTTTCGTTTCGTCGCTGCTGTCGTTTTCCTCCTGCTCGGGGACCAAGGCCCCGGTGGAGGCAACTCCGCAAGCCGTAGCTCCGCAGGCCGCAGTTCCGGTTGCCCGATCAGTCCGCCCCGCCTCGGTCGTGTACCTTGAAGGTACCGTGACGGTCAATGGTGCTTCTGTCGAGCCTGGTGAAGAGATCGGGCGGAAGTTCACCGTCAGGACCGAGCCTGGTGCTCGACTTGACCTTGTGTTCGACGATCGCAACGTTCTCAGCATTGGACAGAACGCCTTTGTCGATATCGATCTGACCAGTCTCGTGCCCGTAGTCCAGCTGGAGCGAGGCGGTGTAACCGCGGTGCTCAAGAAGCTCGAGACGGTGGCAACAGGCAATTCCTTCAATGTGCAGACCGCGCAGACCGTCATGGGCGTCCGGGGCACCTCGTTCTGCATCTGGGCAGACGCCACGTCGACATACGTCTGCGCCTGCAACGGAGTAGTCCACACCATCGATGCAAAGGGCAACAATGAAGAAACCTTGACGGCGGCACACCATGTGGCCCGGCGGCTGGCATGCTCCACCATACCGATGCCAGTGTCGAATCTGTAGCCTCCCGCATCTCGTACTCAATTGACTGGACCAAAGTGGACCACCTTGAGTGACGAGGGACTGTTCACGTACCGTGATTACGCCACATGGCCCGATGACGAACGCTGGGAGCTTGTGGACGGGGTCGCCATGGCCATGGCCGCACCGAGCGCGGCGCATCAGCGGCTGCTGGGCCGATTGTTCAGGGTGTTTGCTGATTATCTTGATGACAAGCCCTGCGAAGTCTTCATCGCACCGTTTGACGTGCTCATCCCCGATAGCGATGAGGACGACGAAGACATCGACACAGTCGTCCAGCCGGACATCATGGTGTTCTGCGACGACAGGAAGGTGCTGGACAAGTATGCGCGCGGCGCGCCGGAACTGGCTGTGGAGATCCTGTCGCCGTCAACGTCCAAGTGGGACCAGAACGACAAGTTCAGGCGCTACGAACGGGCCGGCGTCCGCGAGTACTGGGTCATCGATCCGCTGGGCAAATGGATTAATGTATATTCACTCGAAATAAACGGCCGCTTCGGCAAGGGCGACCTCTACGAACCGCTGACGCCCCGTGGCCCCGTGCCCTCGAAGCTGCTTGAGGGGTTCAGAGTCGATCCTGCCCGACTGTTTTGCGAATAGATAGCCTGATCCGTTGATGGCAGTCTTGTGGCATCCACATCAGCGATAAATTTCTTTTCTATGTCCGATCTTGACGATGGTAACCGTTTGACCTGAAAGCTGATATATGACTCTCCAGTCACCGACACGGAGCCGCCTGCATCATTTTAAATAATACTGCAGGGGTTTGCCGAACTCGACCGGGTTGGTGGTCAGCATTTCTTCGATTGCCAGCTTGATTGAATCTCTCGTTGTGGCATCGAGTGATGGAATGTCCTTGCGGACCACATCCTCAAGGTAGACGACGGTATAGCTCATCCCCATGCGGATTCATGATCGATGCTCGGCTTGGTGGAATGGATTGAGAGACGCTCGTCCGCGATAATCGAGAAATAACGGTCTTCTTCCAGTTCCACTGCCTTTTCGACGAGATCCTTGATATATGCAGCCACAGCGAGGTGTTTTTTCCCGGCCATGTGACCGAGCAAAGCGAACAACTCAGAGTCTACAGTAATGTTGATTCTTTGCTTGCTTGTAGGCATTGTTCATCCTTCCGGTGTACCACCAGAGTAACACCGAGGGGGGCAATGTCAACATGACGGTGTTGGTTCATGTTTCAGCTCGTTGCCTGCGTACGCTCCTGGCGTGATTTCCCGCCCGGCCCAGCCCCGCGCAAAATCCACGAGGTCAGGCCAGAAGGCAGCAAAGTGCGCACGTATCGGCCCGTCCAGGCTGGCAAGGATGCTGACGCTTTTTGCCAGGTCCAGGTTGCCGCTCATATGTGTGGACAGACCCTGGAGCGTCTGCTCTATGCCTGCGGGTTGCGCGTACGAGGTCAGCCAGGACAGATCGACGATCCAGGAGTAGGCCCTGGCGAAGCCGGGGCTGTGCATGGTCCTGGTCTTGCCGAGCCTGGTATATAATTCCGCGCAGAACGGTTCCAGATCCAGAGCGCAGAGCGGTTTTCCCCAGGTTTTCCAGTCGGACGCCAGCACGTGGTCCCAGAATATGTCGGTGAGGATTCCGGCGGTGAAGCGCGGAGCACCTGCGCCAGCTATCGCGCGCCTGCATGCAATGAACGAAGGGTGCGTGTCCGTAAAGCCATCGATGTCGCGGTGCTGGGCCATGCCCGCCTGGATGCCTGCGGGATAGTCAGCCGCATCCTGGCCGGCAAAGAAGTCAGCCATCATCGAGCCGGTGCATTCCTGGCCCCCGGTATCGTCGAGCGTTGCGTAGGCGAGCAGTGCGTGGGCGAGCAGGTTCATCGTATCGATTCCTTCCTGACAATACCCAGCTTCTTCATCCTGCTCTGCAGGGTGCTCGGTTTGAGGCCGAGCGCCAGGGCTGCGCCACCGCTTCCGTAGATCCTGCCGCCCGAGCGCTCCAGTGCCGCCGAGATGTGGCGTCGTTCCGTTTCCTCGAGCGTTCCCGTACCAGTTTCTGAACACCCTTCGATACACGACGCGTCCCTGGCGCATGGCGCTGGCCGTCCCCTGGTCCAGTCTCCCGCACGGAGTTCGGTGGCACCTATCATGCCGCCGCGGGCAAGTATGGCCGCGCGCTCGACCGCGTTGCGCAATTCACGGACGTTGCCAGGCCAGGGTGCAGTTTCCAGGAGCCTGAGCGCATCCTCGCTGAAGGTCAGCGACCCCCAGCCGGGCCGCATGCGGAGCCGGGACGCGAACAGCTCTGCCAGGATGATGGCGTCGCCGTGGCGTTCCCGGAGTGGCGGCATCCTGAGCGGGAACACTGCCACGCGGTAGAACAGGTCTTCCCTGAAGCGGCCGGTTTCCACTGCCGCTCCGAGGTCGGCGTGCGTGGCCGCGATGATGCGCACGTCCACCTGCACCGGCGTTTCGCCTCCGACTCGCTCGAAGCTGCCTTCCTGCAGGGCCCGCAGCAGCTTGGGCTGTATTTCAAGCGGCAGGTCGCCTATCTCGTCAAGGAAGAGCGTTCCGCCGTCGGCCAGTTCGAAGCGGCCCCGGCGCAGCGAGCGGGCGTCGGTGAACGAGCCCTTCTCGTGGCCAAACAGCTCGCTCTCGGCGAGCGACGCCGGCATGGCCGAGCAGTTGAGCGCGACGAAGGGACCGGCCGACCGGGGCGAGAGGCGGTGTATGGCCTTGGCGGCCTCTTCCTTGCCCGTGCCCGTCTCGCCGAGGAGCAACACCGGCGATTCAGTAGCGGCAACCAGCTTTACGGAGTCGAGGGCAGACAGCCAGGCTTGCGACGTGCCGGCGAGGTCCCTGAAGGCTTCCGCGTCGTGCTTGAGGAGTCGGTTTCGCTCTGCCGTGAGCCTGGAATTCCTGTCCTGCAGGGTGCGTGACGCCTCCGACTGGGCCAGCGCCACCGCGATGAGCCGCGATATGACGCCGATGAAGCGGAGTATCTGCTCGGAGAAGACGCCACAGCTCCGGTGGTCCAGGGTCAGGAGCCCTATGGCAGTGCCGTCTATCACGAGCGGCGCGGCGAGGCAGGAGTGGCCTGCCGGCAGGTCGAGGATTTCGGCGTAGGTGTCTACGTAGTCGTCGTCGGTCAGGAAGAGCTTCGGTTTGCCCAGCGCAAGCAACGAGGCAAGGTCGGTCCGCGCGGCCAGCGATATGCTGTAACCGGCCAGCCGGGGCGACGCGAGCGGGCCTTTCATGGTCCTGACCATCAGGCGGTCGTCTCCCGAATAGCCCAGCACTACGGCAAGCTCGTAGTCTATGAGTTCCCGCAGTGAATCGAGGACTATGTCCATGGTCCGCTCTGGTGCGAGCAGGGCTTCCATGCCGGGCCGCAACCAGGAATCCTGTATCCGCCTCGTCACCGAAATATCGTTGTGCACCGTCATAGTGGTGAACTATCGCTGAAATATCGGTGCCGTGCAAGTGGCCGTTATAGATGCTATTATTTAATTAATTGTATTGAATAGAATTGAATCGAGCACTCAGCTTGGCACGCTTGTTGCTTTGTATATTCGCATATGCGCGGATACTGGACAGCGGAAACCATCCGCCGTCATTCGCCCCCTACAACAACCAGAACAAGGAGTTTTTATGGAAACAAGCAACGAGACCGTCATCCCCATGCCCCGCATCGGCGACAAGGCACCGGCCTTCAAGGCCGTGACCACCCAGGGAGAGATTGAATTCCCCAAAAAGTACGAAGGCCACTGGGTCATCCTGTTCAGCCATCCCGCGGACTTTACCCCTGTCTGCACCTCGGAGTTCATGACCTTCGCCACCCTCGAGCAGAAGTTCGAAGAACTTGACTGCAAGCTCGTAGGCCTGTCCATCGACGGCCTGTACAGCCACATAGCCTGGCTCAGGACCATCAAGGACAAGATCGACTACAAGGGCATGAAGGACGTCGAGGTAAAGTTTCCGCTGATCGAGGACATCACCATGGACGTCGCGAAGAAGTACGGCATGATACAGCCGGGCGAATCGGCGACCAAGGCAGTCCGCGCCGTGTTCTTCATCGACCCCAAGGGCATCATCAGGGCCGTGATCTACTATCCGTTGAGCATAGGCCGCAACTTCGACGAACTGCACCGCGTGGTGCAGGCACTCAAGACCGCGGATGCCTTCTCCGTAGCCTGCCCGGCCGACTGGCGCCCCGGCGATGATGTGATCGTACCCACCGCCGGATCCTGCGGCGTGGCCAAGGACCGCATGGACGGCAAGGAGCAGGGCGTTACCTGCCACGACTGGTTCTTCTGCACAAAGAAAATCGACAAGGAAAAGGTGCTCAAGGCCATCCTGAAGTAGCTCTGTCCCCATGACGCAGGATTCCACGAGCCTGACCGGACCACCGGGAAAGGCTCGTGGAGACACGATGGAGCCGTTTGCGGACGGCGGGAGGTATTCCATGGCTGAATCCAAAAAGTTGACCACAGCGGCCGGAGCTCCCGTGCCTGACAACCAGAACGTGATGACTGCTGGCAGACGCGGCCCCATGCTGCTCCAGGATGTCTGGTACCTGGAGAAGCTGGCCCATTTTGACCGCGAGGTCATTCCCGAACGGCGCATGCACGCCAAGGGCTCGGGCGCTTTCGGCACCTTTACCGTTACCCATGATATTACCAGGTATACCAAGGCCCGGCTTTTTTCTGCAGTCGGAAAAACGACGGAGACCTTCGTGCGCTTCTCCACCGTGGCAGGAGAACGCGGAGCAGCCGACGCGGAACGCGACATCCGCGGCTTCGCCGTAAAGTTCTACACCGAGCAGGGCAACTGGGACCTGGTGGGCAACAACACGCCGGTGTTCTTCCTCCGCGATCCGCTCAAGTTCCCGGACCTGAACCATGCGGTCAAGCGCGACCCGCGTACTAATATGCGCAGCGCCAGGAACAACTGGGATTTCTGGACCTCGCTGCCCGAGGCGCTGCACCAGGTTACCATCGTGATGAGCGACCGCGGCATCCCCGCCAGCTACCGCCACATGCACGGTTTCGGCAGCCACACCTTCAGCATGATCAGCGCGAAGGGTGAACGCTTCTGGGTCAAGTACCACCTCCGCTGCCAGCAGGGCATCAGGAACCTTACCGACCTGGAAGCGGAAGCTGTTGTCGCCAAGGATAGGGAGAGCAACCAGAAAGACCTCTATGAAGCCATAGAACGCAAAGAGTATCCTCGGTGGACCATGTTCATCCAGGTAATGCCGGAAAAGGACGCGGCGACATGCCCGTACCACCCGTTCGACCTCACCAAGGTCTGGCCCCATGCCGACTATCCCCTCGTCGAGGTGGGCGTTCTGGAACTCAACAGGAATCCCGAGAACTACTTCGCCGATGTGGAGCAGGCGGCCTTCAATCCGGCCAACATCGTGCCGGGACTGGGTTTCTCTCCGGACAAGATGCTCCAGGGCCGGCTGTTTTCCTACGGCGACGCCCAGCGTTACCGCCTCGGCGTCAACCACCTGTCCATTCCGGTCAACGCGCCGCGTTGCCCCTTCCACGCGTATCACCGCGACGGCCAGATGCGTGTCGACGGCAACTACGGCAGCGCCCTGGGGTACGAGCCCAACAGCTATGGCGAGTGGCAGGAGCAGCCTGACTTCTCAGAGCCGCCGCTCGACCTTGAAGGCGCGGCCGGCCGCTGGAGCCACCGTGAGGATGACGACTACTATTCCCAGCCGGGCGCCCTGTTCAGGCTGATGAGCGCGGACCAGAAGGCCGCTCTATTCTGGAACACAGCAAGGGCCATGGGAGACGCGCCGCGCGACATCAAGATCAGGCACGTCGGCAATTGCCTCAAGGCAGATCCCGCGTACGGCAAGGGCGTAGCCGACGCGATGGGCATAGCGCTTTCGGAGGTACCGAAGTGATTCGTGTCCGGGCAGAAAAAGACGTTGCCGGAGTACGTGCCGGCAGGTTCAGGACCTGGGTCACGCTGGCTGTCGGCTGGCTGGCCTTCATCCTGGGCTGGCTGGGCGTCTTCCTGCCCGGGCTGCCCACGACCATTTTCTGGATCATCGCCGCCGTCGCCTTCCTGCGCACCAACAAGCGCATGTACGCCCGCATCATCGCGCACAGGCGCTTCGGTCCAGGCATCCGCCTGTTCGTGGAGGAAGGC
>JAIFMD010000128.1:10241-11641 GCA_020048755.1 Spirochaetota bacterium
AGCGCGATGCTGTGCTTCGCGGTCCTGGGCTCGCTCGCCATTCCCGTCGTCTGGGTCAAGTTTGTTGTAGTCGGCGCGGCTCTGGCTGGCAGCGTTTGGGTCAGCCTTCTGCCGACCCCGGAATCCACTGCCCGCCCAGCTGTAGCGGCCTCCGCGGACGAGCGTCAGCGATCGTAGCGGAAAGCCTTCAGGGCTTGCAGCGGAGAGCGCGACCCCCTCCTCCGTACCCGGAGGAGGGGGAGACGCCCAGAATCCTTACTTGATGTGCTTTTTGACGACCTCGATGACTTCGGGCAGGTCCATGCCTATGGCCTTGAGGTGCTCGGGGGTGGGGATGCCGTCCTTGGTCCAGCCGCGGCGCTTGAAGACGGCGTCGGTGAGCAGGTCATACTGCTTGAGGCGGAACTCACGGGTGATGCGCACCTTCTCAGCCAGCGACTTGCCGGCCGGATCGATGCCGATTTTTTCCTTCATCTGCTTGTCATAGCGTTCCGCGCGGGCCTGGTACTCGTCCTCGAGGACGGGGCCCATGGCTCGGTAGGGAGGATAGTCGTCCTTGCGGTGACCGTGTCCCTGGCGGATGTTGAAGGCGCGCTGGAAGTTGTATACGCGCTCTGACTGCCGGATGAGGCCATCCCAGTCGAGCTTCTCGCCGGTGATGGCGGTGTACAATTCGTGGTAGTTGTGCACATGCTCGGGAACCTTGTTCGACTCCGGCCACCTGGCGTTGTCAGCGGGTTCCACGTCGTTCCAGGGCAGTTTGCACAGGCCCTGCAGACCGAACCAGGTGCGGAACATCGGGAAGTAGTGCAGCGCCTCGGCCTTGTCTTCGAAGGACGGTATCTTGTTGTTGACCATGTCCATGAAGATCAGCCAGGCCTCGTCATGCTGCGGTCCCTTGTTGGTCAGGTAGTAGCCGCCCTGCTGTGCGAGGGATTCCTTGCCGACATACTCGCTCTGTTCCAGCCCCTTGCCGTGGAGTGCTATGTCCTTCATGAACTGTGCGTCGGCCTTGTACTCTTTGGTAAAATACTCGGCGAGGTATTTGACGCCCTGGCCTGCCAGTACGCCAAAGCGCTTGCCGTCGGCCATGTCGTGCAGTATCTGCGCGGCACCCTGCCAGTTGCCCCAGGACAAATCGATGCCGTCGGTGCGCTCAAGGTTGAGGACGCCGTGCTCCCAGCATTCCATGAGGAAGCTGGTCATGGTGCCAAAGCTGATGGTATCGATGCCGTAGGTGTCGCAATAGAAGTTGAGTTCCAGGATGCCGTGCGGGTCGTACACGTACAGGTTGGGACCGCAACCAGCGGCGGTCTCGTACTCGGGGCCGTCGACGCAGACCTTGGTTCCCTTGTACGGGCCGGTCTCCAGCTTGAAGTGGTCAACCGCGTGGGCGCAGG
>JAIFMD010000214.1 GCA_020048755.1 Spirochaetota bacterium
TGCCGACCAGCGGCGCATGGCCGATGCCATCTACATATTCAACGAGCGCGGAAGCGAACTCCGCTACTTCATAGAACTGCGCGCCGAACTGTTGACGGCGGAACAGGCCCGCCTCCTGTCGACCATTGACTGCTCGGTGCAGATAGGCCTCCAGAGCGCCGACCCCAAGGTGCTGGCGCTGGTCAACCGCGAACTCGACCCGGAGCGCTTTGCCAAGAAACTGCGCCTCCTGGACGAAGAAGGCATCATCTACGGGCTGGACCTGATCTACGGACTGCCCGGTGACGACATCCACGGATTCAAGCGCAGCCTGGATTACGCGCTTGGCCTGGGGCCGAACCACCTGGATGTGTTCAGGCTGGCCGTACTGCCGGGCACGGCACTCCATGACCAGTCAGCCGGCCTGGGTCTGCAGTACGAGCCGGTCGCGCCGTACCTGGTGCGCGCCACACCGACCTTCAGCGCGGCCAACCTCGATCAGGCAGAACGCTTTGCCAATGCCGTCGACGTGCTGTACAACAAAGGCCGCGCGGTGATGTGGTTCCGTTCCGTGGCGGTGCTGGCAAAGGCCCGCCCGTCAACGCTGGTGGCCCGCTTTGCCGACTATATGGATGCAACCGGCAAGCGCCCCACAGATTTCACCACGGCGGGTCTCGCCGCTGACGCGCCGCATCGTGCCATCGAGGAATTGCAGCTGGCCTTCCTGGCGGCCATGTTCGCGGAAAAGCCGCCCAAGGTGTCGGGTGCCGCCGAGGCCGCTCTGGACCTGGTGCGCGTCTCGGGAGCCTGGACCCGCGCCTTCGCCGAGGGCGAGCGCACCGAACTGGAACTCGGCTGGAACCCCGATGACCTGCTGGACTACGCCATGGGCGACATAGCCGAGTTCGCGGCCGAAGCTGAAGCCGCCCGCGGCCGCTGGACCTGCGCCCCGGGAGCCGATGGCCCGGAGTTCAGGAAGGCCGGCGGCGCCCGCCCGGCTCCGAAGCGCCGGAACTGACCTGGAGAGTCAGCTGGACTCCGGGAAATCCGGCAGACTGCCGGGAACCTTCCTGAACGGCAGTTCGTCGTTGAGTTCGCGCACCGCGGCCGCCTCCTGCGCGCTGGCACCCGCGAGAGCCTGAGCGTAGACACGGCGCAGCGGCGCGTTGAATACCCGGTGAAAACTCGAAGACAGGTACGAGCGAAAGCCGCGCCGGGCCTTGTGGTCGCTGCCCATGCCGGGGTCGAAGCCAGAGAGTCCTTCGGCTATCGCGTGCGCGATCGGCGCATAGTAGCAGGTCTCGAAGTGCAACCCGCGGAGGTCCCGCGCCGAGCCCCAGTACCGGCCCCACAGCAGGCCGTTGCCCTGGAACAGCAGGGCCAGCGCGACAGGCAGGTCCGAACCGGGTTCGTATGCAGCGGAGAAGCGCACCAGGTGACCGATACGTTCCCGGGCCAGCTCGAAAAAGCGGCGCGGCAGGAACCGGGCGGCCCAGGGGCCGAATTTGTCGTTGGTGCGCTCGTAGTAGTCAGCCATCAGGCTCCACAGCTCCGGGCCGGCTTCGTCGCCGGGGACCATGCGCACGGAAACGCCTGCCCCAGCCAGGTCGGCCTGGTCGCGTGCCACGTTGCGGCGCATGTTCTTGGAGAAGCTGCCGGTAAAATCTCCAAAGCTGCCGTAGCCCTCGTTGTCCCAGCGGTAGACCTGCCGTTTCCATTCGATCCAGCCGCCGGCAGAGCCCGGCTTCCGCAAGTCCTGGGTCAATGCGGCGACGAAGGCGGGGTCAGTCCAGTGGAAATGCGCGCCACAGAATCCGCCCGAGCGGGCAATTTCCGCGACCGCATCCGCACAGGCCGCCATGAGCAAGTTGTCGTCGTCCTTTTGTACTGTTAAAGGACGCCATACCGGCGCTGGCGTGAACGGTACGGCGGCTACCAGCTTGGGGTACCAGTGGAGCCCCGCTTGCTGCGCGACTTCTTCCATGCCATCGTCCCACACGAACGTGCCGGCTGACCCGGTTATGACGAAAAGCGGAACGTACGCTACGACACGACCGTTACGGAAAACTTCAGCATGGGCGGGAATCCAGCCGGCAGACTGCGACACGGCGCCGCACTCCTCGAGTAGAGCCAGGAATTCCCAGGAGAGGAAGGGGCAGGCGGAAGCGGCGCACGAATTCCAGGCTGCTGTATCTATATCCAGGATCGAGCCGACGATGCGGACTGAAAGCTCTGACATGGGTCAATGATACTGAGCCCGATGCCTCAAGGGCGAGCACGATTCACCTCAGGTAGCGAACCGTGCCACCCGGTTGCGCCCCGATTCCTTGGCCTTGAACAGCGCCTTGTCGGCGGCGGCGAACAGGGCGTCCGGGTCGGTGGCATCTCCGGGGCTGGAGGCAACCCCGATGCTGGCACTCAGAACCACCCGGTTGAGTTCTGCCCCGGACGTCGGTTGCAGGTCGAAAAACAGCGACTCGGTCTCTGCGCGTATCCGTTCAGCGGCGGCCAGGGCTTCTTCAGGCCCGGCATCAGGCATGAAGAACGCAAACTCGTCGCCGGCAAGCCGGGCCGCCACGTCGCCGTCGCGCACGAGCTTGCTAAACACAGACCCGGCAGCCGAGATGATGGTGTCGCCAGCCTTGGTGCCGTAGCGTTCGTTGAGCGCGTGGAACCGGTCCAGGTCGAGCATCAGAGCCGAGCATACCGGTGGCTCAGCCGAATTGCGCGAGAAACGGGAACGCGACGCCTCCTCGATGAAGCGGCGGTTGAATAGCCCGGACAGCTCATCGGTGACGGCGCGCTTGCGGGCTGTTTCACCCCAGCGCACCAGGTCATGGAGAAAGCCTGAAGCCTCATCAAGCCAGCCGGCCATCACATGGGCCATGGACGAAAGCATCCGCGAGCCTATCATCGGATACTCCCAGACGAGCCGGAAGAAGTCCAGGCCTTCAAGTACGAGAAGCTCGGTCGGCTCGACCGCGATGCAGGTGGCAGAGCGCGGTTCGTTCTCTATGATGGACATCTCGCCGAAGAAGCGGCCGGGGCCGAATTCATACAACTGCCGGTCGTTTCCGTCACGGTCCACTGCCAGGGAGGCCACGCGGCCCGTCCGGACTATGAACATCTCGGTGCCAGGGTCACCGCGTCTTATGATGACATCGCCTTTGGCGTAGCGGCGCGGTTCAAGGAAAGCCGATACAGCGTTTAGTTCAAGCCCGCTCATGCCGGTAAAAAGCGGAGTATCGATGATGGAAGCAACCACAGGGTTCATCGTCTCACCTCCGGTGAGCCGTGTCTCACCTCCGGTGAGCCGTGTCTCAGTATCTGGTCGCATAGCGTGTACACGCGGCCTCCGCCATCCTTCCAGGCTCGCAACATGAGGCCGTAGGCCTCCTGCACCAGGTCGCCGAGGTGCTGGCCATCTTCAGGCCACGAGGCAACGGCAATGCTGGCGCTCAACCGGAATTCAGGATCGCCGGTCACGGCGGTCAGGTCTATCGCAGAGAAGGCGGCTTCGAGGCGCCCGGCAAGCGCCAAGGCTTCCGCCGGTCGACAGTCGCTGGCAACTATGGCGGTCTCGTTGCTGCGAAGCCTGATGGCCCAGGCCTTGCGCAACCCCCGGGCCTCGTCCTTGAGTATGGCCGCTATGCGCTCCATGGCAGCGTCGCCTGCCGAGTGCGTCCAGGTGTCGCAGAGTTCCTTGAAGTGGTCTGGCTTGCACAGCACGATGGCGGCTGGGGGCTCGAGCGAGCGCGACAGCTCGTCATCGAGGAACGCACGGGACCAGAGCCCTGTGGAAGCGTCGGTGAACATCTGCCGCCTGAGTTCCCGCACCCACGGCGCGTTGTCGGAGATCAGCGCCTGGGTGGACCGCACGCGCGATGAAATCATTGCGACTGTACGGAGCAGTATGCGGGCTGATATGTCGGGGCGCTCGCGAGTCAGGTCGCCCATGGTCAGGGTGCCACCGGGAAAGGCCAGGATGGCCGAGTCGTCCACACAGGTAGCGACCGCATCATAGGCGGCACCGCGGGAAAAGTCGAAGTCACCCACGACATCACCCGCCACAAAGCGGGCCATCTCTTCGGAGTGGCCAGCGGCATCGATCCTGGAGACCGCCACGGTACCCGAGCTGATTATGAAAAAGCGGCTGGCCATGTCACCGGCGTTGAACAGGACAGAACCCGCGGGGTACGAGGCAAGTTCTGATCTGGAGGCTATCCAGTACATGTCGTCCTGCAGGAGTCGTGAAAAGAAATCAGACCGTTTGAGGAGCGTCACGATATCGGGTAAACCGGCGTGTATCTCTGTCATGCTCGCTACAGTATAACCGCCGGCGGGCCAGAATGGAATAGCATCATTGTCGTTGAACCTATACGCCCGTAGCGCCTGCATCGACAGTCGTTCATGTCGTTTCACCTGTCGTTCATGACACTACGATAGCTCCATCATTGCAATTCAACTCATCCTCAGAAAGAATCACCAACAGGAATGGAGAAACTACTTGGTATTGGACATTTATTACATACAGCGGTGATAGGGCAGGGTTTTGGATCGATCTAAATCCGGACCTGTCCTGCGGAACCAGCGCACTTTCTGATGCCAGTCACATGGCATTCATTTCACCACGCAGGCGGTGCGTCAACCGCCAGAAGGAGCTTTTATGCGTAAAAAACTATTCACATCCTTGGTGCTCCTCGCGCTCTTGACTGCGGGCTGGACCACCGTGTCGGCCGCAGACCTGGTAACACTCGAGTCCGTCGATGCATTCGTCCAGAACAGCTACCCGCTGGGAGAACTGGATGACTACATGGTCACCGGCTTTGGCGCTGGCGGCCAGCTGAACCTGGCCGTCGTGACGGTCCCGGGCCTCACGCCCTATATCGGACTTGACTACTCCTACGGCATTTCTGATTCCATTCAGATCATATTACCGAGATCAGTGATGGTTTGTTCAAACACACCGGGCTTGTAACGGTGACCATCGGTACGGGCTTAACATCAATCGGAGTGGAAGCATTTGCCGACTGCGGCAACTTGTAGGTGATTACAATAAACGGGACTACACCACCCACTCTCGGCACTGATGTCTTTCAAGATAATACCGGTTTCAACATAAAAGTACCCGCCGCGGCAGTGGAGGAGTACATAGCTGCAGAGGGATGGGATTATTATGAGGATTTTATTTCCGGGCAGGATGACATTTAAGCAGCGGTCTACGCTGTCGGTTATTTGATAGACAGCTCCAACGATTCTATTTCAGGGTACTGGAAAGACGGCTGAACGGTTAAAAGAGCTGCACGCATAAAAGAACTGGCTCCTCCCGCGTTGACGCCTACGCTCAAAGCGCCTAAAATACAGCCATGCCCCCCGTAAAACTGCCCATCGGCATCCAGAGCTTCGTGACCATCCGTACCGAAGGCTACGTATACATCGACAAGACGCCCTTCATAGCCCGCATGGCCAGCATGGGAAAACCGTATTTCCTGTCGCGGCCCCGGCGCTTTGGCAAGAGCCTCCTGGTGGACACGATGGAACAGGCTTTTTCAGGCAGGCGGGAACTGTTTTCAGGGCTGTATCTGGACAGCCCCGAATCAGGTTGGGACTGGTCAAAAAAACATCCGGTCATCAAGATCAGCTTTGGTACCGGCAGCTATAAAAACCTCGACGAGCTAAGGCAGAGTCTTGCCTTTCAACTGCAATCCCAAGCCAAAAAGCTGGAGCTACCCGCGCTTGTGCAGACTCTGCCTGCACTGGCGCTCCGCGAACTGATCGAGAGCGCCTTTGAAAGGCACGCCACCACCGTCGTGGTCCTGATCGACGAATACGACAAACCTATCCTCGATGCACTGCCGGACATCGAGCTTTCGGCCCTGATGCGCACCGAACTGCGGAGTTTCTACGGCATCCTCAAGGACGCCGACGAGTTCCTGCGCTTTGTCTTCCTTACCGGGGTCAGCAAGTTCAGCAAGGCTGGTGTGTTCTCGGGCTTGAACCAGCTCAACGATTTGACCCTGGACCTCCGGTATGGCGCCGTATGCGGCTACACCCAGGCCAATGTGGATGCCATCTTCATGCCCCTGCTGACCAAGTTCAGTCCCGAAACCGTGCGCAACTGGTACAACGGCTACAACTGGGGCGACGAAGGCGTCTACAATCCTTTTGACATCCTGTTATTGTGCGACAAGCAGGAACTGCGCCCCTGGTGGTTCGAGACAGGAACGCCGGGTTTCCTCATCAAGATGATGAAGGAACAGCCGCGCTCCTTGCCGGAACTGGATACCCTGCAGATCGGCGCGGAACTGTCGGACAGTTTTGAACCCG
>JAIFMD010000183.1 GCA_020048755.1 Spirochaetota bacterium
GGGAAAACGGTCGGCCAACGCCTGCGGTGCACCGGGGGCCGGGTGCCGGAAGTGCACATGGCCAGACTCCCATACGGCGCCCGGGTCATCCGCGCGCCTGAACCCGTCGTAATCGAGGAGTACGATGGAACCGTCATCGCGGACGGCCATGTTGCCCGTCTGTATATCCCCGTGGACCATCCGCGCCCCAGCCAGGGCATCCTGCAGGCCGGCCAACTGGTGGCGCAGGTCAGTGATCGCACCGCTGTCGGCATGGTTCCGTTCCAGCCACGACCCGAGCGTAGGTGCATCCACCCAATCCATGACGACGCCGGGGACTTGCCTGCCGCCCGCCATGATGCAGCTGTCTTCCCAGCGGGCCGATACCAGACGCTTACCCAAAGGCTGGCTGGATTGCCGGAGGGCCTCAACGTCACGGTACGACGCCTTCATCATCGCGGAACGGCCGGGGTCGCCAGTGTGGAAGAGCCTGAGCGCCTTGCGCTCTCCCCCCGGCAGGCTGAGTTCATAGATGAAGGCAAAGCCGCCCGAGAGCGCATTCGGAGTGCCCCAGGGGTTGAGCTTGACCGATGCGCCGCCAAGGCCAGGCGCGAGCAGGCTGGTACCGGGCATGGTCAGGGCCGCGTTGTACGCCTCGAGGCCAGGCCAGTCGTTCATGGCGCGAGTACCAGCATCGTCAGGTCGTCAGCACGCAAGCGCCCGCCCGCGTGCTCGGACGCAGCCCACGACTGCAGTGCAGGTGTATCGGCGGTAGCAAGGAAGGCCCAGAGTGCACGCCGCTCTGCACCGTGCACAGCAAGTACGCAAGCCGCGAGCGCGTCGCTGGCAAGTACGAGAGACGGGCGCCTGAGACCGCCGAGCATGATGGTCACGGATGAGAAAACGTCCTCCCCGCGATCATTTCCATCCCGGTCTGCGATCAGCGCGGGGCTTTGGTTGAACGCGTCCGCATCATCAATCGGAAAGGAACAGACCGGGTCGAAGCCGTCACGCACAAAGAGCACGGTATCTCCGCATGCTTCGGCTCTCAGAAAACCACCAAGACGCGAAACCCGGACAAGCAGGGCCGTCGACCAGGAACCTCGGGCCGCTCCACGCTCGCGGAGCCAGTCCTGGTCAGTTCCGGCAAGCTGGCCCTGTAGGGACGAGCGGGAAGCCATATAGCTTGTGCGGGCCTGCTGCACAGCGGAATAGGTGCTGTTGGTACTCACCAGTGACCGGGCAAGGCTCCGCGCCCATCCGGCTCCGTCGTAGCCTTCGCTCGCGCCGTCGCAGAGGGCCCAGGCTCCGGCCCGGCCAGCCCAGCGGTCCTCGCCTTCGAGTCCGTGGTGCGGGATAGAGATGACCCTGCGCAGCGCAAACGAGCGGGGCTGGAAACTCCTCATACCATCTTTGCAGGCCTCGTGCCCAGGTCGAGGAACCGCGTTGCCAGTTCCGCCCCGGCACCGTACGTAAAGAAGCGCGCATCCGCCGCAGGGGAGAATCCCGCCGAGCCGGCCCGTTCCCGCAGGTGTGGAGGAAAGGTGCTGGACATGCGGAACAGCAGGCCTCCGTTCTCACCGAGGCCGGATTCGTCATGGGGGAAGATGAGCTCGCGGCCTCCGCCGGGCGCGACGTGCAGGTTGAACAGCAACACCTCTCCGTCGTCGGTATGTATTTGCCGGAGCACTGCGGACGCCGCCTCGGGGCTTCCGTCGGTTGGCTCGCCGTCGGTGATGTTGATGACCGTTGGAGGATAGGACGCCGGATACCGCTCGCACCAGTCGGCGCACAGGTGGCAGGCGCGCTCCATCGCGGCCGTCATCGGCGTGTCGCCCTCGGCGACAACTTCTATCCAGCGGGGCCTCGGCGCCGAACCCGCTTCCCTGTCGATGCTCGAAGGCGCAGCGGCAATGCGGGAAACCGGCAGCCAGTCCTGCCCGCCAAGGTCACCCCCGAATGCGCTGTTTACCTTGCCGTTGCCATAGCCAAGGGCCGCGATGTGGAAGTAGTCGCGTATCCCGTCGGCCTTGTTGCAACGAACCGCCAACTCCGCAATGGCTGAATCGACTACCCTGGCGAGGTATCCGGCACAGGAACGCCCATCCGCATACGGCGCGTCCATGGAACCCGAGCGGTCGAGCAGAAACAGGATCAGCGTGGGTGAAGTCCGGCTGATCGCTGCCTTGTACGGATCCTTGCCCGCCCATGGATTGGGCTTGGCTTCCGTTCTCGGAGGAGGCGGAGTCCATACCGGGCGTGGTTCTACATCGGGCGCGGGAGGCGACTCTTGCTTGACCGGCTCTTGCTTGACCGGCTCTGGTTTGATCGGATCCGGTAACACCGGTTCCGGATCGGCCGCTTGCTGAGCTATCCCTGCCACGAATGCCGGCTGCGGTACGGCCAGTTCGACAACCCGGCCATGCAACGCATCGAGGCCGTGCGCTACGAGCGCTGCCATGTTCGATGCGAGCGCATTGAAGTCGAGCTCCAATGTAGAGGCCCCGACCGTTTCCACGTCGATGTCTATCATCGCCTGGTCTGAAGCCGGATCGGCGATGGCCGCGACGATGGATTCCACGACATCGGCCTTGATGCGCGTGGTGAGCAACCGTGAAATCAGCGCGTCCGAAAGTAACTCCCTGCCGATAGGCGCGGTGCGTCCGCCTTCGAGTTCCGCAGACAGGCGCTCAATCTCCAGGAGGCTCTCGCCGAGCCGGGCGTCGACCTTGCCAATCTCGTCTATCAGTATGGACAAGGGTCCGAGGTTGTCCCGCAGGATTCCGTCGAACGACTGGGCGAGCGTCGTCATCTCGGCGATCTCCTGCTCGAGCCTGGACAGGTCGCGGTTGAACTCGTACACCTTGCGGTACATGGCGACATCGCCCTTGAGCTGGTCGTAGACCAGGCGCTGGGCGTCGTCATCATGAGCGAGCGTCTCGAGCGCATCGAGCGCGTGGCGCAGCTTGCGGACTATCAGGATGCTGGCCCTGGTAAGGTCCATCGCCAGAGAGCGGATGCGCTCACGGCCGGCAT
Source organism: Spirochaetota bacterium (assembly GCA_020048755.1). Lineage (GTDB taxonomy): Bacteria > Spirochaetota > Spirochaetia > Treponematales > UBA12059 > SZUA-370. The sequence goes on from JAIFMD010000183.1 coordinate 3,016, forward strand.
CCATCGCGTCGGCCGCATCGCCTTTTCCCATGCGGGCCATCTCCTCGGCGAGCGCCGCCCTCTTGGCCTCCATCAGTTCGAGATCTGCGAGCCGCCTGGAGAACTCCGCCTCCACGCCGTCACCTATCCTGGTAAATACCGCCCGGCAGCCTTCTATCTTGGTCTTGAGTACGCGGATCAGCTCGTCGTAGTTGGTGACCAACCCGTCCATCTCTACGAGGCGCTCCTCAGCGTTCAATTGAGGCCTGCGGATGACCAGCCCCTTGAAACCCTTGGGCTTTTCGCTCTGGGTTATCAGGTCGCGGCTCTTGCGGATGCGTTCCTGGAGTTCATCGAAACGCGCATCCTTGATCTCTGGAAAATCATAGCTCGTGCCGAGAACCTTGATGACATTCATGGTGCGCTCCTCCAGGCAACTTCCATGCGGTCGCCGCTAAAACTGTAACTGCCGAGTTCCCAATCCAGAACGAGCCAGCGCTCGCCTGTTTCCTTGTCGCGCGATACGGCCAGAGTACCGGCAGGCCTGCCCGCCGCCCCGGCGACAGCCGACAGTACCGTGTCCGCGGCGGCTCCGCTTCCTACCCAGACCTCGGCCCAGGCGTGCCCCGAGCGTCCCTTGAGCCCGTGTACGATGCGGGCCCTGCCGCCCACGGCGATGATGCAGGACGCCATGATGGTGGCGTAGTCATCGCAATCACCGGCGAGACCCAGAGCGAGGCTGCGCCTCGCGGGCGAGGTGTAGTCCTGCCAGGATACCGCCGGGTCGCTTACGTACTTCCAGTTTGACGCGATGGCCGCGTGGACGAGAACCAGCTGCCGCGCGCCAGCTGCGTTGGGCAGGCGCGAGCCCTGCGGATTGTCCCAAGCGCCGGGCGCCGCCGAGGCGGCCTTGACGGCGAAGTCGCGCACCGATGGCTCGGTAGGCTGCACCGCCTGGTCGTACCGTCCGCCTGCGACTTGCGGGGTTTTCTCGTCGACCCTCAAGCGTATTTCCTCGAGTTGCTTTTTTGCTGCTGCCAGTTCCGCCGACAAGGTGCTGCCTTCCTTAGATGCCCGCTCGAGCGCTTTCTGGTTGGCCTCCGAGCGGGCAAGGCGGTCGGTCAGGTCCCGGAGCGCCCGCTCCTTCTCCGCGAGGCTCGCGTCCTTCTCCTCCACCACGCGGCGGACGGCCTCCTCCACGTCGGGGCGCAGGTACTCCGTTCCCATCAGGCTGGCGACCGACCGCAGGGCCGTCTGGATGCTGCTCGAATCCATCCTGAGCGCTCCGCCTTCAGGAAACGGATCGACGGTGGCGAGCGTCAGCAATGCGCCTAGCGCCAGGGCCGGCGGCACGAGCAGCCCCGGCACGACCTTGACCGACTCGATCCTGCCGATGAGGTTACCCGAGAGGACTCCCAGAGCGCCGGCGAACAAGGCCGGCCCCGGTTGCTCGAACGGCGGAAAGCGGAACAGCGCCTCGCGGACACTCTGGAGCCAGGGCAGGTCAAACGCCCCGGCAAAGATGAGCAGCCCTGCAGCGAGGCCGGACAGCACCGGAATCGCCTTCTTGACCGTGCCCAGTACCGCCGCAAGGAGGAATGCGGCCAGGAACACGAGGAGGAGCAGGCCCGGGTCGGCAAAAGCGCCAAGAGCCTTGCGCACGGCTTCGAGCGGCGAACCAATGCCAAAAGCGGCAAGAGCCGGAAGCGAAAAGGCAGCCAGACCTATCAAGGCAAAAGCGTTGCCGAGTCGTTCGAGAAAACCTGGTCGGCGTGCATGATTGCCTATCGTGCCGTGCTCTGCAGTATCCATTTTTTGCTTCCTTCTTAATGTGGTCAATCAACGACGACCCGCCATCATTGTACACCATGGCAGGCAGGGCGCAAGTCGTACTGGAAGACTGGTAACTTTCGTTACGCGTAACGAAAAGCACGTAACGCACGTTACGAGAACACTCCACGACAACAAGGAAGAGAGCCTCGATGATGATTCAGGGCTGTCTGCCAGCATATTCTGCAAATCAAATAGCAGGAAGTGTACCAAGTCAGGTTGGCAAGGTAAACGTACTGAGCATAATCCCCACTGCGGGCCTCAGGATCTTCATGCCGACGAAAGGGGCGGTAACACCGTACATCTCAGGTATTGAGGGGTTGGGAACACCAGCCAGTGTCAAAGCGGATCTCACGATCGTGCCATGGCATCTTCCTGGTATGATACTACATCAGCGAGACTGTCTGCCTTGATCCATACGACTTCATCTATAGACGTCTTTTCTATGTGATATCTCGATAACCAGGATAAGAAGTTCGTTATCGACGATTTCCGCCAGTATCCGGTAGTCACCTGACCGATACCGCCATAAACCCTTCAAGGTGCCTGCCAGAGGCTTTCCCTGGGTTCGAGGGTTATCCAGACTGGATATTTGTTCCAGAGCATCCACAATCTGCTGATATATGGTAGCGTCGAACTTTAATAGTTGTTTTCTTGCCTGATCAGTCAGGTTTATGCGATAGCTCATATTCCTGCTTTACTTCATCGAATGTATAGGTCTTTTTACCGCTTGCAAGGTAATCACCATAGGCTTTTTCAGCAAGATAGTAGTCTTCAAGGTCTTCTATTTTTTCAAGAATAGCCTGGGTTGCGTAAAAAGTTTTGGTCCGGCCAGTTTCTTTGGCCAGATTTGCCAGACGAGTTTCAATCTCTGCGGGTAAACGTATAGCTAGCATAAGTTCCCTCCATACTATACATGTATAGCACCTTTATTCAGCTTTTGCAAATGGACAGCTACAAGCGGGGCTGTCCAGGCATCCAGAGGGCGCTTGGAGAGCTCCAGCGCTGACAGTACCTGCACGCTGGATCCCGCCATCAGACAGCAGCGTGGAACTCGGCAAGCGTCGGTACCGATTCGGCGAGTCCGCGACTGACCGCGCTCCAGGTTCAGGGCGTCTCCCCGCCTGGCGGCGGGGCCGGGCTCTCTGCTCCAATCCGCTTCGCGGGATTTCCGCGACGATCCCTGACGCGGAGGATCGGGTGCCGGTTGCTCCCTGCAAAATCCACGAGATCCGCTACAAGGATTCCACGGTATACATCTTCGTACTCATCGAGTTCCAGCGTAAGGTGGACCACAGCATGGCGCTCAGGTTCCTGCGCTATCTCTGCGAATTCTACCAGGCACTCGAGCGGGAAGGGCACGCGGGCAAACGTAGCCGGGAGGGCAGCCACGGCGGAACGCTGCCCGCCGTGTTCCCGCTCCTCGTATACAGCGGTTCCCGCCGCTGGACGGCACCCGTGTCCATGCGCGACCTCAT
>JAIFMD010000188.1 GCA_020048755.1 Spirochaetota bacterium
TCCCAAGGCCAGACAAATCAGGTTTATCGATCAGGGAACGGTCTCGGAAGATCTTGAATCAGAACCCGAAGCCCCAACCGCTACAGACTCCACAACAGAAACTTTACAAGTCACTACAGATTAACAAACATTACGCAAAGAATTCGCTGATTTTCCTGTAGAGCGTTCCGACTTTTTCCTTCTGCTCGGGAGTGGCGAGTTCGGAAATTTCATCGACGAGGTATTCCAGGCTGGCCAGGCTCTCGTTGAGGGCCGTGTGGAAGCCCCGGGAAACACGGAACCAGTAGGTGCCGGCGGTATCGGTGAACATGGCAACAAAACCAAGTTCGGGATTTTTGGGCTTCCAGTAGGCAGTCTGTAGTACATGGTCCAGTACGGTTACGAGACCATCAAGATCATCGTTGACGTTGAACTGCTTTTTGCGGGGCCACTCGCGCTTCAGGTCGTTTTCCGGATCGAGTATAGGGGAGATGCGGAGTATCGTTTCGAGTTTCTCGCCGTCAAGCAGGCGGTTGTGCCCGACGGTGACAACGCCGAGCATGCCCTTGAAGGCAAGACCCGCATCGGCCGGCAGGCCTTCCCTGGCACGCTTGAAGCTCTCCCAGACGAGCACGGCTTTCTTGCGTTTCTTCTCGGCTACAAGATCAAAGGTCTCGCCACCTATCTTGATGCGGTTGGTAAAATCGCGGGCTTCTTCGAGCCTGGGGTGCTCGATCCTGGCAGGCCGTGCCGCCGCGGGCCGGCCGCGGACAGGATATTCCGGTGCAGCCGCAGGTTTCTGCTTGAGGAGCGTCTCCGCGACTATGGGTGATATTTTTGCCAGCATGCGCCGCTGCAACGGTGAGACGCTCATCGCGTACATCCTGGTAGTCCTGACGATTTCACCGGCGACTATGAAGTCGGGATTTTCCTTGAACATGACAGAACTGGGATGTATCTGTACCCGTTCATCCATCAGCGTGCGGAACGTACCTCGGTCTTGCCTGGCGCAGACGAACTGGATAAGGCCACGGCTGACGGCACAGAGGTAGTCTTCGGTGGAGCCGCCGGAGGCTATGGGTACGCCGAGGTCGTGGACTATCATCTCTATCTGTTCCTTGATGCGCGCGATTTCAAGAAGGGTGCGTTCGTCCAGGTAATTCTTTTCAGCAAACTTGGCCTTGTTCCTGGCCTCGCCAAAGGTGCGGTACATCTTGAGGTATGACATGAAATCGCCGGCAGGGTCGCGGAAGGCATGGTGCGCTCGCCTGGCTTCCAGCTCTTCTCCGGGTGGCAAGACATAAGGGCTGGAGGTGGAAAGGAACGCCGCGGCGATGACTACTTCTTCTACCACATCGGGATACTTGAGTATCGATTCGACGATCATGCGCGAGAGGCGCGGCAGCAGCGGAAACGCGCACATCATCTGTCCAACCCTGGACAGGCTGCGGTCCGGTTCGAATACCTCAAGCAGGTTGAGCACATCCATCGCCCCGAGTATTCCCGAGCGCGGTGGCTTGGATATGAAGTCAAAGCGCTCGAACTCCGTAATGCCCAGCTCGGCCATACGCAGCACGACCTCGGACAGGTCGGTACGGTAGATCTCTTCCATGGTGAACAGCGAGCGGTTCTCGAAGTCGTCTCGCGTGTACAGGCGATAGCAATACCCTGGCGCGGTGCGCCCCGCCCTGCCCTTGCGCTGGTTGCTCGAGGCCTTTGAAACGGGAACCTGCACGAGGCTTGCGGTATAGGTCTTGGGATTGTAGAAGTTGAGTTTGGCCTGGCCCGAGTCTATTACGCTGGTGACGCCGTCTATCGTGACGCTCGTCTCGGCTATGTTCGTAGACAGGATTACCTTCTTCTTGCCGAGCGGCGCCTTGTCAAAGACACGTTCCTGCTCGTCCTTGCCGAGCCTGGCATACAAGGGAACGATGAGTATGCGGTTGCGGCTTTCGCTGGCGGCGAGGCGTTCCATACAGTCCTTGATGAGACGTTCGCCTGGCAGGAATACGAGCAGATCGCCGTCGCGCCTGTCGCCTATGATGCGGTTGACTATCTGTTCGATCTTGTCGACCAGGGAGTCGGGACTGCCTTCTACGGCCGGCGGATCCCAGACTATGGTAACCGGATAGACCTGGGTTTCAATCTTGACGATAGGACAATCGCCGAAGTACGCGCTGAAAATCTCGGCATTGATGGTGGCGCTCGAGACTATGACCTTGAATTCCGGTCGCGCATCGAGGACACGTTTAAGGAGTCCCAGGATGAAGTCTATGTTGAGGCTGCGCTCGTGCGCTTCATCCACCATGATGACCGAATACTTTGACATGGCGGGATCGAGCTTCATTTCCTGGAGCAGTATGCCGTCGGTCATTATCTTTATTTTAGTCGACTGGTTTGTCTTGTCCTCGAAGCGCATTTTGTAGCCCACGAGGCCGGGCATGGGCGTACCGAGCTGCTTTGATATGAATTCGCTGACAGAGATGGCGGCGATGCGCCGGGGCTGTGTAACGCCTATTATTCCGCCGTTTGAGTAACCGGCTTCGTTGAGTATGACAGGGAGCTGGGTCGTCTTGCCTGAGCCGGTGGGGCTCTCCACGACTATGACCTGGTGTGACTGGAGTGCATCGAGTATGCGCTGTTTCTGTTGATATACGGGAAGGTTCTTGGCATCCATGGATCCATTGTAGCCTAAATTACCCGATTATCAAAGGACCCGCACCCCGGTTATACTCCGATCCATGCTGAAGGAAATTCTGTCTGATATCCTGATACTGGCTGGCATGGCCGCGATCGCCGCCGGGCGTGTCCCCTGGCTGCGGATGAACCGCGCCGCAATTGCACTTGCAGCTGCGGCTGGCCTCATCGTTGTCGGGGCCATACCGCTAGGCGATGCGCTCGGTGCCGTCGACATGGGCACGATTACCCTGTTGCTGTCGATGATGGTGCTCGTAGCGGCGATACGGCTGTCCGGTCTCTTTGACTTGGTGGCCGCGCGTCTTTCAGGGCTTGCCGGGTATCCAAAACTTTTTCTGGCGGCGATCGTCGCGGCGGCGGGCGTGCTCTCGGCGCTGTTCCTCAACGATACGATGTGCCTGGTGCTGGGGCCGGTCGTAGCGGAGACCAGCCTCCGCGCGCGGCGGAATCCCGTACCATACCTGGTCGCGACAGCGACGGCCGCCAATGTGGGCTCGGCTGCGACCATCATCGGCAATCCCCAGAACATGCTGATAGGCGCGAAAAGCGGCATACCATTTGTACAGTTCGTCACCCGGATTGGTCCTCCTGCGCTCCTGGGACTGGCTATCTGCTGGGTTGTGGTCGTTCTTGTATTCCCCAGGGAATTCAGGAACCATCGGAAGAGCCCCGCTCGTGACCATGTCAATTTGGCGGGTAGCGCTACGGAGCGGCAATTGGAGGCCAGGACCATGAGCGCGGGCCTCCTGGGAGCGGTACGGCTGGACAAGCCACTGGCCATAAAAAGCGCCATAGCCAGCGCCGCCATGCTTGCCGGATTCCTTGCAGGTGTTCCCGTCGTGGTAGCGGCACTCGTGCCTGCTGCCATAATGCTGGCATCTACAAAAATCGAATCGGAGAAACTGTTCTCCGGCGTGGACTTCAACCTGCTCGTCTTCTTTGCCGGCCTATTCATCATCACTGACGCCACATCCCGCACGGCAGCCTTTGCCTGGCTGGAACGTACCGTGCTCTCGGGAGCTGCCGCTTCACCCTGGATGTTTTCCGCCGCGACGACTGCAGTATCAAACGTCGTTTCCAACGTACCTGCCGTGATGGTGTTGTCACCGCTGGCTGCTGGAGCCGCCGACCCGGCCAGCGCATGGCTCATACTCGCGATGGCGAGTACCTTTGCTGGCAACCTTACCCTGCTCGGTTCGGTAGCCAACCTCATAGTCGCAGAGGGTGCCGCTACCCGTGGCGCAAGACTGGGATTCTGGGATTATCTGAAAGCCGGAGTGCCTATAACACTTTTGACACTCGCTGTCGGTACAGCCTGGTTGAGCCTTACGGCTTGACCCTCGGGTGTGTGCAGACGTATCTTCCTCTTGCGGGGTGTCGGCGCGGTTCCCTGGGAATCGCAGCCGTCTGAGAACAGACCCGAGGAACCTGATCCGGATAATGCCGGCGGAGGGAGTACTTATGCACACTCGTCCCGTTTCAACCAGGGAAGGGCTAGCGGTTTTGTTCACCGCGCTCGTTGCCCTCACTACTTCATGCGTCCAGAAAAACGACGCCCAGCTCGTCATCTACGCCTACGACTCGTTTGCCAGTGAATGGGGCCCCGCTCCAATTGTCATACCAGCTTTCGAAAAAGCCACAGGCATCAAGGTTGAACTCGTCGTCCCCGGAGATGCGGGCCAGGTGCTCGCGCGTGCCATCGATGAGAAAAAGGCACCTGTCGCTGACCTGCTCATCGGAATCGACGGAAATCTATTGCCCAAAGCGCTGGCCGCTGGTGTCCTTTCGGCGTACAAACCAAAAAACAGTGAAGTGCTTCAACCAAACCTCGTGCTCGATTCCGAATGGCGGATCACGCCCTACGACTGGAGCAGTTTTGCCATCATCTGGGATTCTGAGAAGCTCGCCAACCCGCCTGCTTCACTTGAAGACCTGACCAAGCCTGAATATGCCCGGAAGCTGATCCTCATGGATCCACGCACCTCCACACCGGGCCTCGGTTTCGTTGCCTGGACCGCGGCGGAGTATGGCGATGGCCTTGCGGATTACTGGAAGCGGCTCAAGCCTTCTATCCTGACAATGTCTCCCGGCTGGGACACTGGTTACGGCCTCTTTACCTCGGGAGAAGCGCCTCTGGTAATTTCTTACACGACAAGCGCGGCCTATCATGCAGAATACGAGACAGCGGGACGATACCGGGCGCTCGAGTTTCCGGAGGGGCATCCCGTGCAGATAGAAGGCGCAGGCATCGTCGCCAAGGCACGGCACAGGAAAGCGGCTGAAGCCTTCATAGACTTCATGCTGACGAGGGAGTTCCAGGAGGTGCTGCCTTTGACTAACTGGATGTACCCGGTGCTGCCCGGAATCGAATTGCCGGCCAGTTACTCAGCCGCACCGGAACCCGAGAGAATGCTGCCCGCCAGCGGTTCAGGGCTCGATGCGGCGGTCAAGGTCGCCCTGGACGCACTGCAGGCGCCTTGATGCCCATGAAGGCCCCACTGCGCAGGCTGGGGGTCCGTCCCGGCGCCGTACTGTTCCCGGCGTTCGGCTTGCTCCTCCTCGTCCCGCTGGCGGCGGCCTTCTCTCCCCTGTTTGATGGAGGCATGTTCAGCAATCTGGTGCGCGCCTTCTCGGAGCCACGGTTTGTACGTTCCTTTGGCTATGGAATTGCCCAGGCGGCCGCCAGTGCGGTACTGGCGGCGCTCGTAGGCATTCCGGGAGCCTTTCTGCTGGCCAGGCGGCAGTTCCCCGGTAAAAAAATCCTGTCGGCCTTGTCTGCCGTGCCGTTCTGCGTGCCGCCCCTGATCATAGCCATAGGTTTTGTGCTGTACTACGGTCGGCAAGGCTTCCTGAACCGGGCACTGATGGCCGCATTTGGCCTGACCGAGCCCCCGCTACAGTTCCTGTACTCGTTTTCCGGGGTGGTACTGGCACACGGTTTTTACAACTTCCCGGTTGTGATGAGGTTCGTCGGGGATGCGTGGGCCACCGCTCCCAGACGGCATGAGGATGCAGCCCGGCTCCTCGGCGCATCCGAGAGGCGCGTGTTCCTGACGGTAACACTGCCGTCGATACTGCCGGCCTTCGGTGCCGCGATGTCACTGGTGTTCCTGATGTGCTTCTACAGTTTCGTCATCGTGCTGCTGTTCGGTGGCCCCGGTGTCGGAACACCTGAGGTCGAGCTGTACCGGGCTGCACGCTTCGAGTTTGACAGGCCTCTGGCAAGTGCATTTGCGCTGGTCGAGACCGTCGTTGCGATGCTGGTTTTGTATGCGTACAGCATGTTCGAACGCCGGGCTGCCGCCGACCGGCGGGAAGCCGAACGCTCGGCTCCGTCTGGCTTCAGGAACTCCAGGGGCGTTTTTCTGGCGCTCCTCTATGGAGCCTTCATACTTGTCTGCTTCATCGGTCCGCTCGCCTCCATAGTAGTGGAATCCTTGACGATGAGAACGGCTGCCCGTGGCGCTTTTACATTTGGATTCGGCAACTACACCTCGCTGTTTGCAAGACGGGGTTTCGGGGCGGCAGTGCTTAATACCCTGGTGCTGGGTCTTTCCAGTGCCGCGCTTGCCGCAGCTACGGGTTTTGCTTTTTCAGTGGGCATGAAGCGGACCGGATCCAGCCTGATGGCAAAAATACTGCCACTTTTGCCGCTGGGCATCTCGAGCGTAGTATTGGTGTACGGCTGGAATGCAGTGCTCGGCACACCCTCCGTATTCGCGTTGGCCGCCGTGCAGGCCGTGTCAGCCTACCCGTTTGCGCTCAGGGCCATACAGTCATCGGTAGGACTCTCGGACGAGCGCTATGTGGAAGCGGCACGGTCGCTCGGATCATCACGCCTGGGAGCCACCTTGCGGGTACGACTACCTATGGCGGCACCTTCAATAGCGTCTGGTTTTGCACTGGCCTTCGCGATGAGCGCAGGCGACGCGAACGCCATCATTGCCGCTCCCGTGAGCGGCTTCGAGACGCTGGCCTTGCTCCTGTACCGGCTCGCGGGGTCGTACCGCCTCAACGAGGCCTGCGCCGCAGCCGTGTTGCTGGCTGTAGCCACCGGCTTCATATTCTTCTGGAAGGATGCCCGCGATGGTCTCGCTTGAACTCAGGGATCTTGTAAAAAGCTGGCCGGACATGACTGTCAGCGCCTCGCTTGTGGCAGAAGCCGGCACGATACTCGCGGTCGCGGGGCCTTCAGGTTGCGGCAAGAGTACGCTGCTCAGGATGGTTGCAGGCCTGATCAAACCCGATTCAGGCAACGTCATCGTAGGTGGCCGGGATGTAACGGCCGCCGAGCCGCATACCCGCGGGATCGGCATGGTATTCCAGGATCATGCGCTGTTTCCACACCTCGATGTGGCAGGGAATGTGGCCTACGGACTCCGTCGCCTTCACCTGGGACGAGCCGATCTTGCGGAGAGGATCTCGAGGTTGCTCGCCGCAGTCGATCTTTCGGGATTCGAGCACAGGAAGCCGCATGAACTCTCGGGTGGCGAGCGGCAACGCGTAGCATTGGCCAGGACACTGGCGATTGAACCATCGGTGGTACTCTTCGACGAACCGCTCTCGTCGCTGGATGCAGCGCTCCGCAAGCGCCTCCGCTCGGATATCGTAGAGGAACAGCGCAGGTTGGGCTTCACTGCCGTCTACGTTACCCACGACCTTGAGGAAGCCATGGCCATCGGGGATTCCCTTGCCATAATGGATTCAGGGCGCGTACTCCAGTGCAACCCTCCGCGCACGGTATGGTCTGAACCTGCCTGCGTAAAGGTAGCCCGCTTCATGGGGAGCGGTCCTTGCCTGCCGGTGTTGCGCCTTGAGGAGCGTCTCGGCGTCCTGACTGCATGCACGGCCGCGGGGGAATTTCCTCTGGCTGGCCTGGCAATACAGGATCCTGGGTTCCGGCCTGAAAACACGTATGTGTTCTTTGAGCGTTCAGCGGCAAGGCCACATGCTTCAGACGCTGCGGCTGCATCCGGAGCCAGCTACGGCAAGTTCAGTGCTGTGTGTCTGCGGGCTGATTTTGCCGGGGACGCCGTCGATTGCCTGATGGATTCAGGCGGAGAATTGTTCACCCTGCGGTTCGACAGGGAAACCGCCCCTGCCGCAGGTACCATAACCAGCTACGAGGTTCCAGCCGGCAGGTGCAGCCTGCTCACCGACAGCTGAATCCCTGCAAATGTTCAGTCGGCGTAACCATATTCATTGAGCTTGTTGAGGAGCGTCCGTCTGGTGATGCCCAGTTCCGTTGCGGTAGCCTCGCGCTTGCCCTCGTTGCGCTCGAGTGCGGCCAGGATAGCCAGCTTTTCAATCTCCGCGATTGACCGTGGCATTCCGTCCGCGGTCAGGAAGGTCTGAGTCTTGAAGTCAGGTACACCGGCGGGGCCTGATGCTTTTGTGTCCGGGGATAGCCTCCCGGCACCAAGCTGGAAGTCCCGTGCCCTCAGTTCGTCACCATCGGCGAGGATCAATGCACGCTCGACAGCATTTGAAAGCTCCCGGACATTCCCCGGGAACGGGTACGACGAGATGAGTTCCAGCGCATCCCCGGCAAGTTTGACACCCTTGCGACCCAGAGTCGGCGCGAGCGAATCCACGAAATGCAACGCAAGGGCAACAGCGTCTCCCGGCCGTTCACGGAGCGGCGGCAGGTGTATCCTGACAACGTTGACGCGATAGTACAGGTCTTCCCTGAAGGTACCTTCGGTCACCATGGCTTCAAGGTTCCTGTTGGTAGCGGCGACGATGCGGGCATCTACCGGAACACCCTGTGAACCGCCGAGCCGCATCACCTTGCGCTCCTGTATGGCCCGCAGGATCTTTACCTGCATGTGTGCAGGCATTTCTCCTATCTCGTCCAGGAACAGTGTGCCTCCGTCGGCAAGTTCAAACAACCCGAGTTTGCGTTCGACAGCGCCGGTAAACGCACCTTTTTCATAGCCGAACAGCTCGCTCTCGAGCAGGTTTTCTGGAACAGCGCCAAGGTTCACAGCGACAAAAGCCCCCTGACGTCCTGAACGGTCATGGACAAGCCGGGCCGCCACTTCTTTGCCTGTGCCGCTTTCCCCCGTAATCAGGACCGTAGAGGGAGTCGGGCCGGCCCTGTCTATGAGGCGCAGGGCTTCCTTGACAGCTGCGCTTTCACCGACCATGCGCACGTGGGCCTGTGACGGCCGCCTGGATACTTCATGGTCCGCGGACAGGCGTCTGTCCCTCACCGCTTTTTTCAGCCTGATTGCCAGTTCGTCCGGATCAAACGGTTTGACGAGATAATCAGTGGCCCCGAGCCGCATGGCCTCGACCGCGTCCCTCACATCTCCATGTGCGCTCATCATGATGACAGGCAGGGCCAGCCCCTCATCCTTGATCCAGCGCAGCAGGGAAATTCCATCGAGTCCGGGCATACGGATGTCGAGAACCGCCGCATCGAAGGATTCTTCTGACAGCAGGGTTCTGGCTTTGGCCCCATCCGGAGACAGGATCGCTTCTATGGATTCCGATTTCAGGAAGGCACCTACAGAACTCAGCATATTGGGTTCGTCGTCTGCAACGATGACTCGCATAAAAACTCCACTAGTTCAGTTTGCTCTGGAATGCATTGATAGCATGCAACTATACTGTACTTCATGGGATCATACGGAGTAAACCGCAGGATACGCGAGGCAATAGTCGCGGGTATTTTCTATCCTGACGATCAGACAAGACTCAGAAACAGGATAGATGAAGCCTTGATCAAGGCCTCCGGTTCGATGAAGGCTGCAGCATCAGGTCGGCCAGTCGCTATTCTATCGCCGCACGCTGCCTTCGAGTATACCTGTGATGTACAAGCCGCGGCCTGGAACGCTACTGCCGGTAGCCGGGTTGACACCGTCGTAATCATCGCGCCGCTCCGCCGGCCTGATGAATCCGGAGCCTACCTTCCTGAATCTGCCGCGTTCCAGACTCCCCTGGGTGATGTGCAGGTGGATACAGGTGCATGTGCCGACCTGGAATCATGCAGCACCCTGTTCTCAAGCAATGATGGCCCCCATTTCGAGAGCCACGCCATCGAGGTGCAGTTGCCGTTCATGCACACCCTGTTTCCGGATGCCTTGCTGGTACCGGTACTCGTCTGCGGTAACGCTACGGTAGCATCAAGCCTCGCCCGTGCCATAGACATGGTGTTTGGCGACGATCTTGACAGGACCTTAATCGTCATCTCATCCAACCTTGCCGCTTCTCTGGTCGCAGGAGACGCGAGCAGACGTTCCGACGAACTGGTCCAGCTCATGCAGGTAATGAGCTGGCGGGATCTGGCCGCGCAGCGTGATTTCGCGGGCTCGACGGCTATCGCGTCGGCCATGGCCATGGATGCGATGATCGGTGCCCGTTTTGAACTCTTCGAGCGCATGGATTCGCGCTACCATGCGGGGATATCGTCCGATCGTGTCGTCAATTATGCCGCCGCCGCCTGGTACCCGGGAGCAGCATCATGAGCCTCGTCCTGCACTCCGCAGACGAGACTTCCCTGCTCCTGACCGCACGTGAAGCCATAGTATCCAGAATCCAGGCACGACAACCCAGCTGGCCAGCATACGGACCTGTAGCTGAAGAACACTATGGAGCATTCGTAACCCTCCACAAGACTTCGCCTGATGGCCGAAGGCTGCTGCGCGGATGCATAGGCCGGATGAGTTCAGGGCTTCCGCTCCGGACGACCATCCGGGACATGGCTCTGGCCGCTGCGTTCGAGGATCCACGTTTCCCGGCATTGAACAAGGATGAACTGGCCGGCATCGACATCGAGATATCCGTGTTGTCACCCTTTGAACCCTGCTCCCCCGAAGACGTGGTTTCCGGTGAGCACGGGGTCTATCTGACCAGGGGGTATCATTCGGGCGTATTCCTGCCACAGGTGGCGGTCGAGCAAGGCTGGGACAGGCATGAACTGCTGGAACAGTTGTGCGCCAAGGCGGGCCTTGAAGGTGGTGCCTACATGGCAGCCGGAGCGAGTCTTTTCAGGTTTACCGCGACGGTTTTCGGGGAACTTGATCGTCCTGCTTCACACCGATGACGGTTACACGCCCCGTATCTTCGTCTATTTCCAGTGTCACTGTTCCCGACACTCCGCGGGCGGGTCCATAGCCCGTTACCAGCTCAGCGAGTGACAGGTGCTGCACAGGATGCGCGGGAAACAACGAGGCGGTTGCCGCATACGCAATCCCGTCGGGCATTCCATCTGATCCAAAGACCAGGTCTATTCCAGGCTCGAAACCGGCTTCATCTATGAGCATCCTGAACGGATTGTTCCTGCGCAGGTAGGATTCTGGCAGGCGGTCTGAGTAATCCCTGGAATCGCTTGAAAAATTCGGTTGCATCGACAGTATGGCCCCGAGTTGTTTCGCCCTGCGGGCCTGGTCCCTGTCAATGAACTGCAGATGCTCCAGTCGTATCTGCCTGAAGCGGGCACCACGAGTATGTGCGTGTTCCAGTGCTGTCAATGCCTGGCCAATCGCAAGTTCGCCTATCGCGTGCAGGGCGATGCCTGTATTCCACCCGCCAATTGTAACCAGCAGTTCAAGAAGTGCCTCATCAGTGTAGGTAAACATCGCGGTCCCTGGCCCTATCCAGGGGCCTTGTATTGCTGCGCTCCTGGCTCCAATGGCTCCATCGAGGAATAGCTTGACGCCAGCAACTGCAGCCCGCCTCGGCTTGTCAACTTTTTCATACAGCTCCGGCGCTACCCAGAGCTTCAGCCGCTCCGCATACGCCGAGGACAGGCACCGGTCCAGTGCTCCTTGTGTCGGTACGGTCATCTCGTCGCTGGAACCAATACCGAGCGGAACCATCGCGTCAATGTAGGAAACGAGCTTGCCTTCGTCGATGCCGGCAAGGCCGCAATAAGCGGCAAATATAGCCGGCACATGAGCTTCACACCAGATCTGGTTGTTCCTGTTGGCTGCAACCTGAGGAACAGCCTGCTCAACAAACGGAAGCCCCGCGTCGCTGACGGCAAATCCGTGCAGGCTGAAATTGATGAGCAGCAAGGGAGGCAGGGAGGCCAGTGCCTCACCGGCAAGGGGTAGTTCAAAAGACTTCCAGCCTCTTACAACAGTCAGTCTTTCCTTGGGAAGGCTACCGAGCAGATTCCATGCTTCTTCAGGACCAAGCCTCGAGATATCGATGCAGGACGAGAAAGCAGCGTACAGGCTTACATGGTTATGATTGTCATGCAGTAGGGGTATCGTCGTTATCATGCACAGACGATACCGCCGCGTGTCGGCGTTTGACAAGCACTCCCGGTCCAGCGGGCCACTGGGCGACAAACATTCCAGAGAGCATCAGAGCGCAACCAGTGAGTTCGCGTACCCCAAGCCTCTCGGCAAGGAATACATAACCGGCAATGACTGCAAAAGCGGATTCAAGTGACATGATTATGGCAGCCCTTGCAGGATGCGCCTTGCTTTGCGCTACAGCCTGCAAGGTGTAAGCTATGCCTATGCTGAAAATTCCACCGTAGAGTATGGGCAATGCTCCGGATATGAAATCGGCAGGCACCGGAACCTCGGTTGTGAATGCTCCAAGCCAGCACAGGGCCGAACATACGGCAAACTGTATGCAGGCTAATACCAGTGGATCAACCTTCGAGGCCCAGCGGTCCAAAACGAGGATGTGGATGGTCCAGAAAAACGCGCTCACAAGCACGAGCAGGTCACCCCGGTTGATACCAGCAATCGAAGAGAACGAGAGGATGTAGAGCCCTCCCAGAGCGCTGGCTGCGCCTATCCAGGTGCGGATCGGCGTCCTTCGACCGAGCAGCATGGCGGCGATCGGCACGAGCACGACATACAGGCCTGTAATGAACCCGGCCTTGCCCGCCGTCGTATACAAAAGCCCCGATTGCTGAAATCCGGCCGCTACCGCCAGTACCGTACCAGCAGCCAGCCCGGAAGGCAGGGCTGCCTTTACCTGTGCACTTGTAACTCTCCTGAACAACAGCACCGGCACGAGTACCAGGGAGCCAACGATGAAACGTGCGGCATTATATGAAAAAGGCCCGAGATTCTGCATTCCAAGCCGCTGGGCTACGAAACCCGTGCCCCAGATGGCGGCGGTGATGAACAGTAGGGCCTCATAGCGGCTGGTAGAAGAAATTCCGTAGGTTCGTTTCATGGTCGCGAGTCTATACGCCGTATCGTCTCAGGTGCAAGCGCAAAGGCTTGTGCGGATGCTTTTCCATGGTACAATCCGACAATGAACCTGTCTTCAGCACGCATCATTTTGTATGCAGCCATTGTAATCCTGCTTGCCCTGAGCCTCTCGTCCTGCTGGTATGCAAAGCAAGCCAGTTACTTCCTTCTGGAACGTGCGAGGGCGCAACCGGTAGACAAGGTACGGTCGGGGCCAGACGTTTCAGACGCATCCCTGACCTTATTTGAAACAGCAGACCGGGTCAGGGACTTTTCAATCACCAGCATCGGCCTCGCGCCTACTAAAAATTATACGCGCTATGTGACCCTGGATAAAGACTACGTAGCTGACGTGGTATCGGCTTGCGCCTCGGATTCCTTTGAACGGCATTACTGGCGTTATCCCGTATTGGGGAATTTGCCGTACAAAGGCTTTTACGAAAAAAAAGACGCGCAGAAGGAAGCCACCAAACTAAAAAAATCGGGTCTTGATGTGATAGTGCGTCCCGTCGAGGCGTTCAGTTCACTCGGTTATTTTACTGACCCGCTCTATTCGTTTATGGTCGAATATAGTGAAGATGTCATAGCGGAGCTCATCATCCACGAATCGGCCCATGCTACGCTCTTCATCAAGGGGGCCGAACAGTTCAATGAAGAATTCGCTACATTCGTTGGCCGCAAAGGGGCAGAACGATATCTTGAAGAACGCTACGGGCCTCAATCAGACCAGCTGGCAAGCAGACGTGCCAGGAATTCAGATGGGGAGTCCTTCATCGCATTCCTCAAGGAAACAGCGTCCCTGCTTGATGCGGTGTACCTCGATGCTTACATGACCAAAGAAGCAAAACTAACGGAAAAGGCGTCGATACTAAGCTTGCGCGCCGCCGCCTACAAAGCCGTAGCAGAGACACGGTTCGCCTCTGAGAGCTACCGCAGCTTCGACATGGCCGCAATCAACAACGCTTTCATCGATATGTACAGGCTGTATGAGGAAGATCTTGCCCTGTATGAAGACTGGCTGACCCGTGTGGCTGGTGACTCACTGCCTCAATTCATCATGACCCTGAAAGAATTATCCGTGAGTGCGCAGAAAGACAT
The DNA here is from genome assembly GCA_020048755.1 of Spirochaetota bacterium. Lineage (GTDB taxonomy): Bacteria > Spirochaetota > Spirochaetia > Treponematales > UBA12059 > SZUA-370. Next base: position 13,941 of record JAIFMD010000188.1, read on the forward strand.
CAAACTTGCCATGTCCCGACGGCTGGGGGCTCCTTAGTATTTTTTGTCATCCAGACTTGGCCGTGACTAGAAGGCAAGCCCCTGCGAGATGGCCCCGGAGATTCCCGAGCCCAGGATGGCCGCAATGCCGAGCAGGCCTGAAGTTATGGCAATCGCGAGTGACGACGCTGAAAAGCGCGCACCGGCTATCGGTGCCACTATTGCCGTGACAAGCGTGGCAATTGCAAACATGCAAGCCGCGAGCCCGGAAGCTCCCATACCGTATGAAGCTACGGCTATGGCACGGCCAGACAGGGAGCCGGTGTTACCTGTGAAGAAAACTAGAAAGCAGACCACAGCTATCAAGGCCGTCGTGGCCGAAAGCCTCGCGAGCATGGCTCTCGTAAGATTTACAGCATCGCCTCTCATGGTGTTTTTACCGTTTTTTTTCTGCCAGGTTTAATAGGATTCATGACGGGTCTGGCATCCGGAAGCAGTATCGAAAAGGCATCGGCTATCGTAGATGTAAACCTGAACTCCATCGCCGTGGAAACTTCCGTCGGGATGTCATCAAGGTCTTTGCGGTTGGCTTCAGGCAACAGCACCTTGTAGATCTTGTTCCGGTGCGCGGCCAGAATTTTTTCCTTTACGCCACCGATCGCCAGTATTCTACCCGTCAGGGTTATCTCCCCGGTCATTGCCCAGCCAGGTGACAAGGGGCGCACCGTCAGGGCAGATGCGATTGCGGCCGCGAGTGTAATTCCTGCGGATGGGCCGTCCTTGGGAATGGCTCCTTCAGGCACATGGATATGCATGGTGCGTCCGGAGAAATTCTTTGTCGCCAGCCCGTAGTCGGCTGCGTGGGCGCGCAGGTAGGTAAGAGCGGCCCGTGCACTTTCCTTCATCACATCACCGAGGTTGCCCGTCAGTATAAGTTCGCCTTCACCCTCAAATCCGGAAGCCTCGACCGGCAACACCGTGCCGCCCATTTCAGTCCAGGCCAGCCCGCAGGCCAGTCCTGGACCAGGCTCGGAGAATACAAGGTCATTCTCATGCCGACGCTTGCCTATCAGCTTCTGCAGCGAGGCCGCACCTATGATCCGCTTGAACTCGTTTATTGGTTTTTCACCTGTGGCGTACCCCGCGTTTACAGCCTGCTCCGCTGTCTTGCGAATTACATGGGCAATCTGGCGCTCAAGGGAGCGTACGCCGGATTCCATAGTGTAGTGCCTGATTATTTCAAGGATGGCGTCGTCCCTGATCCTTAAGCCGGAACCGCCCAGGCCATTTTCAGTTATCTGTTTTGGAACAATAAAGTGTTTTGCAATCTCAAGTTTCTCGTATTCGCTGTAGCCAGGAATCTCTATGAGTTCCATGCGGTCAAGAAGTGCGTAGGGTATCGACTGCACCCCGTTGGCAGTGGTCACGAACATGACACCGGAGAGGTCGCAGGGTAATTCAAGGTAATGATCGACGAACGTCGCGTTCTGCTCTGGATCCAGTACCTCGAGGAGGGCGCTGGCAGGATCGCCCCTGAAATCGCTGGACATCTTGTCTATCTCGTCCAGAAGGAACACCGGATTGGTAGAACCGGCTTTTCGCATGCTCTGCACGATTTTACCTGGCAAAGCGCCAACATAGGTCTTCCTGTGGCCGCGTATCTCTGCCTCGTCGCGCACCCCGCCAAGACTCATGCGCACGAAATCCCTGTTCAGCGCGCGGGCAATGGATCGGCCGAGGCTGGTCTTGCCGGTCCCCGGAGGACCTACCAGGCACAGTATCGGCCCCTTGAGCGAACTATTGAGCTGCCTTACGGCTATGAACTCGAGTATGCGCTCCTTGACCTTCTTCATGCCATAATGGTCTTCATCCAAAGCGAGTTTTGCAGCGGCGAGGTCCTTTGCTTCTGCTGTTCTGGCAGACCAGGGTAGATCGGCGAGCCATTCGCAATACCCGCGGATAACACCTGCCTCTGGCGACAGGGGTTGCAGTTTGGCGAGGCGGGCCAGTTCTTTTTTTGCCTTGTCCAGGACTTCCTGCGGGGGATTCTTTGATTCTATCCTGCCGAGCAGTTCAGCGAACTCGTTCTCGTCATCTTCGCGACCAAGTTCCTTGTTTATTTCCTTGAGTTGCTCCTGCAGGAAATAATCTTTCTGCGTCTTGTCCATCCTGGCGCGGACTTTCTGTGAGATGCGCTTCTGGATTGAAAGCAGTTCTATATCCTGAGACAGGGTCTGGGCGGTAGCTTCGAGCCTTTCCCTGACCGGAACTACGGACAGGAGATCCTGCTTGCGCTCAATTTTAAGCCCCATGGCATTGGCGACGGTATCACAGAGCTTGTGTGGATCCTCGGCGCGTTGCACGGCATGGAGCACTTCGGTGGGTATCTTCTTTACCAGTTCTGCATAGTTGGCAAAATCACGTCGCACGATCTGTACCAGGGCACTGAATTCCTTGTCGTCCGGCAGCATCTGCTCATCATCCGGCAGCAGATCTACGATGGCTCCCAGGTATTCCTTGCGGAAGACCGTGCGACGGAGCCTTGCCCGTCGTTGCCCTTCTACGAGCAGGCGCACAGAACCGTCGGCAAGCTTGATTGATTGCAGCACATGCGAGACCGTGCCTATTTCCTGCACGTCTATGTCGTTGGCACCGTCCGGAGGAATATTCTTGAGAAGGGATATAAAAATCTGTTTGTCAGCCTTGCCGGCTACTTCGGATGCGGTTATGCAGAATTTCGTGGCGGCGAGCACGGGAGCGATCGTATGCGGGAATACGACCGCGTCCCTTACATAGACAAGCGGAATTTCCACAGCGTCCCCCTTGGGGCGCAAGGAATCCAGAATGCTCATGCGCTCTTCTTCAGGCCTTCCACGATGGGCGGATGTTTTGAGACGACCGTATCGCGGGTAACAACGACTCGCTTGCTTTCTGAATCGCTGGGCAGGTCAAACATCACATCTACGAGCAGATTCTCGACTATGGAACGAAGGCCACGTGCACCGGTATTCCGTGTTATGGCCTGCTCCGCAATAGCATCTATGGCTTCAGGTGAGAACACGAGGTCTGCGCCATCGAGTTTGAAGCTTTCCTGGTACTGCTTGAGGATTGCGTTCTTGGGTTCCGTGATGATGCGCTTTAGGTCTGCCGCCTCGAGGTTGTCAAGCGCGACCTGTATGGGCAGACGGCCGATAAACTCGGGAATCATGCCAAACTTGACCAGATCATCCGGGTGAATGTTGGCGAATAGTTCACGCAGGCCAATCTTGGTCCTGGACTGTATTTCGGCACCGAAACCGAGGGCTGCTTTGGCTACCCTCGACTCGATTGTCTTGTCCAGACCGACGAAGGCGCCACCACAGATGAACAGTATGTTGGTGGTGTCGATGCGGATATATTCCTGCTGGGGATGCTTGCGACCACCCTGGGGCGGAACATTGGCAACTGTGCCCTCAATGATCTTGAGCAGGGCCTGCTGGACGCCTTCTCCGGAAACGTCTCGGGTAATCGATACGTTCTGGGTCTTGCGGGCAATCTTGTCAATCTCGTCGATGTAGATGATGCCTTTTTCAGCCAGCGCGACGTTTCCGCCCGCGTTCTGGATAAGCTTGAGGAGGATGTTTTCAACGTCCTCCCCTACATATCCGGCTTCGGTCAGTGTGGTTGCATCGGCTATGGCGAAGGGCACATTCAGTTTCTTGGCCAGGGTTCGCGCCAGCAGTGTCTTGCCTGTACCCGTAGGACCAAGGAGCAGGACATTTGATTTTTCAAGTTCGATGCCGTCAGTCAGCGTGCGGGAATTGGCTATGCGCTTGTAGTGGTTGTATACGGCTACCGAGAGAACTTTTTTGGCATAATCCTGTCCAATGACGTACTGATCCAGGTATTCCTTGATCTCCCTGGGCTTGGGCACGTCAGTGGAGAAGTCTCCTGACGCGGCGCTTTCGTCTTCGGAAAGTATGCGGTTGCAGACCTGGATGCACTCGTCGCAGATATAGACACCCGGACCAGCGATAAGTCTCTTGGCGAATTCAGCGGATTTACCGCAGAATGAACACTCGTGGGAATCTTCGCCCTCGGTGGTCTTACTTGCTTTCGACCGGGCCATGCTTCCTCCGTTCGAGTATCGTATCCACCAGACCGTACTCCACAGCCTCCTGGGCTGACATGAAGAAGTCGCGCTCCATATCCTGTGACACGCGCTCGATGGATTTACCCGTATGACGTGCGAAATATTCTACCGTCATGCGCTTCATCCTGATTATCTCGCGTGCCTGGATGCTGATGTCGGAGGCCTGTCCCTGCACACCACCCCAGGGCTGGTGTATCAAGATGCGGGAACTTGGCAGTGCCATGCGTTTGCCGGCAGCGCCTCCCGCAAGGAGAAGAGCGCCCATGCTGGAAGCTTGTCCCACACAGATTGTTTTAATGTCCGGCTGGACTATCTGCATCGTGTCGTAAATTGCCAGTCCTGCGGTAACGGCACCACCAGGAGAGTTGATGTACAGGTCGATGTCTTTCTCCGCATCCTGAGACGCGAGGAAAAGAAGTTGTGCAACAACGAGGTCGGCCGTAAGGTCGTTTATCTCGCCATCGACGAATACAATACGGTCTTTGAGCAACCGTGAATAAATATCGTAGGAACGCTCGCCAATGCCGGTTTGCTCAATGACAACCGGGACGAGGTTATGCATCTTCTCGATCATGTTGTACCTCGCGGACAAGATTACTCATTTTCCTTGAACAAGTCCACGAAGGCGACCTTCTTGCCCTTCTTCGTCTTGACCTTTTTCTCAAGATCGGCGAGGAGCTTGTCTTCCTTGACCCTGTCCTTGAGGTAATCGATCATGCCACGTCGTTCGTATTCCGCCTTGACTTCTTCAGCCGAGAGGCTGGAGTCGGAAGCCATCTTGGCATACTCTGCCGCGATATCGTCATCCGAGGCCTCATATTTGCCTTCCTCGACGAGCTTGTCCATAACGAGGCGGGTCTTGATGGCCTTTTCAGCTTCGGGGCGCCATTCTTCACGAAGCTGGTCTATCGACCGGCCGCTCATGCTGACGATCTGCGTGAGTTTTTCCTCGTTCTCGATACCCATGCGCTGCATGAGGTTGCGGAGGCGCATCTCGAGTTCTGCGGCTATCATCGAGGCGGGGATATCAACTGTGGATTTTTCGACGAGCACATCGATGATGGCCTTCTCGCGGAGGGTGCGGAGGCGGTCTTCAAGACGTTTCTCGAGCTTTGTCTTTATGTCGGCCTTGAGGTCGTCCAGAGTCTTGAATTTCTCCGATACATCCTGGGCCAGTTCATCATCCAGAGCCGGTAGCTTCTTTTCCTTGAGCTTGGACAGCTTTACCTTGATTTTCTTGGTGAGGCCGGCAAATTCAGCGTATTCAAAGTCGGCGGGGAACGTCTTGTCAAAGATTTTTTCGTCACCCTTCTTCATGCCCAGTACTTCATCATCGAACTTGTAGAGGTTGTGGCCCGTGCCAATTTCAAAGACAAAGTCCTGGCGTTCAGAACCTTCCAGAAGGGCGCCGGAAGCATCGAGTTCCGAATAGTCGACAGTGGCAATGTCGCCTTTCTTTGCGGCCGACTTGTCGTCCTTGTCCATGACAATGGCGTTGCGCTCCCGGATCTCGTCCATCTCCCGTTCTTCATCGGCTTTCGCTACCGCGACCTGGGGCAGTTCGATTTCCTCACCATCGAGAGAACCAGCAACAACCTCGGGGAAGACGTCATAGGAAACAGAGAAGGAAAAGTCGGAATCGAGTTCGAAACGAGGCTCTCCATCCAGCGAGGGTTGCGCGTACGAGAGCGGAACAAGGGTTTCTCCCTCGAGGGCCTTCTCTACAGCCTCGTCCATTACACGGCCCATGGCGTCGAGCTTGAGCTGGGAGCCAAACTTGCGCTCCAGGATGGTCGCCGGAACCTTGCCCTTGCGGAAACCGTCTATGCGGACATTCTTTGAATAATCCCTGACAATTGCCTCGTACGCGGCGCGGACATCGTCCTTGCCTACGGTTACGGTGAGTTTGACGGCTGAATGCTCGAGTTTTTCGAAGTTCTTTGTAACGACCACGTGTCTACCCCTTCTCGATGGCGGTTCCTCGCGGAACCACAAACTTGCGTATACGGAAAGCGCCCCGGATACGATGAGGGTATCGGAGGCGTTATCAACAAAAAAAAAGGCGATCCGGGTTTTCTCCGGACCGCCTTCGCATCGAGCGGGAAACGGGAGTCGGACCCGCGACATCCACCTTGGCAAGGTGGCGCTCTACCACTGAGCTATTAGGGACTTGAACCCTCACGCCGCAAGGCACCAGATCCTAAGTCTGGCGTGTCTGCCAATTCCACCACTCTCGCTCGGATCCATAAAGGCACCGAACCATAACTGAAATCGGCAAACCCTGTCAAGGTCAGACTTTGTTTCGCAGTTGCCCGCGAACTTTGTCTCATTGAGCCGTGCAGGGATCGAACCTGCGACCCGCAGATTAAGAGTCTGCTGCTCTACCAGCTGAGCTAACGGCCCTGGTAATCAACAAAAACACAAAACAGAACTGCGTCCGGAGGGAGTCGAACCCCCGACCTACGGATTCGAAGTCCGTCGCTCTATCCAGCTGAGCTACGAACGCCCGTCGCCGATCGGTCTCACGCCGGCCGATAAGCTAGGGTGAGTGACGGGGTTCGAACCCGCGACATCCAGATCCACATTCTGGGACTCTACCGCTGAGCTACACCCACCGTGCCGCTTGACGAGACGTACAATGCCAAAACCGAAAATAAATGTCAAGAGGATTTCTGAAAGATTATTTGCAGCGGTTGATAATTGGACTTTCAGAACCGCACGATGAACAACGGGAACCACTCAGCCCGCCAGCATCGACAGCATACACGTGTCTGGCTACCAGTACCGCCCCGCAGGACCGGCATTCAGTGATGGACCGCTCCCCGGCAATGTTGCCGGCGTAGACGTACCGCAAGCGGCGCCTGGCTGCCTTGACGAGTCTATGGATGGTCGCCGCGGGAGTAGCCGGTATCGTGTAGCGGTACATCGGCCTGTAGGACGACACATGGAGCGGTATGTCAGGCGACAGCGCGGCGAGGAAGCCGGCAATTCCGTCTATATGGCTGGTTTCGTCGTTCTTTCCAGGAATGACCAGCGTAGTTGCCTCCACGTGGACACCGGAACGGAACGCTTCTGCTATGAAAGCCTTGACCGTTTCCAGATCGCCACCGAGTTCCGAACGGTAGAAAGCCTCGTCCCAGGATTTGAGGTCGATATTGACGGCATCGCAGAGTGACAGCAGCGAGACAGCAGCATCGGGTGCTGCACAGCCATTGGTCACCAGCACATTGGCAAGGCCGGCTGCCCTTGCCGCCTTCATGCAGGCCTCGACGAATTCAGCATGGACCACCGGCTCCGAGTACGTGTGCGCGATTGACGGACAGCCCGCCGTCCTGGCCTCCTGTACCAGCATGGCTGGATTGACAGGTGTGAGGTGGGCTTCGGTGGACTGGGAAATGCTGTAATTCTGGCAAAAGGGGCAATGGAGGTTGCAACCGACATAGCCTATCGAATACGAGCTGCTGCCCGGCAGGAAATGGTACAGTGGTTTCTTCTCTATGGGATCGACAGAAAGTGCGCTCGCGAGGCCGTAGAACGGCAGCACGAGCCGCCCCCCATCGTTGCGTCGGACCCTGCAGGCACCCGATGAACCTGGCAGGATACGGCAACGGTGGTGGCAAAGCCTGCACGAGACTGTGCCATCCATGGCTTTATCGTAGTATCGAGCCTCGGGAGGGCCGGATCGAGGCATGGTATCAGCTCCGGTGCCGGCCGAGCACCTTCTCCTTGAGGGCATGGGGCTCGTTGAGGAACCGGAGCGGGGATTCCACCTCAAAAGGCTCGTAGCGTATCCCCACGGACCCGCGGCGGACCCACAGGCGCACGATACGGTAACTCTCACCAGCCTCGGTAACCGGGCTCGGCAGATCCTGGGCACCAGCCACATCGGCTGCCCTGAACTCATAGATTGCCGATTCTCCGCTCTGTGGTTCGACTATCAGGATAATCTTCTCATCGTCATATGGATGTTTGCGGGGAGAACCGGTAAAGGCCAGCGCATCCTGGGGTGGATCACTTCTATATGGCTGGATCTCGTAAAACTCTCCGGAAAGGTACTTGTGGAGGCTCATGCCAGCTCCTTCTTCGAGGTTGAGTCGTCAATAAAAAGTATAATAGCCAACGACGCCAGAATACAGGCCAGAAAAAAAGCAAACCAGTCACCGTACATCAGATATGGGGTGGTTTCATCGACATGGACTGGTATCCTTACCATTCTGGATGTAGCCTGGAATAGTGGCAGTATCTCGAGGATGCGTCCGTCCGGGCCAACGATGGTCGATACACCTCCGTTGGTCGACCGCACAAGGGTGCGCCGGAGTTCTATGGATCTGAAACGGGCCGCGACGAAGTGCTGTATCTCGGCTGATTCAGTCTTGGACCACGAATCATTGGTCAGGTTGACCAGTATTTCAGCGCCTTTTTGCACAAACTCCCGGCACAGGGTAGACACGGCATCCTCGAAGCAGATTGGCGCGGAGAATTTTACTATTCCGGCGTTTTTCGTTGGCAACTCGAAGATGACACGCTCCGTCCCCATCACCCAGCCGGATTCCAGCCCGACGACATCCTGTATGAATTTCCTGAATGGATCGTATTCCCAGAACGGGATGGCCTCCGCAAACGGCACAGGGTGAATCTTGGCATACGTTCCAGTCTGTTTGCCCTGTGGGTTAATCAGGATGACAGAATTCGTAGCTTCATAAGTCTCATAATCCAGAATTTCCGGAGCCCCTGTAAAAAGGTAGGCACCACTTTCGGAGATGAACCCGGCCAGAGGATCCTTGAGAGGTGTTTTGGCGTAGAAACGCTCGAAACCGTTCCATGGGCGCCTGAGGGTCGTCTCGCTGAACAGAACTATGTCCGGGGCAATGGCAGATCCTGCTATTGCCTTCCTGGCCAGGGCTATGGAAACCCCGAGGTTTTCTGATTCAGAACCAAGCCAAGAATCGACATTCTGCTGAACCATGACCGCATCGACGAAGCCGCGGGGTGTCCTGACCTTGTCCAGTGCAATGAGGCCGTACCCGGTTATAGCCAGCAACAGTACCGCGGAAACAACGAGGTGCCCTGAAGCAAGAAACCTGTTGCCTGCATAAACTGGACGTGCGGGCAGCAGGAAACGCAGTCGTCCACGCATCGGTCGTTCAGCAGCTTTGTCCCATGGAGCACGGATACGCCCCGGTGGTGGTGCAAGTATTTCTCCCAGTGCTGCCGAAACGAATGCCAGTGCAAAAGACAAGCCATAGACGCCCGTGGATTCCGCTATCTGGGTGGCGGGCAGCACGGTATTCCAGCTGTATGCTACAAGCCCCCAGGGATAGCCAAGGAACCCCGAAGACTTGCCCCACTCGATTACGGCCCAGGCCATGGCAAATACGAGCGTCCTTGCAATTCCAGTCCGCTTGAGTGCGCCGCGGAGGTACATGCCCATGCAGCCGTAGACTACCATATAGGCTGCGGACGAAGTGCCGAGGGTCCAGAATCTGAAATCCTTGAAAAACCACAACCAATAACTTGATAGTCCGTGCGCAAGTCCCCCGAAAATCGCACCGACAAGGAAGGCCTCCCTGAAGGAGCGTGTCGAAGCAAGCGCGACAAACAGAGGAGCCAGCGCGATGAGGCCGAGCGCGGGATTTCCCCAGCCAAAAAGTTCATTGGGCAGGGCAAGTGCAAGGAGGACACTCGAAAAACCGCCCAAAATGGATAATCGTAAGAGTCTCATGGTTCAGAATGATACACGGTGTCGCGCGGACTGGCCAGAGATCAATAAAGAACGAGATACCTTGACGCCCCGCTGGGGGCAGTTTATGGTTCCGGCATGGTCAAGGCTGTTTTCCCCGGATCATTTGATCCCCCAACCTACGGTCACCTCAATGTCATCGAGAGGGCCCGCACTATTTTCGAGCGCGTCCTCGTCGTCATTGCCGTAAACCGTGACAAGCACTATCTCTTTGACACCGAAGAACGTGTCGCGTTCATGAAAGAAATAGTAGCGCCCTGGCCCAACGTCGAAGTGCACGTGTGCGACACGCTGATCGTGGAGTTTGCACGGCAACATGCCTGCCGCGTCTTGCTGCGCGGTGTCAGGAGCGTTCAGGATTTCTCATATGAATTCGAACTGTCCATTCTGAACAAGGGGGTCGGCCCCGAGGTGGAAACACTCTTCATGCCGACCGACCAGCAATTCTTTGTGCTCCGCTCCAGCGCCATCAAGGAACTTGCATCATTTGGTGGCGATGTCAGTGGCATGGTACCACCCGTAGTGGCCAAAGCCATGGAACGTTTCAGGTTAAAGAAAGAATCCTGAGTAGGACAACTACGTAGTCTTGACAAAAGGTATGCATTTCGTTATTGTGCGCCGGTATCCGTTACAGGCAATTTATTGTGGGAATGAGGTTATAGTATGGCTGTACCCAGATGTAATACTTCGAACGATCGTATCCTGTGGAAATTGCGGTAACGCAGTATTGTTCCATAGGGTTTGCCCGAAGTGCGGCTTCTATCGCGGCAGGCAGGTTTTCACCCCCGAGACCAACGCGTAAAGGAGATTCGCTATGGACGAATTGTATGAGAAGATCAAGAAGATCATCGCCGACAAGCTCGAAGTCGAGGAATCAAAGATAACCCTCGATGCCAGCTTCAGGCAGGACCTCGGCGCCGACAGCCTCGACACGTACGAGCTTGTTTACGGCATCGAAGAAGAACTGAAAATCCGCATTCCAGATGAAAAGGCTAATGAATTCGAGACCGTCCGGGACGCGTACGAATTCATAAAGTCACAGGTATGACGCTGCCGGACGGGCTTCGTGCCCGTTCGCGCTCGCGTGTACTGTCTTTGAGGCCGTGGACGTGTCCTTCCGTTACGCCGATATAAGTCGGCAACGGCTGGAGGCGCTCGCGGCCTTTCAGCGTTCCCTACGCTTCCGCTTCAAGGATCAAACACTACTCAACCGTGCCCTGACGCACCGCTCCTACGTCAACGAAGATCCACGTTCCCTGGGAAACAACGAACGGCTGGAATTCCTCGGTGATGCGGTGCTTGGCATGGCTACGGCAGCCCGCCTATTCAAGGCTCTCGGTGACAAGACCGAGGGAGATCTTGCACGCATAAAAAGCTTTGTTGTCTCTGAAGACACACTTTCAGAACTCGCGGCAGAATTGGGCATGGACGCGTTGCTGATGGTTGGCAAGGGCGAGGAACGATCCGGAGGCAGGAACAAGAAGGCCATCCTGGCAGACGCCCTCGAGGCTGTCTTTGGTGCGGCCTACCTTGATTCGGGCTTCGAGAAGGCCCAGGAACTCGTGCTTTCACTCGTCAACCCTGAAATAGAAAAGGTCCTGACAGACCGTCACCGCAAGGATTACAAGACCCTGCTCCAGGAATACGCCCAGAAATGGCACCGTTGCTATCCGGTATACGAGCTTGAAAAGAAGACGGGGCCCGACCACGACAAGACCTACTGGATCTGCTGTTCACTGTTCGGCGTGACCTATGGGCCGGCTTCAGGCAAAACGAAGAAGGATGCCGAGCAGGCTTCCGCGGCGATAGCCTACAACGCAATCATCGCGGCCGGTGGAACCGAGGCGGAGCGGCTCGTTTCAATGAAGCGACTGTAGGCAGCAGGCATCCTGGCTTTTTCAGGGCGCTCAGCGTACGCCATGCTTTTCTTTAATGTGCCCGGCTATTTCAAGCAGCTTTTCCCTGGTGTTGAGTTCGGGATCGTCCAGGACGGCCTCCAGCAATTCCGCCAGCGCCCTGCCCATCGACGGCCCCTTGGGCCAGCCTATCGCAGCCAGATCGTTACCGCGTATCGCCAGGTCTTTTATCCCGAAAGCCTGATCCTTGGCCCTGAGTTCCTCTACCCTGTCTATCAAAGGCATAACCGAACGCGGATCGGCCGGGCCATGACCCAGTCCGGTTGTGTCGGCGAGCCTCAGGATGGCCAGCGGCTTTACATGCTCGATGCCAACCCTGGCTACAAACCGCCGGACAGCGGCATCAGTCCAGTCTTCCGCGTAATCAAACATGTGGTGTTTCACGAGGGTGACGACCTCGTCGATTATGGCATTGGGGTATTTGAGGCGCCTGAGGGCTTTTTCAGCCAGTCTGGCCGATTCCAGGTCGTGGCCGTAGAATGTCAGCGAACCATCGCCGGCTTCCGTGCGCTTGGTTGGCTTTCCGATGTCGTGGAGCAGGGCAGCCAGGCGCAGCACCAAGTCAGCGGGGGCTGCTTCGCATGCCGCCACCTGATGCCGGAAGACATCATAACAGTGTGGACCACCCTGCCCTACATCCTTGCATGCAGTCAGCTCGGGAAGGAATTCCGTGAGCAGGCCGGCTTCGTCGAGCCGTAACAGCCCCTCGCCGGCCCGACTGGATACCAGTATCCTGGTAAATTCGTCCCGGATGCGTTCAGCGGACACCAGCCTGAAACGTTCCACGGTAGCCGGTATGGCGGCCAGGGTAGCAGGGTCTATGCTGAAACCAAAGCGAGCTGCGAACCTGACTGCCCGGAGCGGCCTGAGGCCGTCTTCTTCGAACCGTGCCACCGGATCGCCTATGGCCTTGATGAGGCCAGCCGCAAGATCCTCGAGACCGCCATTGGGGTCGACAATCTCGCCGGTAGCCGGATCTACAGCCATACCGTTGATGGTGAAATCTCGGCGTGACAGGTCCTCTAGCAGGTCTGAGGTAAAGCAGACCGATACAGGCCGGCGGCCGTCCTTGTATTCCCCGTCGACGCGAAAGGTCGTAGTCTCAATTGAACCGCCCCGCCAGTGCACTGTTACGGTGCCATGCTGTATGCCGGTAGGTATGACTGATTTGAAGAGTTTCTTTACGTCCTCCGGCCTGGCGTCGGTGGCCGCATCCCAGTCGCTTGCCGAGAGGCCGAGCAACCGGTCGCGCACTGCACCACCGACGAAGTAACAGGAATATCCGGCAGCCTTGAACACCTCGGCGAAGTCTTTAAGGTCCCTGGGCACATCGATGCGTCTTGTCATCCCATCCGCCTAGCGTATCAACATGGCATCGCCATAGGAGAAGAACCGGTAGCGTTCACGCACCGCTTCTTTGTATGCGGCAAGGATGTGCTCACGGCCGGCGAAGGCCGAAACCAGCATCAGGAGCGTCGACTCCGGCGTATGGAAGTTGGTGAACATCGCGTCTACTACTTTGAACGGATAACCGGGGTAGATGAAAATGTTTGTCGCACCGGGACCGCTCTGAAGGCCATCAGAGGTCCAGGCGCTCTCCAGCGTCCGCACGCTGGTGGTTCCTACAGCCAGCACTGGCCGGCCATCCCGTTTCGCTGTATTGACTGCATTCGCAGTCTCCTCGGGAACCGTATACTCCTCGAAGTGCATGCGGTGATCTTCTATAGATTCTGCACGCACTGGCAGGAACGTGCCCAGACCGACATGCAGGGTTACAAAATGTATGTCTACCCCGGCTGCGCGCAGGGCATCCAGTAATTCCGGTGTAAAATGCAGGCCGGCTGTCGGGGCCGCTGCGGAACCGTGCTCTCGTGCATACACGGTCTGATAACGCTCTGCATCAGCGGGAACATCGGCGCGGCGGATGTAGGGTGGCAAGGGCAGGTGGCCGTTGCGCTCCAGGTAGTCGTCGTCTATTTCGCGGGAGAACCTGAACAGCCGTTCGTCGGGCCTTGATTCTATAACTTCCGCATCCAGGCCTTCTGGCAGCGTTACCCGCTTGCCGGGCACGAGCTTTGCCATCCTCGTGGTCAGTGCAGCCCACAGCAAATCACCCTCGCGCCTGAGGAGCAGCACCTCGACCTTGCCGCCTCCGGCTGTCGTCGCAAAAAGCCTGGCGCGCCTGACTCTGGAGTCGTTGAACACCATCACGGTTCCGGCCGGTACGTACGAGATCAATTCGCGTACACTCGAGTGGCTCACCTCGCCGCTCTGCCGGTCAAGCACCAGTAGACGCGAGGATCCACGCTCTGATGCGGGATGCTGCGCGATGAGCTCTTCGGGAAGGTTAAAACTGAAATCCGTCGTCAGCATGGTTTTTCCTGTATCCAAGATGCTCGTAGGCCAGCGGCGTTGCCACCCGGCCGCGCGGCGTACGCATGATGAAGCCCGACTGTATGAGGAAGGGCTCCAGGTAATCCTCGAGCGTTTCGATGCTCTCGCTTGTTGATACGGCCAGGGTCTCGGCGCCGACCGGGCCTCCGCCGAATTTCTCTATGATGGCGGCGAGCACGTCGCGGTCATGGCGCTCGAGGCCGTAATGGTCAACCTCGAGCCGCGCCAGTCCGTTTTCCACAACCTTTGCGCTGATTGTTTCCGAACCGCCCACCTGGGCAAAGTCGCGCATCCTGCGGAGGAGCCGGTTGGCCACGCGCGGCGTACCACGACTGGCATCGGCAAGCCGGTCAGCCGCATCGTCATCCACCGTGGTGCCGAGTATGCCCGCGGACCGACGGAGTATTGCCATGGTGTCGGCTTTTTCATAGAAGCCCAGCCTGACGTTGATGCCGAAACGGCTGACCAGCGGGCTGCCCACCATGCCGGCCCGCGTTGTTGCCCCTACGAGCGTGAACGGCGGCAAGGGAATGCGCAGCGTTCTGGCAGCGGGCCCCTGGCCTATGATGAAATCAAGTTCGCCATCCTCCATGGCCATGTACAGCATTTCCTCGATGGCGGGCTTCAGGCGGTGAATTTCGTCTATGAAGAAAATGGATTTCGGTGCCAGAGTGGTAAGAATACCTGCCAGATCCTTGGGCTTTTCAAGCGCGGGAGCGCTGGTCACCTTGAAGTCGACTCCAAGCTCATGGGAGAGGATGCCCGCGAGCGTCGTCTTGCCGAGCCCCGGTGGCCCCATCAGGAACACATGGTCAAGAGCTTCGCCCCGTTTCAGGGCGGCTTCTATAAATACCGAAAGGTTGGCTTTGATTGAAGTCTGTCCGAGGAATTCAGAAAGCCGCTTGGGCCGCAGCGCGTTTTCCCGCTCATCCTCTACCGGATTGAAGGACGCGGAGACCATTCCGGCTTCCGGTTCACGTGCACTCATGATGCGCTCAGCTCCACAATGGTGCGACGGAACAGTTCACGCTCACGCTCTGGCAGGCTGGAGGACAGGTCCGCATCAACCCTTGTCACCGCGTCAACGACTTTACGTTTGTCGTAGCCCATATCGACAAGGGCCCGGACTATGTCGTCATGCGGGCCTGCCTGGATGGCTGCCTGGGCCGCCATCCTCGAGGGCAACTTGCCTTTGAGGGTGAATACAAGTTTTTGTGCGGTTTTTTTACCCAGACCGGGAATCGACTCGAGTCTGGCAAGATCTTCTGACTCGAGTGCCGTTTCGAGTTCAGCTGCACCTATGCCCCCGAGTATCTTGAGGGCAGCCTTGGGACCGATGCCATCAACACTCATGAGCTCAATGAATACCGAGCGCTCCGCTTCGCTGACAAATCCATACAGCCGCATCTGGTCGTCACGGTGCAGGAGCCAGGCCAGTACCCGGGCCTCATCACCCAGGCGGCCGAATGAATCCACCGAGCGGGCGGGGACGGAGAATTCCCACTCCACACCCTGGTTGTCTATCCGTATGATATCGGCGCCCTTGTAGCAGAGCGTTCCTCGTACTGCGTTGAACATGTCTGGATTATAGACGGCCTGAGCGGGCTGCATCAACCAAGGCGGAGCGCACGGCCCGTCCCTGGCAATGGCAGATGGCTACCGCCAGTGCGTCGGCAGCATGATCCGGTTTCGGGATTGCCGAGAGGCCAAGTACGAGTTTTACGAAGGTCTGAACCTCTTCCTTGCCCGAGCGTCCAGAGCCAGTCGCGGCTTTCTTGACGTCCATGGGACCGTATTCACGCATCGACAATCCCGCATCCTTGCAGACGAGCCTTATCACACCGCGGGCTTCGGCTACACCGAGGGCGCTGGTCACGTTGCGCGAGAAAAACAGTGACTCCATCGCTGCTTCCGTCGGCAGGTATTCCGCTATGACCGCGGCCAGCGAATCCCTGATGAAGGCCAGACGATCGGCCACGTCCTCGCCAGCCTTGGTATTGAAGCAGCCGTGCCCTCTATAAACGACTCGGGCGCCGTCAATATCGACGACGCCCCATCCAACGGCTGCGAGGCCGGGATCTATGCCGAGGACGCGGACGATGTGCTGTCCGCGCACCACGCTTATTCCTCGTCTTGTTCGGGGAGTTCCGCGTTGTGGTAGACGTTCTGTACGTCGTCGCTTTCTTCTAGCTTGTCTATGAGTTTCTGGATCTTGGCACCGGCATCCTTGTCAGCCGCAACGTAAGATTCCGGAATCATGGATATCTCGGCACCATCGGTTTCCATGCCGCCCGCGGTAATGGCGTTGAGCACGGCTTCGAAGGCTTCAGGGGTGGTATACACGACAATCTCACCGTCTTCGTTGACGATGTCGTCTGCTCCGCCTTCAAGGGCAAGCTCCATCACCTTGTCTTCGGCATACTTTTCGCCATCGAGGGATATGACGCCCTGCCGGGTAAAAAGCCTTAGTACGGCGTTGGAAGTAGCCAGGGAACCGCCCGAACGGGTGAGTATGTTGCGCACTTCAGCAGCGGCACGGTTCTTGTTGTCTGTCAGCACTTCTATGAGGATGGCAATGCCGCCGGGGGCATACGCCTCGTAGACGAGTTCTTCATATATCGCGTCGCCGAGTTCTCCCGTGCCCTTCTTGATGGCCCTGTCGATGTTGTCCTTGGGCATGTTCGCGCCGCGGGCCTTGAGGATGGCTGTCCGGAGGCGCGCGTTGGAGTCAGCATCACCGCCGCCCATGCGGGCCGCGATTGAAATTTCCTTGATCAGCTTGGTAAAGATCTGGCCGCGCTTGGCGTCGGCTGCTCCCTTTTTATGCTTGATCGTCGCCCATTTACTATGTCCTGACATTGTGACTCCTTGCCGAGTAGCATACGCGGTTTAGAACGTATCGACGTTTCGCAATTCCTGTGAAGGCCTCGCGCTTTGTTGTTGCGCGTTGGATGGCAATCGCCCTGGAAGCGGGGCGTCCGTTCATATTTTTCGGGTCGAATGTTACCATAAGGTACGATTTACTGTCAACGATTGGGCTGGATAGCGTAATAATCTCAGAAACCGTAGAAAACGACAAAGGAACCCGAAACGAGATTTTTACAGACTAAAAAACCCCCGTCATAACAACAGGGGTTTCAAACTGAATTCCGGGTGTTCAGGAATGCGTTTTGGCGAGCACGATCTTGTTTTTCTTGATGCCTTCCTGTATCAGGTCGACACGGAGTTTGTCATACCACATGAAGTCGAATGGCTTCTTCATCCGGACCGTGTTTTTCACGGCTGATTCCAGGTCATCGCGGCAAGCTTCGCAGAGATCGAATTCTCGAACATGGAAAAAGGTCCTCGAAGGGATAGGGTCTAAAACTTCTTTCTTGCAGACATCGCAGAACAAGTGCTTCATAATGGATCTCCTCGATTGCGGTCGATGTGTCTGATTCTATAGTATACGAAGTGTATTGTCGAGTGGAATAGCATACACTGCACGAAACGGAGGTGCCATGAACAAGCCTGGATTCAGCATCGATGCAAAAACTTATGGAAGCTCCAGAGTGTTGATCATTGCTGAAATTGGTACAGGACATGGCGGGGATGAGGCAAAGGCTGCCGAACTAATAGCTGCTGCAATCGAATCCGGGGCTGATTGTGTCAAATTCCAGCATGTATATGCCGACGAGATAATCCATCCTGCTACCGGACTCGTCCCTCTTCCTGGCGGGCTTACTCCGTTGTACGACACCTTCAGGGCTCTCGAATCCGGTCCTGATTTTATGGCACGGCTCAAGGCGCGGGTAGAATCACTCGGGGCTCTTTACCTCTGCACGCCATTCGGACCAAGGAGTGCCCGAGAATTGCGGGATATCGGTGTAAGGGCCATGAAGATTGCCAGCCCTGAATTGAACCACGCCCAACTGATCGACGAAGTAGCTTCCTATGGATTGCCGACCATCCTCTCGAGCGGCGTCTCGAGACTCGCAGACATAGAGGCTGCGCTGGATTCCTTCACTCGTGCCGGCACCCCTGCCGCACTCCTGCACTGCGTAACCGCCTACCCTGCGCCCGAGGCCGATTATAATCTGCGCGTGCTTGAGGCTTTGTCAATGCTGTTCGGAGTTCCGACAGGTGTCTCTGACCACTCGACGGATCCGCTCGTCGTCCCGTCGGTCGCTACGGCCTGCGGCGCATGCATTGTCGAGAAACACATCTGCCTCTCGCGGACCGGCGATGGCCTGGATGACCCCATCGCACTGCCTCCCGGTGATTTTTTACGCATGGCTGCGGCGGTGCGCCGTACCTCGCAGCTGGTTGAGGAACTTGGGGCAAGCGCGGCAATCAACGCGCTGAAAAACGAGTACGGGGCCACCAGGATAGAAGCCGTGCTGGGTGACGGCCGCAAGCGACTGGCCCCCAGCGAGGCCGCCAACTACAGCAGGACCAACCGCTCGATACACGCCAGGCGACCCATCGAGCGCGGTGAACGCTTCAGCGAGGACAACCTGGTCATCCTGCGGACAGAAAAAGTGCTGAGGCCCGGCCTCGAGCCACGCTACCTGCCGGTCGTCAGGGGCCGCAGTGCCGCGCGGTACATACCAGACGGAGAAGGAGTGGAGTGGGCTGACCTTGGATCATACTGAACTGCAGACTGATCCCTGATTCCTGATTCCTGAACAGGCTGGTTCAGCCAAAAACGACTATGGTCTTGCCGTGACCGCCCTCTTCAGGGCGGGCATAGTGAAAATCCTTGATACCAGGATACCGTGCCAGCGTTTCCTTGACACCTTGCTGCAGGACACCTTCACCGGTACCGTGGATGATTGAAAAACCCGTCAGGCTCTCCATGG
>JAIFMD010000223.1 GCA_020048755.1 Spirochaetota bacterium
ACGTACTAGGTCGCCGGTGGAAGCCATCTTCGCAGTCGGCGGTCCTGAACTGGGTCGCCGCAACGATTTTATCCGGCAACTGAAGACCCGTTGTGCCACCGAGTGGAAGGGTGAGCCCGAAGAGCACCGGCTCTACGCCCACGAAACCCCTGTTTCAGTACTCCTCGACCTGCTCATGAACGGCTCGCTGTTCTCTCCGGGCAAGTTTGTGCAGTACCTCGGTGCCGACCAGATCAAGGCCAAGGCCGACGTGCAGGCCCTCGTCGAATACGCCAGACATCCAGCCGGGACGACCGTTCTGGTACTCGTCGCCGACGGGATAAGCGTAGACAAGACCATAGAAGCCGCTCTGTCCAAAGATGCCAAAAAGGTGTTCTGGGAACTTTCTGCCCAGGAATCAGGCCGCTGGATACGCGACTATTTTGCTTCCCAGGGTGTGAAGGCCGACGATGGAGCCGTAGAGGCTATACTGGACCTCGTTGAGAACAACACGGAAGCGCTCAGGACCGAGTGCTCGAGGCTGGCTCTGTTCTTTCCCCGCGGGTCAGCCATAGGCGAAGAAGACGTGGAACGCTATATCGCGCACAACCGTGCCGAGGACGCGTTCAGCCTCTGGGACAAGATGGCAGGCGGCAGCTTTGAACAAGCCCTGGAAACCCTCCAAGCCATACTGTCTGACCGCGACGGTTCTGGCGTGGGGCTGATGGCGGGCCTGCTGTGGAGTTTCAGGCGGCTTTCTGCTCTGCATACGGCGCTGGCTGAAAGCACGCCCTACGAACAGGCTGCCAGGTCGCTCAGGATTACCAGACGCACGGCACTGGCAAGCTACGACCAGGCCCGACGCCGCTGGCCCAGGAACACCTGCGAGCGGCTCGTTGCGTTTGGCGTTGAAACCGATGCCCGTCTGAGGGCGATGGGGCAGGCCAACGAGAAGGTGATACTCGAACTGTTCGTCTATGCCTGCGTCGTCGTCAAGGGACCCGTACAACTCGGACGGATCTGACCCCTACTGCCGACCGCTACCGCTAGCGGGACGATTTCCGCCAGTCTGAAAACTCGAAACTCATCCTGAACCGGCGCTTAATGAAAAGAACGGATGCTTCGCCTTCAATCTGCATGCTCGAAACCAGGAGCGCAGCGTCCTGATAGGCGTACCGCAGTTTCGAGTTCATGGCCGAAACGAACACGGGCGGCTTGCTCCAGCGCTGGACAGCCCCGAGTGCGACTCCGGAACCCGAGAAACTCGCAACGCCCTCGACAGGACCGCTATCGGTAGTAATGACGTAAGGAACCTCAATGCCGGTTCCAGCCATCCTGGGTTCACCGCGGGTTACAACTTTGGAGTATTTGGGGTCGAAGGGCGTGGCATCAAAGCCGCCCGGAGGACCTCCGCTTCCTGATGCACCGGAAGTGCCGTCGGCCTTTGCTTTTGCCTTGTCCTTCGCCATTTTCGCGTACCGCTTGCGCCAGTCCTCGGTAACATCCTTGCCGTTTTTCATGGCGCTCACCACCACGGCTTCAGGTTCAGATTTTGTCCAGTCGAGCTTCGTTACAGCTTCTTCATACGACGTGACGAGCCCTGACTCGTCCAGTTCCTCGATGCGTATGACCGTACGCGACGCCACATACCCGGAGGCCGCCCCGGACGCCGTCGTGGCGGCAGAACAGACCGAGGGTAGAAACGCTCAGCAAGGCTGAAAACAGGTAACGCAACACGTGGGCTCCTCCCGGAACAGGTCATCGTTCTTTTGTAATATAGCAAATTTCATCAGATCAGGAAGCACTGCCACCGGTTTTTCAGCGTCCTGATGCGGGTATCAGGAACAGCCTGGCAATAAACGCCCCCGAATACAGGTCGCGGCCGGCTTCAGCGAGGAAGCGGGTCGTCTTGAGCCCCATGAGCGCCAGATCGAAGCCAAGCCGTGCGCCCACCACGAGCGAATCGGGACTGGCTCCGTCGCCGGCCCAGCCGGAGTCACCGTACAGAGCCAGCGAAATCCTGCGCATTACCATCACTTCGGCAAACGAGATGGCCAGCCGACCCGGCTCCCAGCCCGCCGACAGCGACACGCCATACAGAATCCCCCCCACGGCATCAAGGCGGGAAGGCTCGGCAACAGACAGTGGATCAGACTGGTATAGCGGCGCCTTGCCCCCCTCTTCAAGCGCTACCCGCACCAGGCCGGCCGTACGCAGTGCGAGCGCCGGCAGGAGGCGGAGCCCGAAAGCCGCAGTGGCAAAGGCGAGCTGTTCACCCCGTGCGCTTGTCATCTGGTGCATGGCGCTGGCTGAAAACCCTGTCAGGATTCCTCCACCATCCAGCGTAAGCCTCGCTCCGCTGGTGAGCAACAGGGTCTGTCCCTCTTGCCAAAGCCTGTCCTGCTCGAGCGCGGAGGTCAGCTCCAGCCTTCCACCAGAAAACACCCGGGCAGCCCGGATTGCGGAGCGCTGGTATACGAGCGGAAGCCCACCATCTATGCTGGCAGGAAAACCAGCGGCCAGCAGCGACTCCATCCTCAGCCACGGGAGTACATCGAGCGTACCCGCAAAGCTGACCGCGGGATGCAGGGACATATCAGTGTACGCAGACCAATCGGCACCGGCATCAAGCACGGCATCCAGTACTCCCCAGCGCAGGGCGAGACCGCCACCCAGGAACACGGTATCGCGAAGGTAGTAGCCGTCTCCAGGAAAGGCAGTGGAACGAAGCCTGGCTGTACATGCAAGCGAGGTGTATTTCGACGGGGCGCGTTCGAACGGCAGCCAGGCTCTGGCCGCACGCTCGATGGCCAGGTCGTGGCCAGCACGCAATGCCGAAAGCGCTGGGTCAACACCGCCGTTGCTCAAAGCAACAAGCCTGTCCGCCAGCACATCGGCAGACAGATAACCCAGATCATCAAGTTCCGCAAGCCTGTCGAAGGACATGAACGAGAACGATTCCACATCGCAGCGTATCCAGACCGCCTCAGGATAGTCCAGAATGTCCACGACCCCCGCCCTGCGCTTGCCGATATCTATCGAGGTAGTGAGTATGACGAGCGGGTTGCGGAGGTTGAGGCCCTTGGCATCATAGAAGGTGCTGGACACTATGACCTTGCGGGCGTACTGCATGGCGACACCGAGCGGAACCATGTTTGTTATGCCGCCGTCTATGAGCAGGTGTTCGCCATAGGCTACGGGTGAAAAGAACACCGGCAAGGCATAAGCCGCTTCCATGACCGTTATCAGGTCTCCTGCCGCTAGATGGATCTCGCGCTTCGTTTTCAGGTCTTCGCAGGACACCAATATGGGTATAGGCAGATCCTCAAGACGCAAGTCACCCAGATAAAGCCGGACAAGGTCTCTGAACCGGCCGGGATCCAGAAAGCCACCCGACAGGGGCAGTACAGGCTCAAACAGCCCGCCAAACTCCGTGCTCGATACCAGCTGGAATATCTGGTCCGGGGACAGGCCCGCGGCATAGAGCAGCCCGATGATGGAGCCCATGGAACTGGCCACGATGAAGTCCGGTACTATGCCCGCCTCTTCAAGGCGCCTGAGTACTCCGATATGGGCGAAGGCCCGGGCCGAACCGCCCGACAGCACGAGTCCTACGGGCTCCCTGAGTCCTCCCGTGCGTGCATGTATCCGGGCAAGGAAGGCTTCTTCACCATAGACGATGGGAGTAGCCGCGAGGAGCAGGGTATCGACTGAATCGTCAACAGACTGTGCCTGTACAAACACCGGGAAACAGCAACATAGAACCAAGGCGAGGAGCGTTTTCGTAATACCGGATCTGCTGTTTTTTTTCACAGAGGCCTTTCCTGGCGGACTGAGTAGCCTTTTGACACGTCCCTACATCAGGTTCGCGGGATTGAGGCCTTCAAGTTCGGGTACTACAAAGAGGCCGTCCTTGCGCACGAGGCGGCCGTCCAGGTAGATCTCGCCGCCACCAAACCCGGGCGTCTGGATCAGGACCAGGTCCCAGTGGACGGCCGAGCGGTTGCCGTTGAAACAATCGTCGTAGCTGTTGCCCGGCGTGAAGTGGATTGATCCGGAAATTTTCTCGTCGAACAGCGTCTCCTTCATGGCGCGCGTGATGTACGGGTTCACGCCAAACGCAAACTCGCCAACATAGCGGGCGCCCTCGTCGGTATCCAGCACGCGGTTGATGCGCTCATTGTCGTTGCTGGTAGCCTTGGTAATCTTGCCGTCCTTGAACTCGAACCGGATGTCCTCATAGGTAAAGCCCTCGTGCTCGCTGGGCGTATTGTAGCTGATGACGCCGTTGACCGAGTCGCGCACCGGGGCGGTGTAGACCTCGCCGTCGGGGATGTTCATCGTGCCGTCGCACTTGACCGGGGTCAGACCCTTGATGGAGAACGACAGGTCGGTGCCAGGCCCGACGATGCGCACCTTGTCGGTTCTGGCCAGATATGCCACCAGTGGATCCATGGCTTTGGACATGCGTGCGTAGTCCATCGTGCAGACATCGAAGAAGAAGTCCTCGAAGGCTTCCTCGCTCATGGACGCCATCTGGGCCATCGCGGGGCTGGGGAAACGCAGGACCACCCAGCGGGTATCAGGCAGGCGCGTCTCGATATGGACTTTCTTCCATATATTCTTGTTGTACAGGTCAAGCTCGCGGCCGGAGAGGTCTGACCATGAACTCAGGTTGCGCCACGCGTTGAAACCTATGAAGCAATCCATCTCCTTCATGCGGGCTTGCTCGAACCTGGCCTGCAGTTCTACCTGCTCGGCCGGAGCATCCTTGAGCAGCGCGCGGTCGAGCGTCTTGTCACGCAGTGATACGAAGGCCCGGCCGCCGGCAGCATGGATGGCCTTGACGAGGGCCTTGTCGAAGGCGGGCTCAAGGCCGGTATCCTGGACGAGCACGTTGTCACCGGGTTTGACTGCTACTGAGTAGGTAACGAGGATCGTTGCGAGCCGTTCAAGGCGCGGGTCTATCATGGTGTCTCCTTGTTTCTGAAAGTCGAGGCCAGAGTATAGCACAGGCCCCGGAAGGCTGGTTAAGGGTACCTGAAAAGACCGCTGGCGGCAGTCGGCAGGAGAGCGTATACTATCGACTCATTCAAGTATTGCTATGTATTGTAACAGAGAACGATAACCACGAGGAGAACTACCGTGTTCCAGAAACAACCCATGATGCGGCGCGTCCTGTACGCACTTGCACCGATCGCTGCCCTGGCCATCTGGCTGTATGGCCCGCGGGTCATCCTGACGCTGGCTGTAAGCCTGGGCGTCGGCGTCCTGGTAGAATACCTGTTCGAGAAAAAGAAGGGAGGCAAGGTGAGCGAGGCCGTGCTGGTCACCGGAACCCTGTTTGCCTTCTCCATGCCACCGGCAGCGCCGCTGTGGATAGTAGCAATCGGCATGGCATTTGCCATCTTCATGGCCAAGGAAGTGTACGGCGGTTTTGGCCGCAACATCTTCAACCCGGCCATAGCGGGCCGGTTGTTTGTATACATCTCGTTCGCCGGCGTGCTCGGCGGCTCGTTCTTCGAGCCGGGCAATTTCGGCGCAGCGGCCGGCAGCCTCTTCGGCAGGCCCGATGCCGTAAGCGGGGCTACCGCTCTGGCAACGCTGCGTTCAGGCGGCGATGTTCCGATCCTGGGACTGCTGCTGGGCACCAGGGCTGGCTCCATCGGTGAGTCGAGCATCATCCTGATAGCGGGCGCTGCGATATACCTGATAGCCACCAAGACCGCGCAATGGCGGCTGATTCTGTCTACGGTGCTCGGCGGTGCGGTCGTGGCGGCTGCACTATTCTTCGCGGGCGTCAAGCAGGCATTGCCCATGCAGAGCCTTCTGGCAGGCAGCTTCCTGTTCGTCGCGGTATTCATGGCCACCGACCCGGTGTCGGCCCCCAAGAAACCGGCCGCACAATGGGCCTATGGTCTGCTGATAGGCGCAGTCATCATAGTAATCCGTACCTTCAGCCTGTTCCCCGAGGGAACAAGCTTTGCACTGCTCCTCGGCAACACCTTCGCCAGCCTGTTTGACAAGATCGTCACCGACGCGGCCAAGCGCAAGGCAGCGCTTGCAGCCGCGGCTACCGGCACGGAGGCGTTAAAATGAAAAAGGATTCCACGCTGTATGTCGTCCTGTTCACCTTCATCGTGTGCGCCATCTTCGTGGTCGTGCTCGCGGTGGCCAACGAGGGAACCAAAGGGCTGGTGGCGGCCAACAAGCAGTTTGCCACCCAGTCAGCCGTGCTCGGTGCCTTCGGAATTCCGTTCGCCGATGCAGCAGATGCGTCCGCGAAGTATGCCAGTGAAGTGACCGAAGAAAAATCCGCAGGCTACCGGTCCTGGAAGGCGACCGTAGCCGGTACCGGTTACACCGCGGTAGAGCAGTCAGGCGCGGGACTCTGGGGCACCATAACCATCATCCTGGCAGCAACTCCCGACGGCCAGACCGTGCGCGGCGTACGCGTGCTTGCCCAGCTCGAAACGCCAGGACTCGGCGGCAGAATCGAGGAACCGTGGTTCCTCGGCCAGTACGAAGGCGAGAAAGCGCCGGATGGCAAGGTCATCATGAAAGCAGGCGCGGAAGCCTCGGGCAAGGCTGATGCCGACAAGGCCAACGGCCGGGTAGAAGGCATATCAGGCGCGACGAGGACCAGCCAGGCCTTCGGCTCCATCATCGACGCGGGCCTCGAGCGCATCAAGGCTGGAGGCGGCAAATGAAAAACTCGAAGATGCTCACGGTCCTGAAGGACAACCTCTGGACCAACAACCCCATATTCATCCAGATACTCGGCATCTGCTCCACGCTCGCGGTGACCAACAACGTTCGCAACACGCTCATCATGTCAGCGGGCGTAACCTTCGCAACGGCCCTGTCGAGCATGACGCTGTCCGCCATGAAAGACCTGCTGCCGCGCAAGGTACGAATGATAATCCAGGTCGTCGTGATGTCGTTCTACGTCATCCTGCTGGACATACTCCTCCGCGCCTACCTGCCGGACGTCTCCAAGCAGCTCGGGCCCTACGTGGGGCTCATCATAACCAACTGCATCCTGATGGGCCGGGCTGAAGCCTACGCGGCGGCAAACAAGCCGCTCATGTCGTTCTGGGACGGCCTGACGAGCGGACTGGGCTACATGGCCGTGCTGGTGGTCATCTCCGTAATCAGGGAGATACTTGGCTTCGGCACCCTGCTGGGTTTCCGCGTGATGCCGGAGGGCTTCGTCACCTGGACCATCATGATCATGGCACCGAGCGCCTTCTTCTTCGTCGCCATGGTAATGTGGTGGGCCAAGACGGAGCAGGCCAAGCGTGAAACTGCCAAAAAGGAGGCGAAGAAATGACGCCACTCATCAATCCCGTAACCCTGTTCTTCGCATCGATATTCACGAGCAACATACTCCTCTCCAACTTCCTGGGCATGTGCTCGTTCATCTCGATTTCAAAGGACTGGAAGAGCTCCTTTGGCCTCGGCATGGCCGTCACGGTCGTTATGACCATAACCGCGGCCATCAGCTGGGTCGTGCTGTACTATGTCATAACACCGCTAGGCCTCGAATACCTGTCGTTCATCGTGTTCATCGTCGTGATTGCCGCGGTGGTGCAGATTCTGGAAATGGTGATAGACCGGGCCAGCCCGGCCCTGTACCTGAGCCTGGGCATCTTCCTGCCGCTGATCACCGTCAACTGCGCCATCCTCGGCGCCATCCTGTTCCTGCAGATCAGGAGCTACAACTTCCTGCAGTCGGTGGCATTCGGCGCGGGTTCCGGCTTGGGCTGGTGGCTGGCCATCATGCTGCTGGCAGCGATA
>JAIFMD010000088.1 GCA_020048755.1 Spirochaetota bacterium
CATGTCCTTGAGGAACATGATGCGATCCTTCTCCTTGTTGCTCATCGCGGGAACCTTGATGATGTCCGAGAGGTTCTTCGCGGTCCAGTCCTTGTACGACTCTGCCTTTGCCCTGATTTCCTTGCCGTTGTTCATGCTCATTTCCTTTCCTCCATCCGCTGCCATAATCTGCGCGTCTCCGACCTGCCTGTGGCCGCAATGGCCCTGGCGTCGAAGAGCGGTTTCCTGTCTTGTACTATGAATTTCCCCGCTACCATGGTCGAACTGACCATGCGCGAGCTCATGCCGAATGCGACGTGCCCGGCGACGTTGCCGCTTTCCAGCGGGGTCGGCGGGTCGTAGTCCCAGAAAGTCAGGTCGGCCTCGTAGCCGGCCTCGACCCTGCCCAGGCGCTTGCCGGGGAAGTAG
The DNA here is from genome assembly GCA_020048755.1 of Spirochaetota bacterium. Lineage (GTDB taxonomy): Bacteria > Spirochaetota > Spirochaetia > Treponematales > UBA12059 > SZUA-370. Next base: position 409 of record JAIFMD010000088.1, read on the forward strand.
CGTTCCAGCAGGCGGTTGCCGTTCTGGAGCATCTCGAGATAGGAGTCCATCCAGCGCGTGCCACCTGCGTCATGATGCTTGAAGAAGGCAAAGTTGGCTTCCTCTATCATGTCGGAACCTATGCCGTCAGTTCCGAGGACAGCGTTTTTATACTGGCCTATCTTGTCGTTGTATCCCACGCAGTTGTTCATGTTTGACCGGGCGTTGTGGGCTATGAAGCAGTCGCGCTCGTTGACCAGCTCTACTTCGCTCTGGGTAAGGAAGAGGCCATGGCCCAGGATGGTCTTGGGGCCGAGGAGACCAGCGTCATCAAGGCGTACGCAGATGTCCTTGTCAAAACGGTAACGTGAATCCACGGCGTCGAATTTATCTTCCGCCACGTGTATGTGCAAGCCCCGTCCGGTAGCCTTGCAGGTTGCGGAAAGAGCCGCAAGCGTCTCATCGCCGACTGTGAATGGCGCGTGAGCTCCGATGGCAGCATCGACGAGTGCTGTGCCGCCGGCCTTCCGTTCGGCATCCAGCTTTCTGGCAAAGCGCTCGTTCTCGCGGACGCCGGCCAGCCCGTCGGGCACGCCGTTTCGGTCGGTGGCCTCGTAGCAGAGCACGCCGCGCAGGCCCACGGTGTCAAAACCCTCGCGGAGCACATCCAGTGAGCCTTCTATGAATTCGGGGCTGGCGTGGTGGTCCACTACCGACGTGACGCCGGCCATCGCTGCGTCGGCTGCTCCGGCCAGACCGCTGGCCCGTACTATGCCCTCGTCCAGGGCGCGGTCCAGCAACCACCACATGTTCTTGAGTTGCTGGGCAAAGTCCTTGCTGGGCGCGATGCTGACCGAGAGGCCCCGGGCCAAGGCCGAGTAGAAGTGGTTGTGCGAGCACACGAGGCCCGGACTTACATAGCCACCGGGCGACACGCGCTCGGCTTTAGGGTGCTTTGCCGCCAGGCCCTTGCCCACCTCGGCGATCTTGCCGCCTTCGATAGCTATGTCCATCGGCTCCGAAACCGAACCTGGACTGAAATGGAGAACGCGAACGTTCTCGATTATCATCATGCCTTGCCTCCCGCTATGAGATATCGGTGCGAGTCGAAGATGGTCTTTGCGATGGCCGGCATCGCAGACGCTGCGGCTGCCTTGGTCCAGACCGCGTATGCGAGCGAAGAAACAGGCGCGTCCTTGCCGGTGGCCTCGCGGAGTATCAGGGTGGGCGAGGCGGCCAGGCCAGTAAACGCGAAGCCTGCGTTGCCGCTCGCGCGGAGCGCGGCTTCATCGCTGAACAGGGTCGGCTTGCCTTCGTACGGGCGGCCGTCCCAGGGGCAGAAGAACCCGCAGTTGCCGCACTCGTTGCACAGGTCGTCAACGTGCACGATCTGGATGGCTTGCTTGAGTGCTCCTCCGGGAGCCACCGGCAGCGCGAAGTTGGCCCGGTTGGGGCACACTTCCACGCAGCGCAGGCAGGCTGAGCCGCAGGACAGGCAGCGCTCGGCTTCACGGGCCACGAAACCGGGATGGTCCCGCGGCAGGGTCTCCAGCATTTCGCCGCGCCTTGAGAGCGCGTCGTAGTCCGGTGCCTTGGGTGCCAGTTTCTCCATGGTCGGTTCGATGCCGGCTGCCCTGAGGATGGCGTAGGCTGCTATGCGGCCATCGGCCTCACCGGCGATGATGCTGGCCGGTCCGCGGCGCGCGTCGCCTGCGGCGTACAGGCCTGGAACTGTCGTCGCGAGGGTGCCGGGGTCGACGACGGGACGACCGTCCTTGCCTACCTTTGCGCCAAGGCCCTCGAACAAGGCACGGTCGGGGCTCTCGCCGACGGCCGCGATCACGAGGTCGCAGGGAAGATCGCGGACGCGGTCAGTTGCCACGGGGGCCCGCCTTCCGGATGAGTCGGGCTCACCGAGGGTCATCTCGCGGACGCGAAGTACCGGCAAGAGGCCTCCGGAACCAGGTGACATGCTCTCGGGAAGCGAGAGTTCGGTGTAGCTGACGCCGTCAGCCAGTGCCGCTTCGAACTCTTCGCGGTCCGCGGGCATCTCCGCCAGGGTGCGGCGGTACAGGATGCTTACCTTGGGCTTGCCAGGCAGCCTCGCGGCCACACGGGCCGCGTCCATGGCGGTGTTCCCGCCGCCGGTGATCACGACCGACTTGAAGCCGTCGTACTCGCCCTTACCCTCGTGCGACGCGGCCAGGAATTCCAGGGCGTCCGCCACGCGGATGCCTGAACCCGTCAGTGCCAGTTCGCGCGGCACCGGTGAGCCGGTGGCCATGATGACGGAACCGTAGCCGTCCTTTTTAAGCACTTCGAGTTCTACCGTGCCGGAATGGCCGAATTTGAACTCAGCACCGAGCGCCTTGATCCTGTCTATGTCTTTGGCGATGTCCTCGCGTGAAATGCGGAAGGCTGGTATCACGTTGGCCGGTACTCCGCCGGGACCGGTTGCGGTGTCGAACACCGTCACCGGGTAGCCCTCAAGCGCCAGGTAGTGCGCCGCTGCCAGCCCCGCGGGACCAGCGCCGAACACGGCTGCCTTGCCCTTGCCGGTTATCGGCTGCTTTTTTGCTGCCGGTATCGTCGCAGCGCGGGCGCAGGCCAGCTTCATGTCGCGTATCTCCACCGAACCCTCGTAGTCCACGCGGGAGCAGACGTACATGCACTGGTGGTCGCAGAGCACGCCCGTGATGTGCGGCAGCGGATTGTCGGCAAGCACTATGGAGAGGGCCTTTTTGGCATCGCCTGCGGCGAGCGCCTTCATGTAGGCCGGCGGTTTCTGCCCCGCGGGACAGGCCTCTATGCAGGGCGCGGAGAAGCAGTCAGTCAGCGGCAGGCTCTTCTTGATGCGCGTCTCGCCCTTCTTGTAGTCGCCGCGGTAGGCCGGGTCCTTGAGGGCAGCTTCGTGCAGGGCCGCGAGACGGGCAGGATCCGGGCGGGCCGGAACCCCCGCGTCGAGGGCGCGGACGGCCTCGCGGGCCATCGGCTCCAGGCGCAGGTATCCGCCCGGCTTCAGGATGTCGGTAGCGACCGTCAGCGGGCCCAGGCCGGCAGCGAGGCAGTCGAACGCGTTGTGGGAGCTAGCACCGCCGCAATACGAGAACGCGGGCGGATTGGGCATGGCCGCGGCCAGCTTTGCAGCCAGGCGGGTGGTTATCGGGAACAGCGCGCGGCCGGACATGTAGCGTTCGCTGCCGGGCATACGGCCGCCGTCATTGACGTTGGCCAGCGTGTTGGACAGCTTGACGCCAAACTGGACGCCCTTGGCCGCGGCCTTGCCCCTGAGCGAGGCCACCAGGTTCAGAGCCGCGTCAAACTGCAGGTCGTGTTCAAAGGTGGGGCGCTTGACGATGATGCGCTGCCAGCCGGTAGCGTCCAGAATGCCACGTACCTCGTCGTACCCGAGGAGCGTTGGATTGAGTTTTACGTACGCATCGAAGCGCTTTTCTTCTATTAAATAGGCGCCAATCCGCTCGATCTCCGCGGGGGGGCAACCGTGCATCGTGGACAGCGTTACCGAGTGTATCGGGGCCGTCGGCATGGCTCTGACGGCCGCACGGGCGCGGGCAGCGCCGGCGGCTCCGAAGGCCGCCGGGAAGGACGGAGCGTCCACCGCAACTTTCGCTTCGGCCAGGGCGGTCTCCCAGATAGGAGTTTCCGCGGGGGAACGCATGCCTTCTATGAACGCATCCATCCTGGCGCCCTTGATGCCGTCGAGCGTATAGCCGACAGACATGTTGAACATCAGCTCGCCGGGTTTTTCAGAGAGGGCCGCGCGCAGGATGTGAACCGCTATCCAGGCTCGCAGGTATTCGGCACGGGCCTCGTCCAGCAACAGCTCTGTTGACCACTCAACGTTGTGGCCTTCGTCGAGTGCGTCGATGCAGGGCTTCTCTATGTCCAGCCTGTCGTTCTCCTGGACGGTCTTTAGTTCAAAGACACGGGAGCCGGCCAGCCAGGCAGCCACGATGTTGGGCGCAATCTGCGTGTGTGGGCCGGCTGCGGGGCCAACGGGCAGGCCTATGGTCGCTCCATTGACTTTGAAGCCAGGAGAACGAGCCTCGATGTCAAGTACCCGCCTGACCAGAGCTCCAGGGATATCATAGGCGCCGTCCCGTGCGGCCCATTCGCCAACGATTCGAGCCATCAGCTCGCTCATCGGCAGTGCTTTCATTATCTTGCTCACCGGTACCCCCATCGTAGTTGTTTTCCGTATCCTGCTTCGGCGACTATACCGTCAGCCGCGTTCCATACCGTTTTCCCTCGTACCAAAGTCAGGGTGATGGCACCGCTGAGGGACATGCCTTCAAACGGTGTGATCGTTCCCTTGCTCAGCAGCTCACTTCCCTTGACGGTGTAATGCCCTCGTGGATCGATGCATACAAGGTCCGCATCCATACCTACTCTGATTGCGCCTTTTCGCCCGTCCAGCCCGAACCGTCTGGCTGCGCCGCCGCTGGTCGCCCTGAGGAAGGCCTTGAGTCCCAATCGCCCGGTTTTAAATCCCTCGGAATAGAGATATGGAAACAGCGTGCCCGTGCCGGGTATGCCACCATAGTCTGTCCATATCGATCCCGTATGTTTTTCCGCGACGGGAGCCGGCGCATGGTCGCTGGTAACGTACACTATCGCCCCGGATGCCAAAAGCCGCCACAGTTTTTCACTCTGGCCCCTGGCCTTGACGGGAGGCGCGGTCTTGAGCGACGAGCCCTTGTCGGCAAAGTCATCCCGGCAGAACGCCAGATAGTGGGGGCAGGTCTCGCTGGTGGAGCCGGCCGCTGCCAGGGCTTCTGCCGCCTCGGCCGTACCCACGTGGACAACGTGCAGGGTGCCCTCGTTGCCTCTGGCCAGCGCAATGGCGGAGGCAACCGCGACGGTTTCGGCCGTTTCAGGCCTGGAGTCGACGTAATCGTCCCAGGATGCCGCCCGGCCTTCGCTGACGGAGCGGGCCTTCATCTCGGCGGTGGCCGCGTTTATAACGCCCGCGTCTTCGGCATGGAGGAGCAGCGGCCGGCCCAGTTCAGCTGCCTTGGCTACGGCTTTGCCGAAACCCCAGTGGTCCACTGCGGTAAAGGTGTCCATGCCCGATACAAAGTAGCATTTGAAGCCGACCACTTCCGGCGCGAGCTCTTCCATGTCTCCGGCCAGCGCTTCGGTTATGCGGTGGCCCGAGATGCCGCCGAACAGCGCAAAATCGACCACACCGCGCTTGCCCATCACCGCGAGTTTCTCGCGGAGCTTGGCAAGGCTGGTAACAGGTGGCAGGCTTGTGCACGGCATGTCTACCACCGTAGTTACGCCGCCGCGGGCCGCCGCCATGGTACCGTGGTAAAAATCCTCGCGGTGGGTAAAGCCCGGTTCGTCGAAGTGCACGTGCGGGTCTATTGCGCCGGGGAACAGTTCCAGACCAGACGCATCGATAACGACCTCGCCAGGCTCAGGTTCAAAGGATTCCGCGATTCCGCTGATCGTCTCGCCGGTCACGCGCAGGTCGCGGCGCTCGAGTCTATCAGAACCAGGCAGCGCGCAGAGTCCGTTCTTGATGATCATGAGCGCTCCTTTGCCAGGTTGTTTTTCAGGTCGCCGGTCAGGAACAGCATGGCCTTCTCCGGTGTCATGGGCAGGTCGTGGAATGACGGCGTAGCCGGGCGGGCCGCCTTGAGCGCGTCCAGCACCGCGAAGTAGCCGGCGATGCCGTACATCAGCGGCGGTTCGCCCACGGCCTTTGAATTGGCCACCACCCTGGGGTTTGGCCGCGAAAAGAAGTCCACATGCATGTCGGGCATGAAATGCGCGTCGGGCAGCTTGTACGTGGACAGCGTGTCTGACAACAGCCGCCCGGTATCGT
>JAIFMD010000081.1 GCA_020048755.1 Spirochaetota bacterium
TTCCGCAAGCTTACAAAGCAGGATGTCAGGATCGGCGACCTCTCGGCCGTCGTGACGGGACTGCTCGTCGCCCTGATTTCACCGCCGTCAATACCGCTGTGGATGGTCGCCATGGGCTCGTTCGCCGCAATCGTGCTGGCCAAGGAGTTCTTTGGCGGGCTCGGTGCCAACCCGTTCAATCCCGCGCTCATCGGGCGGGCAATACTGCTCATGAGCTTTCCGGCCGCGATGACCACCTGGCATGTGCCGTTCAAGGGACTGTCCGATGCTACAACCGGTGCGACGCCGTTGAACATCGTCAAGATGGGTGGCTCCATAGCCGATGTCGGTGCGGGCTTCCTGCAGAACGGGCTTGCCACCGCGTCGGACTACGGTTCGACACTGGTGACGCTGTTCGTGGGCAACCGCGCCGGCTGTATCGGCGAAAGCTCCATCATGCTGATCCTGGTCGGCCTCGTGTTCCTGCTCGTTACCCGGGTCATTTCCTTCATCATTCCCGTCGCGATGGTCGGCACCGCCTTCCTCTCCTCCTGGGCTTTCGGCATGGATCCCGTCTTCGGCGTGCTCTCAGGAGGACTGCTGTTCGGTGCCGTGTTCATGGCCACCGACTATTCCTCCAGCCCGGTGACGCCTGTCGGCAAGTTGCTCTTCGGTGCTGGCGCTGGATTCGTAACCGTCATCATTCGCAGGTTCGGCGGCTATCCCGAAGGCGTCACCTACGGCATACTCCTCATGAACATGCTGTCGCCGTTCATGGACAAGCTCCGCGTGAAGAAGTACGGTTTCGTACCGGCACCCAAGGTTGCCAAGCCTGCCACCAAGGGGGCCGGAAAATGAAGAAAGACATACTGAGGCTCGGCACCGCGCTCGCCCTCTATGCGGCAGCAGCCTGTGTCGCCCTCGCCCTCGTGTACACCGTCACGGCTCCGACCATTGCGGGGCTTGCCCAGCAGCAACTCGAAGCCTCGCTGACGGACCTCTTCCCCGAGGCCGAAACCTTCGAGGCAATCAAGGATGCCCTTCCCTCGGCTGATGCCGCTGTCGCTTTCGAAGGCGCCTGGACGGCAAAGCGCGGTGCCGACATACTCGGCGTGGCCATCAAGGCCAACGGCAAGAGCTACGGCGGCGCTGCCATCATGCTGGTAGGCATAGGTACTGGCCGTCGCATAGCCGGAGCCCGCATCCTGATGCTGTCCGACACGCCAGGGCTAGGTGCCAATGCGCTGAGTCCTACGTACTTTGTGGACAAGAGTTCCAAGACGACCTTTCCCGGCCAGTTCAAGGGCAAGCCGGTATCTGACCCGTTTGAGGTCAAGAAGGACGTATCGGCCATTACCGCCAGTACCATAACGAGCAAGGCCCTGACCCTCATGGTGAAGCGGGCCGGCGAAGCTGGTTCCGCCTGGCTCGAAGCCAATGCAGCCGGAGGTGTCAAGTGAAGCGTTTACTCAACATATTGCTCAAGGGCATCATCACGGAGAATCCTCTCCTGATGCTCATGATAGGCCTGTGCTCCGCCCTCGCTGTTACCTCGAGCGTCGCAAACGGCATCGGCATGGGCCTGGCGATGACCTTCGTCAACGTGTTTGCCGAACTGGTTATATCGCTGTTCCGCAAGGCCATACCGAACGATGCGCGCATCCCGATCTTCATCATCGTAATCGCAGCCTTCACCACAATAGTCGACCTCGTGATGAAGGCTTACTTTCCCGAGCTCTCCAAGGCTATGGGCGTCTTCATTCCGCTCATCGTGGTCAACTGCATCATCATGGGCCGTGTCGAGGCGTTCGCATACAAGCAACCGCCGCTCGACGCCATCTTCGATGGCATAGGCATGGGCATAGGTTATACCTGGGTCCTCATCGGCATAGCAGCCGTCCGCGAGGTGCTCGGAGCCGGAACCCTGGCAGGCATCCAGATAATGCCCGAAGCCTTCCAGCCCATCCTGTTCTTTACCCTGCCGCCCGGTGGGTTCATCGTCTTCGCCCTGTTCATATCGCTGAACATATGGCTCAACAAGGCGCAGAACGCACGCGCCGCCGCCAAGGAGGCAGCATGAACCTCGGCACGATATTCCTGGCCTCCCTGCTCGTCGAGAACGTGGTCCTCATGCGTTTTCTGGCCCTCTGTTCGTATGTCGGCATGACCTCCAGCGTCGGCCAGTCCGTGGGCATGGGTTTTGCCGTGACGTTCGTCACGGTACTCGCCACCGCGGCGACCTGGCCGATCTACCATTTCATCCTTGTCCCCCTCGGCCTCGAGTTCCTTCAGATACTCGTCTTCATCCTGGTAATAGCCAGTCTCGTCCAGCTTGTCGAGTTCTACCTCAAGAAGAACGTCCCGGGCCTGTACGCTGCCATGGGCATCTACCTTCCACTGATAACGACCAACTGCGCTATCCTGGCCGTCACGTTTGACAACATCACGAAGAATTACAACCTGATCCAGTCAATCGTGTACGCCGTCGGCGTCTCGGCGGGCTACCTGCTGGCCATGGTGCTGCTCGCCGGCGTCAGGGACCGAATCAAGACCAGCCCCGTTCCCAAGTTCCTGCAGGGCACGCCGATCCTGTTCGTCGCGACGGGACTCATAACCGTCGCCTTCATGGGCTTCGCCGGAATGATCAAGTAGGAGGATCCGAACATGACAATTGTACTGATTACGCTCGGATTCTCCGCCATCCTTGCCTTTGTCCTCGGAGCGGCCTTGGGCTTCTTCAAGGAAAAGTTCAAGGTAGAGCGCGACCCGAAGATCGACGAGGTGCGCAATGCCTTGCCTGGCGTCAACTGCGGCGGCTGCGGCTACCCCGGCTGCGACGGCTATGCCGAAGCGGTCGCAGCCGGTGACGCTCCCGTAACGAAGTGCGCCCCGGGTGGCAAGGCCGTCTCCGACGCGCTCGCCGCCCTGATGGGCGTCAACGCCTCTGCCGAAGACACCGTCGCCGTGCTCCTGTGCCAGGGTACGAAAGACGTGGCGCCAGCCAAGGGCCAGTACGTGGGCGTGCCGACCTGCCGCGCCGCGAAGCTATCAACCGGCGGCACCAAGCTCTGCTCCTACGGCTGCATGGGCTTTGGCGACTGCACCAAGGTTTGCATGTTCGACGCGCTCCATATGGGCGATGATGGTCTGCCACACGTCGACTACGAAAAATGCACGGGCTGCGGCATGTGCGTCAAGGAATGCCCCCAACAAATTCTGGGGTCTGTCCCCCGGGCCAGGCTGGGTTCGGTCGTCGTGTGCTCGAACCGCGCCGTCGTCAAGGCCACCGTAATGAAAAGCTGCAAGGTCGGCTGCATCAAATGCGAAGCCTGCGTCCGCGCCTGCCCGGAGCAGTGCATTTCAATGGTCAATGGCATCCCCGTTACGGACTACTCCAAGTGCACATCCTGTGGAATTTGTGTGCAGAAGTGCCCGACAAAGTGCTACAAGCTTCTGGAAACGGATATCATGGGAAAAGTCGTCATAAAAGAGCCCGTCTCAGTCTGATTTTTTAAATTCCAAGGGGACAGACCCCGGAGTTCGCGTCGAGTGAACTCCGGGGTTTGTCCCCTTGGTTATTCTTTTAAAAAATAATGAAAAAGCGAAAGTGTGGGTGCGTTCTGCTGCGTAGTCTTGATATGCGGCAAAAACGAGTTAAGCTTCCAGGAGCGGTGTACCACATTACGATGCGTGTAAACTATAAACAGATGCAACTTGAACAGGTAGCTGTCAAGGAACTTTATTTAAAAGTTGTTGAAGAAGCCAAGCTCAAATATAAATTCAGGATCGACGCTTTCTGTGTCATGAATAATCATGTGCATCTCACTGTAGAACCTGGAATAGATGAAGATATCTCAAGAATAATGCAGTGGATAAATGGTGTCTTCGCCGTCAGGTTCAATCGCAAAATAGGTAACAGCGGCCGGTTCTGGGGTGAGCGGTTCCATTCCAGGATAATTCAACACCTGAAGGATTATCTCAGGACGCTCGAATATATAGAAGAGAACCCAGTCAGGGCCAATCTTGTCACGAATGCGGTGGACTGGTTATTCGGGAGTGCCCGGCACAGGCTGGACGGTTGCTACGACATCCTGGATGCGCCTGGCTAACAAGGACCGCCGACGCAATAGTTGACACTTTTGCATATAATATGTATACTCTTTTCAAGCGATTGTTAGCGATCGTTTTTCCGGAATGGTTTTCTGTTCCGCCCTATTTCAGTCCATCGTTCAGAACGGGTCAAGCCCGCTCTTATCGATGGGCCAGCGCGAGTCTAGTCTCTCTGCGCTTTTTTTTATAATCACCGTCGCTTCGGCGACGTTTTTTTTGCGACCGTCGTACAGTGAGCGCTCGCCCTTAAGGGAGCGAGAGATGAACGACGGTTACCTAAGACAATACAGGCGCTTTCAGCGCCAACGTTCACAATGCGACCGTCGTATAACGGTATTACCCGAGCTTCCCAAGCTCGTGACGCGGGTTCGACTCCCGTCGGTCGCTACCCCGCAGCCCGCCGAATGGCGGGCTTTTTCATTAAAAATCAATAATTACGGGGTCTGTCCCCAAGAGGTTTATTCGACGGTAAAACTTGAGTGTTTGCCTTTGGGGAGACGTTCTGATAGATCCAAAGAATCTACACGGGCACCGGGAGGGCCGTGGTTGAGCCACTGTACGTACCGGTCTACTGCCACATCCGGGCCTTCGGCATAGGTTTCTACGCCGCCATCGGGAAGATTGGTGATCCATCCGAGAATGCTAAGAGACCTCGCAACCGAGCGGGCTTCGTACCTGAATCCAACGCCTTGGACACGACCCCGAACCAGAGCAAGTATCGCCTTGCGGTGGGGTTCCTTAGGTTCCGGCATCTTCTGCTTTGCCTGAAAGTATGGTCCGTACCTTGAGTTCCAGTTCCGAGTAATCGAATGGCTTGTATACAACTTCGTACGGGATGTCGAAATCTGGCCTGAGGAATCCCGATGTTATGATCACTTCCTTTTCAGGGCAGTACTTACGGAGGAATTTTATCCAGTAGTCCCCGCCAAGGATGTCCATGCGGTAATCGGTCAGGATGATGTCGACACTGTAGTCCAGAAGGAGCTTGATAGCGCCTACACCATCCGAAGCGACGAGCACTTCATAACCCTTGCGCCTGAGGTAATCGCGGAGCGTAAGCCGGATCGCGTCTTCATCCTCGACGATGAGGATCGTCTTCTCATTTTTAACTTCCATGGTCAGCGAACCTTTCCTGCAAAATCGGCCATGATGGATCCGAGCAGGTCGAAGTCCAGGGGTTTTGGCAGGAACGCATCGGAACCGGCCTGCAGCGAGTTCTCCTTCGTCCCGGGCATATCGAGTCCCGTGATCGTTATGACGAAGGGTTTGCCGAATACAGGTTCGGTTTTGATGCGCTTGCAGATCTGGTTGCCGTCAAGGCCAGGCAGATCGATATCGAGGATGACGAACCCGGGACGCTTCTCGGTCAGGAGTGCTCCAGCTTCGAAGCCATCGTAGGCCTGCAATATGGTGAAGGGCGTATCGTTCTTTTCAAAGAAGGTCTTGATGATGTCATTAAGCACCTTGTCGTCGTCGATGATGGCGAGGCAAGACCAGTCGACATCGCTTTTACTGCTTCCATCGAGTTCAGCAGGTATCCGCATGTTTCGCTGTTCTAGAAAGGCGACGAGGTCTTCAAGATAGACCCGGTATTGTCCTCCAGGCGTCATGAATGCCTTGAGATAGCCGTTCCTGATCCAGTTGATTGCTGTCTGGTTGACAACTCCACATAGATTGGCGACTTCCAGTGCTGAAAAGATCCTGATTTTACGGGGTGATTTTGCCATTGCTCCACCTTCTTCTTCAGAGAGAAGAATCAACATTGAAATACTAAGCAGAGTAAGATTGAATTGTAGTTAAAATATCCATAATGTCAATAAAAAGTCAAAGAGTTCTGCGAATTTGCCGATAATAATCACCATTCCTTTCAAGAGGGACAGACCCCAAAGTGGATACAACTATCATATTACATGCGTTGACCAAAGTATACGGAAAGTCTATAATCCGGCGGCTATGGTTACGAGAAAAGCTCTCGGGCGGTGTTTACCGTCCGTGGGGATATATTCCGAGGAGACATCGTCATGAAGCGAACGTATCAGCCCAGCAG
>JAIFMD010000120.1 GCA_020048755.1 Spirochaetota bacterium
CCAGGCGCTGGGTCTGGTTGGAGCCGGGCGCATCCTGATAGAACAGGATGGTTAGATAGTACTTGCCGTCACCGCCATCCGAGCCGTAATAGTCGATGCGGTTCTGCTCGTTTACCCAAGTCTCGGTGAGCATGGGTATTGAAGCCCGCTCGTCATCGGTCAGCTTCTCGCCGGCCACGGTCACGGGCAGGACGAGGCGCACGGCGCGGTATTCCAGCGCTTCGTCCCACTCAACCGGCGCCCAGTCGAAATACACCAGCTCGCCATGGTCCGCGCTGGTCGTAAGCCCCACGAGGCCTGCCTGCGCAAGATCGCCCGCATAGTTCATCACGTAGTAGGCGCGGCCGGAAAAGCGCTTGCCCGCCGAGAGTATCACGTCGTATCTTCCGCCCCCCAGATCCTTGACGACTAGGGGCTGGCGGACGCCGCCTGGCAGGTCGGCATAGCAGCGTTCCAGGTTCCAGACCGGCTTGAAGGCCTCACCCTGGTAATAGAAACCGCTCATGTCGCCGCTCGTAACGTTCCATTCCACTACATGGTAGAACTCGGCCTTGCCATCAGGCCGGAGCATGATGGTGGTCTCAACCGAGACCAGATCATTGGGAGCCGCGGAGGCCATCCCCGCAGCGAGGGCTGCAAACACGACGATGAGCACCATGATGCTGGGTTTCCAGCGTAACTTCCCGCGGGTTGCCAGGGATCGTTGTATCGACACGAACTTCTGTACCGTCATCGACCGGTTCGCTGTCATAGTGACTCCTTGATTTCCATCCTGTCAGCAGGCGAGAGGCCGCCAGACAGATCCATCGCAGCCTTTTCAAGTACCGCGGCCTGGGCCAGCAACGCGGATCTGGTCCGGGCTTTTACGTCAGCAAACGGATCCGCGTCGGCAAGGCCAAAGCGCTTTTCTGTAGCTGCGCCATCGAGTTCCTTGAGGTACAGGTCGGCAATGGATACGCTTTCTGTCAGAGCGTCCTCGGCAAGCGGATCACGGGAGCGCGCGGATTCGCAGGCCGAGAGGTAGACCGTACCGCGGGTTGCCACGAGTTCGAGCAGGCTCTTTATCTCGGGGTCAGGCACACGCAGGCTTGCCAACCTGTTCCTGGCATCGCGGGCCGCATCAAGTCGTGGCCGGGCGGCAGCCCAGATCCGGCGCGCCTGCTCGGCAGCTGCCAGAGCGGAGCCAGCCCCCGCAATGGAAAGAATCAGCAGGAATCCGCCCAGCGTCGCCAGGCCAGACACGAGCCCGACGACCGGGCCTATCCTTATTCCAAGGAAGCCGCCCACTGAAACAGCAACGGCACCTAATGCCATGCCTACAGGAGAAGCGGCGAGGTTGATAATATATTCACGTCGATTCATGTGATTACTCTAGCCTCGTACAGCTGGCTTATCAAGCAATTTTTCTCAATCGAGTATGGTGATTTCTACCCGCCGGTTGCGGGCACGGTTGGCCTCGGTATCATTGGGCGCTATGGGTTGGTCAGCGCCGAGGCCACGGTATACAAAACGGCTGGCAGGCAGACCGCGCGCTACCATTTCATCGACGATGCGCCTGGCTCGCCGCTCTGACAACTCGTTCTGGCCGGCAGGCCGGCCCAGGTCTGCCGTATGGCCTTCCACGAGGAAGCTGCGCTCGGGAATGCGCTTGAGCGCATCTGCAATCGCATCAAGCCGGCCTCGCTCGTCTGGCAGGAGCTGGTCGCCGTCGGCCACGAAGCGCAGGTCATATAGTAGTAGTATTACACCACGTTTACCCTCGGCCACCTCAAAGGCTCCAGGGTCAATTCCGGGCGGCAGGGCCGACGGCGGCATGGCAGCTGGTCCGGCACCTGAACCGGCCGCACCGCCAGCACCGGCCGCAACGCCAACGGCTGGTTCAGTAACGGCCGCCGTTCCAGTCGCCGGGGCCGCAGGACCCAGTATCGACGCTATGCGGTCCCGTTCGGCAGGCAGGCTGCCACGGTGGAAGTGCAGGATAAAGCCCTTGAGGCGAACGGCGGGTCCACCTGAGTACGCAAACGTCTCGTCTACTGTTTCGCGTATGAAGAGGGTGGCTCCATCGCGGGCATCCACCACGATGTCTGCGGTCCTGGCGCCGGACGCACCGGTCAGGGCCGGGTCACCCAGGCGGTCGGCTCCACGGTAGCGGATGGCATACCGGGCCCGGATCGACGCTGCGGGCAGGGTTGCGTACGTTGTCGGGCCGAGGTATTCATATTCCACGAGCACGGCGATCCGGGTGGCTGGCGACCCGGCGCGGGGTCTTACGACAACGGTGCCCTCGCCGGTCCAGCGCTGGCCCGGGAGTGCCGGCGTGGGCGGGGAATCTGGCAGCCCGCGCAGGATGGGGTAACCATCGTCCTTGATGAAGCGCACTGCACCGTCCGCCTCGACGGAAAACACCACAGGAATGAGCGTATCCAGCCGCCGGGCCACGGCCCGTTCATCGCGCAGCGTCTCTTCGAGGACCAGGGCCTCGCCGTCGTAGCGCAGCGAACCGCCGGCAGCAGCCTCCACGGACAAGTCCAGCCTGGACTCTCGGTAGAGGTGGCCTATGTAGCGGCCGTCTTCGTATCGTGAAAAATCCGAACGTTCCACTACGATGATGTGGCCGGCCGGCGGCGAGAACGGCTCCAGGGCCGTCTGCGCGGAGAGAGAGGGCGGAACAGCGAGCAGGCCCAGCGCTACTGCAATGAACACAGCGTCGCGAGCCGGTGTCTGGTTCAAACTGACTTCCTGGGATAGCCTATGGCGGCAGCCATCCGGGTAAAGTGGCCGGAACCCTGCCGCCTGAACGATCCAAAGCTGTGGTCGCAGCAGGTGCAGCCCGGTATGAGGCTCACGGAACCAAGCCCAAGCCCTTCGGCCAGGGCCATGTTCGCGGCTACCAGATCAAGCCGCGGCCTGCCTTCTGTCCGTACCACGGCGACCGCACCGAATTCCCCGGCAAAATCGGCAGCCCTGGCCTCGTCCACCACGTAACAGCAGGTACCTATCCTCGGCCCGAAGGCCACGGCAAGGTCGGCAGGTCTCGTGCCATACGCGTGGCGCATCAGAGATACAGCTTCCGTCAGTATGCCCGTGCCCTTCCAGCCCGAATGCAGCAAACCGAAAGCGCCCGAGCCCTGGTCGAACAGGAAAATGGGCATGCAGTCGGCCACGGTGATAACCAGACTGTCTATGCGCTTGTCTGCCTGGGTACCGGTTCCGCGGGTAGCCAGCGGCTGGCCGGCCGTCACGAGTCCGTCTGCCTCCCGGCGGATTCCGCGCGGGTCAAAAACATCTTGCAGACTGTTGGTTTCCAGAACGGTACGCGAATGCACCAGATCGATGGCCGCTGCCTGGTCAGGATCGAATCCGGCCGACCGTAGCCACTGGTTGCGCCGTCCCCGGTTTCCGTCATCACCAAAGCCCATGTCACCGGCCGCGGCCAGGCTCATGACAGCCCTTGGCGCATCGGGGCCAGGCAACTGAACAACCAGCGTCGTGGGATCAAGCAGGTCCGTCGGCATGGCAGCCACTATGGTTCAAGGCTCCCGACGGCCGCCTTCATCAGTTCAGCCAGCAGGTAATGCGCCTTTTCAAGCTTGTACATGGTCGTTTCAAGCCCTTTCTGGAACTCCTTGTTGGCCTTGCCTTCTATGTGGGCAAGGTTTGAGAGGGAATCGTATTTGCCGCGGGCTTCCCTGGTCAGTATGGCCTTGAGTATCTCCTGCATCCTGCCAACCGCATTGTTGGATCGTGCCAGAATGGACTCTGCCTCGACCTCAGCGGCTTTAATGGTCGACTCTACCTTGCGCTTCTTTATCTGCATGGAGGAAAGCTCGGTGCGGGCCTGCACGTAGGCGGCTCCGAGTTCACCCTCCATGCCAAGCCGGGAGTCCAGCTTCTTGAGCAGGTCGCCAATCTGCAGTATCTCGTTGTACGCATCGGTAAAATCAAGCTTGTTGTCGCGTTTGTAGAATTCGCCATCCAGCAGCACGATCTTGAGATAGCGATTGATATCGGCCAGGAAGGTCTGGTGGTAGAAGGCTTCCAGAAAGTGGAGCGCACGGGCAAAACGGACCGGGGGGCTCTTGTCGTTACCTTCTTCAACCAGGTTCTGGAACCAGGTTGGAGTTTCCTTGCCTACTATGGCCTGGATGTCGGCCTCAAGCTGCGCAATGCGTCGCTCCGCTGAAAAACGCTGAAACCGGTGGTCAACCCTGTTGCGCCAGTACGACTTGAAGATGGCAAACCAGTCCTCGCCGCCTCCGGTAGAAGCGCACTGCCAGTTGGGGTCGTCATTTGACACCTTGAGGATGGCTTCCAGGGGAACACGCGCGTTGAAGCTGCGGATCGCTGTCAGAGCCTTCTCGGCACTGGCCAGTTCCTTGCTTACGGCTTCCTCGAGTTTAAAACCCTCCCGGCCGATCTCGTCGTTGAGCGCAAAGCCTATGATGGCTTCCATCAGGCGGGTTGATGGCGGCTGGTCAAGCGAGCTCAGGATGGTTGCCAGTTCCGCCAGCTGGTCCGCCGCGGAATACATAGACAATTCCTTGAGTCCGGATGCATTGGTCTGGAAGGCAGCGAGGAAGCGGTCGAACAGGAAGCTGGACAGCTTTTTGAGGACGTAGAGGTTCTTGACGTCCTTGTACATCATGCGCCGCTGGTCATCGTCGATCCTGGAGATCGCGGTCTCAAGCGCGGCATTGACAGCGAGCCTGACGTCTGCGTCACTGGCCAGCGAATTTTTGGTAATGAATGCGTAGGGGTCGGTCTCCGTGGACAGTTCTTCATGTACGGATTCGAACTCAAGCGAGCCGAGAAACGCGAAGAATGAGGCCTTGTTCTTTTCCAGGGTGCGGTCGAGGAGGTCGTAAAAATAGCGGGCGGCACTGCGCAGGGTGGTGAGTTCACGGAAAAACGCTTCCTGGAGCACCCTGCGGCGGGGGTCTATGAGGCCCATGCTCGTCGCTTCTATATCCTTGACGATGGCATTGAGGAAGCGTTCCTTGACGAGTTCTTCCTTGGTGCCGGCGCCGAACCACGAGCGTATGGTTATGATTATCCTTGTAAGGAGGCCGAGTTCGCGGTATGCGGCCTTGTAATCTATATGCTGTTCAACAGCATGGACGCGCTGGTACAGCGGTTCCGTGGAAACGCTGAAGGATCGTCTAAGGCGCTCGAGCATGTCGGTGCGCTCACCGGGGCTCAGGTCGAGGGCAAGCGATTCGAATGTCGATTCATTGGCCATGATAGCCAATCCTACATGGCGATGCCGGTATTAGCAAGCATCACGTTCAAGTTCATCAAGGTCGACGACGACGTTGCCGGTTCCGCGGGGTGAGGGAAACGATACCCTGAACGCCCTCAGCCGCAATTCCCCGGTACCGCGGTCGTCACCGGAGTCGCCATCACCGTAGGTTGGATCTCCCTCGAGCGGCAGTCCGATCCATGCCAGGTGCGCGCGTACCTGGTGCCTGAAGCCCCTGGCGAGCGCCACTTCAAGGACAACGCCACCGGCGGCCGGCCGGGCCGTCAGGATGTCAGTCCGGTAGCTGTCACGGGTCCAGGCCTTGCCGCTCTTGCCGGCGGGCAGTCCGGGGTTGCAGGCCGGATCGTGCTCGTCAAGTGCGGCACAGGCTACCCTGCTGGCCCCCGGGCCATAAGGCCGGAATCTCGAGACGATGGACCGGCCCGGCAGCAACTCAACCAGGCATCCGGCGTCAGCCCGTCTGAGGCAGGAAATCCAGGCAGCCTGGTCAACACCCGGCGGAGCCATAGCTTCGGGCTTGGAGCCCAGGAGTCCTGAAACCGATGGCAATCCGAGCGCGCGATACGACTTGACGAAGGTGCCGGTCTTGCCTGCGGTCAAGAGTCGGGAAAAGGAATCTTCATCCGTGGCAAAGGCCACGAGGCCGGACGTGGCTGCGTCCAGGCGGTGCAGGAGTCCACCTTCACCGGTTCCGCGGCCCCCGACGAGCGCTACCTCCGGCCGCAGGGCAAACAGCCACGAGCACAGGGTGCCGGCCTCTCCCGCCGGCGCGCAGTGCATGCCCGCCGGCTTGGCCACAACGATAATGCCGCCTTCATCGTACACGATGCGGGGTTGCATTATCGGTTTGAATACTGTGTCCATTTCGTCTCCCTGCTGAATCAAATTCTATACGCCCGTAGCTTCCCGTGCAACCCTCATACCATCCCGGAGAACTGCCGATATACTCAGTAGATACTTGTCTGTTTTCTACGCTGTCGCCAGAGGGCCTGCCCTGGCGCAATAACCCTCAAGAGGAGCCTGCCGTGCGGCGACGAACCGGAATCATAGTGCTTGCTGTGTCGCTGTTGGCCCTCGCGTTCTCCGCTGCGGCCCAGGAGCTAGCACCGGCTGCCGGGGCCGCAACTGCCGGTGCGGACCGTATCGTCCCCCGCGCCTTCAGGAGCATAGAACTGGGCATGGAAATGGACGAGGTCAAGGCCCTGCTCGTGGCCGATGGCGTTTTTAACTACCGGGGTGATCCGGATGTCAGCCTCCTGCCCCGACCCAACGAGAGCCTCATCGAAGTATCTGGCCTCACGTACGTCAGGCGTGCATTCTTCCAGTTTTATGAAGGCAAGCTGTTCGTGATGATATTCGCGCTCAATGAAAAAGAAATGGACCACTACTCGGTGTTCACGAGTCTCTCGGCAAAGTATGGCAAACCAGACAGCCTCTCGCCGAGCGAGAGCGTCTGGGCCGATGACGCTACCAGGCTGTCGGTAGAGCGGCCCCTGGCGGTCAAATACATCGATCTTGCGGTGTTCAACGCGCTTAAAACGGCGGGCACGGCCCAGCAGTCCTACGAAGAACTGCTCCGCACTGAATTCCTCGGCGGATTCTAAAAGACCCGACGCGGTCACCGCGGCAGCCGTTATTCTATGCCGAGAACCTTGAGGCGGTAACGCAGGCGGCGTTCGTTGATCCCGAGTTCCCGGGCGGCCGCGCTCTTGTTGTGCCCGCTGCGCTCCAGAATCCTGGAGAGGAAATCCTTCTCGAAGGCACCCATGGCCTCGTCGTAGCCACCCGCGAGCATTGGTGACGCCTCTTCGTTTTTATCACCCTCTGCAGGCAGGAAGATATCGGTTTCTGTCAGGTATTCACCGCGGCACAGGACGACGCCGCGCTCGAGTACGTTCTCCAGTTCGCGCACATTGCCGGGAAACGGATACCGCATGATCCTGCTCATGGCCTCGCCGGTGATGCTCGCAATGGGCTTGCGGTTCTTGGTTGCGTACTTCTTTATGAAATACTCCACCAGAAAGGGTATGTCGGCGCGATGGTCCCGTAGCGCCGGCAGCGACACCGGCACCACGTTGACCCGGTAATACAGGTCGGCGCGGAACCGTCCGGCGCGTACCTCCGCTTCGAGATCGCGGTTGGTGGCGGCTATGATGCGGACATCTGATTCCCTGGGAGTATTCTCGCCTACCCGCTCGTAGGAACCAAACTGCAGGACACGCAGCAGCTTTACCTGGATGCCCGGCGGCACTTCGCCAATCTCGTCGATGAACAGGGTGCCACCGTCGGCAAGCGCGAAACGGCCTGTACGGTCTGCCATGGCACCGGTAAAGGCTCCCTTTACGTGGCCGAACAGTTCGCTCTCTATAAGGTTTTCCTGAAGGGCGGCTATGTTCACCGGTACAAAGGCCTTGTGCTTGCGCGGGCCAGCCAGGTGTATGGCCCTTGCGACAAGTTCCTTGCCCGTACCGCTTTCGCCTGAGATGAGCACCGTGGAGTCGCTTTTGGCAGCCCTGGCCGCCATGGACAGCACTTTTTCCATCTCCGGGCTGTGCGAGATGATGGTCTGGGCACGGCCGTGTCCAAAGGCCTCCACCATGGCGCGGTTTTCGCGCTCCATCTCGTTTTTTTCCATGAGGCCGCGGATCAGCACGACCAGATCCGCGGTAGACGGAGGATTGGGCAGGGAATCGTAGGCGCCGAGGCGCATGAGTTCCACATCCATCGTGATGTCGTGGTCGCCGAGCAACAGGGCTATCTCGCAACTCGGGCAGGCGGCCTTGAGGAAGGCTATGCCGTCAGCGGTGGCCATGGTCATGGCCTCTGGATCGAGCAGCACGAGGTCTACCTTGTCGCCGCTCTTGACGGCTTCTATCGCCGATTCGCCACCATCGATGCGGAGGTCGCACGCGCCTACGCTCTCAACGGCGTCTTCCACGACCGCGGCGGTGTTTCGTCCGACCAGAGCGAGAATGCTGAACCGTATGCTGTCGTTCATGATCTGGTCGTTGCCTCCATTTGATACTGCAATTTATATAAATTGTAGTATATGCCGCCACGGACGATTAAGCTATCGTGATCTCCCGTTTCAGCAAGGCGGCCATCCGCCAGCACGAGTATGCGGTCCGCATGCCGTATTGTCGAAAGCCGGTGCGCAATGGCCACAGTGGTTCTGCCGCGCATCAGTTCCGACAGGCCTTCCTGCAGTAGCCGCTCGGTCTCGGTATCCACTGAACTCGTAGCCTCGTCCAGCACGACGATTGACGGATTGTGCGCCACGACCCGGGCAAACGACAGCAACTGGCGCTGGCCGGACGACAGCGTCGCTGCCCCCTCGCCCAGCTTCGCGTCGTAGCCGCCGTCCAGCTTCTCTATGAAGCCATGAGCCCGCACCGCGCGTGCGGCCGCCTCGACAGCAGGCCGCTCCAGGCCCAGGCCCAGGTCAATGTTGCCCGCAACGGTGCCCGAGAACAGGAATACGTCCTGCATGACCGGACGAATCGACGCGCGCAGTTCCGCCAGCGGCAAGTTCCGTATCGGTATGCCGTCAAGCCGAATCTCGCCCTGCTGCGGATCCCAGAGCCGCGCGAGGAGAGCTCCTACCGTGCTCTTGCCGGCTCCGGTGTATCCGACTATGGCGACGGTCTCGCCTGGTTCGACAGTAAACGACAGGTCCCGGATGACCCAGTCGTCACCCTTGTACGCAAACCAGACATGGTCAAACTCGATGTGGCCACGCACCGGTGACGGCAGTGATCGACTGGGCTCGTCAGGTATACGCTCGTCGGCATCCAGCAGTTTGAATACGCGTTCGCCGCCCGCCATGGCGCTCTGCAGTATCGTGAACTTCTCCGAAATGTCCTGCAGCGGTGAGTAGAACATGCGAATCAGGTTCACGAAGGCTATCAGGGCACCCAGTGTTATGAGGCCCTTGTCGTGGAGGCCCGCGCCAAACCAGAGTATTATCGCGGTGGAGACAGATGAAAAGAACTCGATAAGTGGCCTGAACGTCGCATAGACGAGCATTTCACCGAGGTTGGCCTTCATCAGCTCCGCGTCTTTCTGGTCAAACGCGGCGGACGAGGCGCGTTCCCGGCCGAACAGCTTGACGACGGCTATGCCGGCTATGTGCTCGGCGATAAAGGCATTGACCCTGGAGAGCCAGGTGCGCTGTCGCCTGAAAGCATCGCGGGCCTTGCGCCGTGATATGCCCGTGGCGACAAGGACCGGCGGCAGCGTCGCGAGGGCTATGAAGCCGAGCCTCGGGCTCATGGCAAACAGCACGACCAGGGCACCAGCCATCACCGAGGCATCCTTTATGAAGGCTACGATGACGCTCGTAAAGAATTCGTTGATGGTTTCCACATCACCGGTGAGCCTCGTCACGAGCCTGCCCACCGGTTGCTTTGACAGGAAGGCCTGGGACTGGCCGCTCGTCCGCCTGAACAGGTCCATGCGGAGGTCCTTCATGACGTTCTGGCCTATGAGGCTCGTTGACCATGCCTGAGAAAAGGTAGACGCGAGCACGACCAGCAGCACCACAAGGAGCAGCCAGCCGTAGGCGGACACGACGCTCCGGTCGGCCGTCCGCAAAGCACGTGCGTCAGAGGCTGCAAGGGAACCCATGTAGGCAGACGGGGCTATGAACCAGCCATCCACAAGCCGGGGGCCGTTTGCCTTGTCCAGATCACGTTTGATGGCGTCAGGAAGCACGAATCCGTCACCGGCCGGTGTCAGGTAATACGGGCCTGCATCGAGCAGGCCGTCAGCTTCCAGGCTGGTCCTGTCACGGAGGGCCAGCGACGTGATGCTGCCTTCGCGGATAAAGAGCCGACCTTCAACCCGGGGCGCCGTATCGTCGATATCGAGCCCCCGCAACCGCGGGTCGGAGACGGCCGCCGGGTCGATGGAGGCCCACGACACGACGAGGGCCTCGTCCACGGTGCGCTGCACGAGGATGGGCAGCACGAGCTCGCCTACGGTGGAAAGCGCAAGTGTCAGGGCGGAGAGTGCCAGCAACATCCGGTACGGTTTTACGTAGGAGAAAATCCGCTTGACTATGGTGCCGTCGTAGCTCTTGACTATCTCGTCGGTCTCGAAGAAATCGGGCATCTAGCGACCCTCCCTGGCTGGTACCGGCGCAGGCGTCTCGCTGAGCGCCTGAAGGGCCGCTATCTCGGCGTAGAAACCGTCAGCGGCTGCCAGTTCTTCAGGCGTGCCAAGCTGGGTAAGCCTGCCTGCATCGAGTACCGCCACGAGGTCGGCCCGGCGCAGGGTCGAGACGCGGTTGGAAATGATGATGGTCGTCTTTCCTGCCCGGTCCGCCATCAGGGCCGTGATTATCGCTTCCTCCGTCTCGGTATCGACTGCGGACAGGGCATCGTCGAGCACCAGCAGTTCCGGGTTCCGGGCCACCGCACGCGCTATGGCCACGCGCTGTTTCTGGCCACCAGACAGGGTCAGCCCCCGCTCTCCTACGACCGTGTCCCAGCCGTCTGAAAAAAGCCGCAGGTCCCTGTTCAGCGCGCTGATGGCAACGGCGCGGTCAAAACGCTCCGCCGGCAGGTCAGGATCGGAGAACAGCACGTTGGCGCGTATTGAATCGGAGAACAGGAAGCTGTCCTGGGGCACGAAGCCCATGGTCGACCGTAGCGCCTCGATGGGGTACGAGCCCACATCGTGCCCGCCGAAGAACACCGAACCGCGGGGTGGTTCGACGATGCGCGCCAGTGTCTTGACCAGCGTGCTCTTGCCGCAGCCTACCTTGCCGAGTATGCCGAGAGTCTTGCCCGCGGGTAGAACCAGATCGATATCCTGGAGGGCCGGAGCCTGGGTATCGGGATAATCGAGGGTCAGGCTGCTGAACCGCACTTCACCGGCTGGAACAGCGTCATGTGGAGTCGCGCCGGGAGCAAAGCGGGGTTCGGGTTCGGTGTCGAGCACCTCGTTGACGCGCTTGAGGCTGGCGGCGCCGCGCTGCAGCATGTTTACCGTAAAGCCCGCACCAAGCATGGGCCAGATGAGCAGCTCCAGGTAGGCCAGCATCGCCGCCAGTGCCCCCGGGGTCATCCGGTTCTCTATCACCGCGGCACCACCTGCTACCATCAGCACCAGCGTGGTCAGGCCCGCGAGGAACGAAATCAGCGGAAAAAAGAAGCCGAACACTTTGGCCAGCACCATCGAAGCGCTGCGGTACCCGTCGTTGGCTTCGGCGAAGCGCCTGGCAAACTCTTCTTCCTTTACGAAGGACTGCACGACGCGTATGCCCTGCAGCGTCTCCTGGGCCACTGAACTCATCTCGGAGTACAGTTCCTGGGAGCGCTTGAAGCGCTTGCCCACGATCGTCCCAAACATGATTATAAGCACGGTTATGAATGGCAACGGGGCTATGACCAGAAACGTCGTGCCCGGGTTCTGCGCGAACATGACAACGAGTATGGCGACCGACATGAACGCGCCGTCCACGAAAGCCACGAAACCCATGCCGGTGGCCATGCGTATGGCCTGCATGTCGTTCGTAGCCCTGGCCATGATGTCACCGGCCGCGTTGCCGTGGAAATATGACGTAGGCAACGTCATCAGCCGCGCGAACAACCTGTCCCGCAATGCCGTTTCTATGCGCCGTGATGCGCCGTGGATGAAGTAGCGCCACATGAAGCGCCCCCCCGCGATGGCTCCAGCGGTAGCGACCATGGCCAGGCCTATGGCTACAACGGCCGAGCGCTGCCCGCCCGAGGCTATGGAATCCACAGCTTTCCGCAGGTACTGCGGCAACAGGAGTTGAGCGGCGTCGACCAGTATGAGGCAGGAAAGGCCCAGGACATAGCGCAGACGGTACTGTTTTAGATAGGGAAACAGCGTCCTGAATTCTTTGAACATGGCTGGATCGTATACCGGCAGGCAATGTTTTTCAACGGTTTCCTTGCCGTATTGATGTTGCGAAACTTCAAGGCTTGCCTAGGTTCGTACCGAGGAAATGTTGACACCATCCCTGTCAGCGCAAATAGTTGGTATATGCACAGAAGCATGATTTTCATCCTGGCATCGATCGCCTCGCTTTCATCCTGCGCCATCCTTAAGGCAGCGGATTACGCCACCGAAGCCTTCATGAGCGAGGCCGACCCCGAACTGGCCAGGGCAGCGCTGCCTACCATGATGAAGGCAACTGAAGCCATCCAGCTAGCCGACCCCGGCAACAAAGACAAGGCTCTGGCAACGGCTTCGCTCTATGTCATGTATGCCAGCGCGTTTCTGGACGGGGAGGCGTTCCAGCTGCCCGACGAGGACTGGGAGCAGAAGCGTGTGCTGTCTGACCGCGCCAAGGCACTCTACCTCAGGGCGGCTGACCTGCTCGTGCCCTTCGTCGAGGCCAGAATACCCGGAGCGTTTGGCACCGGTCCGGATGAAAACAACGGACGCCAGGATGAAAAAAGCCCGTGGGCGCGCTTGAACCGCAAGGACGTACCGTTGCTGTACTGGTCCTCCGCGGCCATACTGGCGGCTTTTGCCTCAGATCCGATGGACTTCGACAATGCCGGCAGGATGGCCGGCGCGCTGGCACTGTTCGAACAGGCCCGCTCCCTGGATCCGGACTGGAATTCCGGCAGTCTCCACGAACTGGCCATCACCATCTATGGTTCCCTGCCAGCAGATCTAGGCGGCGACAAGGAAAAAGCGGTGGCAGCTTTCAGACAGGCAATCACCGGCAACGGTTCGCAGTCACCGGGGGCCTACCTGGCCTATGCCGCTTCAATCTGCGTAGCGGCGGCTGATCGGGATGGTTTCAGGGATGCGCTGGAGACGGCCCTCTCGCTGGAGGCCCGACCTGGGTCAGAGCTGCTGGATGCTCTGGCCCGCCGCAAAGCGAGGCGACTCCTTGACGACATTTCATTATACTTTTAGTTGAAGTTACCTGGATATCGACACGCTGAAACAGGGAGATGCTCATGAGGCTCACCAAGGCGATGACCATCGCCGCATTGTTGCTGACAGGCCTGGCTGCACGTTCGATAGTGGCTCAGGAGATAGTGCTGGACATGGGATCGTCAACTCCCGTCAACAGCCCCTGGGACACAGGTCTCAGGAAGATAGCCGCTGAATGGTCAAAAGCCTCGGGCGGCAGGGTAAAAATGGTATTCTCCAGGAGTGTGTCCAGCGCAAGCCAGACTGACCTCATCCAGAAGCTCAAGTTTTCCCTCGACGGTATTGTAGTGGACACCATGGGGCTGGGCTTTATAGACCAGGATTTTTTCATGCTGTCGATGCCATCGGTAATTCATGACGACGAGGACTTCGACAAGGCCATAGCGGCCGCCCTGCCCATACTCAGGCAGCGGCTCTCCGACCGCTACGAGATAATCACCATCACCAAGGCCGGCTGGGTCCGGTTCTTCTCAAATCAGGCGATACGCACGCCAGAAGACCTGCGCAAGGTCAGGATCGGCGTCAACCGCAGCCAGGATGCCCTGGTCAAACTGTTCCAGTCCATCGGCATCAGGACGGTCAAGTCGGATGCCTCGTCGACACTGCTGCAGTTCAATGCAGGTGCCCTCGATGCGATGTATTCAAGTCCGCTTTTCGTAGGAGCCCTGTGGTCGCAATACAGAAAAGTGATAACGCACATGAGCCCGTTCAAGGTAGCCCCGTTCTTCGGCGCGATCATCCTCAACAAACGTGCGTGGGAGTCCATCCCAGAACCCCTGAGACCCACCCTGCGCGCAATCGCCGACAAGGTTGCGGCAGAGATCGGCGCGGAAGCCGACAGGCTCGAAACGGAAGCCATAGTGGCTATGCAGAAGACCGGCCTCGTCGTACCACCGTATACCGCAGCCGACGAGGCCGCCTGGGACGCCCTGTACTCGGGTACGGTACGGAGCCAGGTAGCCTCCTGGTTCTCCCCGGATGTTGCCGCTGCGGTCAATGCTGCGGTAGGAAAATAGCGTGGCGGAGTCGCGTCTGCTCTCCATCCTCGACACGATCGCGGTGCGGGGTGCAGCCATCGGGGCGGCAGTGCTCGCGCTGGTACCCGTGCTCGATCTGGGCATGGCCCGCCTGCTGTGGAGCGGACTGCCGGAAGCGGGCGCACTGACAGAACATGCGCTGATAGCCCTGGCGTTCCTGGCAGCAGCGATGGCTGGCATCCGGGGCAAGCACCTTGCACTGGGCTCGGCATCCTCCCGGGACAACAGGCTCACCCGGTTTGCTGCCAGCCTGCGTTCCGCAGTAGCAGCAGCCGTCGATGTATCGCTCCTGTGCGCCAGCCTCTCGCTCCTGCTCATCGGCTTTGAACCGGCGGACAAGGCGTTCGGCATACCCATGGCCATATTCGCAACCCCGATGGCCCTTGGATTCCTCCTCATGACCATGACCGATGTCCTGCGCGCGACCGGAAAGCACCGGATCGCGGCCAGCCTTGGTCTTGCCGCCGGGCTGTTCCTGTCATCAGCGGCCATAGCCAACATCCTGTCGAGCTTCCAGTTATATCCGGCATTCCTGACAGCCCTGGCAGCTGCAGCTGGCGTATTCGCCAACGGGGCAAGCGCTCCGCTCATTGCCATGATCGTCGCGCTGGCCTTCCTGGGGTTGCCCCTGTATGCGGTAATCTCCGGCTCAGCCCTGCTCCTGTTCCTGGGCGCGGGTTCACCCATAGAACTGATCCCGTCTGAAGCCTACAACCTCTTCCTGAACGACAGCATGCCGGCCATCCCGCTCTTTACCATGGCCGGGTTCGTGCTGTCGGAATCGGGCGCGGGCCGCCGCCTCGTGGCTGTCTTCAGGGAGTGGTTTGGCTGGTTGCCCGGCGGCGAAGCCTTTGCCGCGCTGCTCGTCTGCGCATTCTTCACCACGTTCACCGGTGCCAACGGCGTTGCAATACTGGCGCTCGGCGGCATTCTGGCTACGGTGCTCACTGAATCGGGTTCCTATGGCGATGACTTCGCCCACGGCTACCTTACCGCATCCTCGTCGGTAGGGCTCCTCTTTCCGCCTAGTATGGCCGTCATCGTATATGCCATAAACGCCACCTTTGTCGTGCAGGGCGACGCCGTCTTCACGATAGGCGACATGTTCCTGGGGGGCCTCATTCCAGGTGCCCTGCTGGTGCTTGCCATGGGAGCAACGGGGGTAGCGCGCGCCGTCAAGGTACGGACGGTACGACGCAATTTCGAAGGCAACGCAGCGGTGGCCGCATCATGGAAGGCCTTGCCGGAAATCATAATTCCACTGTTCATCCTGGCGCTCTACCTCACGGGCTTCGCGGGCATTACGGAAACCGGAGCGATCATACTCGTATATGTCGTCATCATCGAAGGGCCGGTACGCAAGGACCTCGACTTCAGGGGTATGAAATCGGCACTGGGCAAGGCTTTACCCGTGGCGGGAGGAGCTCTGATCATCATAGCAGCGGCCCGGGGTCTGTCGTTCTACACCATGGAAGCCGGCCTTCCCGAATTGTTCACCGACTGGATGACCTCGGTCGTTTCCTCGCGCCTTTTGTTCCTGCTGTTGCTCAACCTGGCGCTGCTTGTCGTCGGGTGCTTCATGGACATCTTTTCGGCCGTGCTCATCATATCGCCGCTCGTGATCCCGCTGGCAGCGGCGTACGGCGTCCATCCCGTCCACCTTGGAGTCATCTTCATCATGAACCTGTCAATTGGCTTCCTTACCCCGCCCATAGGCATGAACCTTTTTCTGGCCAGTTACGCCTTCGGCAAACCCGTGCTTCGAATCTACAGGGACGTGCTGCCGTTCTTTCTGATACAGCTCGTCGTACTCGCCCTCGTAACCTGGGTACCATGGTTCACCCTGGTCCTCGTGCCGGGATACGGCCGATGAAAACCGGAGCCAGTGGCAACCAGCACCCGGTACTGCCAGGCTACGGCCCGGCCACGCTGCCGATACTCAAGCGCAGGCCCGGCGCACGGGACGCGGTACTCCTCATCCATGGATACTCAGGCTATCCGGGTGAGCTTCAATTCCTCGCGGACGCCCTGTTCCGGGCGGGCCATACTGTCTGCGTTCCCCGTCTGCCAGGTCATGGCACCGACCGCGCTGACTTCATGTCCACCGGCGCGGCGGACTGGATACGGCGCGCGCGCGATGCGTACCTTGAACTGCTGGCGGAGTATGGCAGGGTGCGCATCGTGGGGCACTCGATGGGCGGTGCCATCGCTACCATCCTGGCTGCTGACTACCTGGTCGACAGTATCGCCCTCCTGGCGCCGGCGCTGGAGCTGTCAGACAAGCGCATCTGGCTTGCGCCGCTCATCGGCATGGTCGCACCGGTGATACGGGAGGGCAAGCTGCCACCACCGGAGGATGCCGAAGGCGAGCGGTTGCGGCTTCATACCGAATACCGCAGCGACCTGATGGTACGCCAGGCTGGCCAGCTCGTACGCGTCGTCAGGGCTGCCCGCGGGTCCCTGCCCCGTGTGCATTCCAGGATACTCGTCATAACGGGTGAACATGACGCTGCCGTGCCGTCATCCGTCGGCGTGCGCATAGCAGCGTCCGCAAGGCAAGCCGCCGAGAAGCGTTTCGAGATCATCCGTGGTGCCGGTCACCTCTTCCCATTACTGCCCGATGGACGGCATGATTGCGCACTATTGGTCGAGGAGTGGTTCAACGAATGAATGCAACGTATATCGTGTATAGCGACGGAGCTTGCTCGGGAAACCCCGGGCCTGGCGGCTGGGCCTGGGTATCACTGGCCGACGGCGAGATCCGTGAAGGCTATGGCGGCGAAAAGGTTACGACGAACAACAGGATGGAACTCCTGGCCGCCATCGAGGGCCTTGAAGCGATACGGGCCAGAGTGGAATCCGGCAACCTGAAACAGGGCCTCGTAGAGGTTCGCACCGACTCGCAGTACGTCAAGAACGGCGTCACGAGCTGGATAGCCTCCTGGAAGCGCAACGGCTGGCGCACCGCAAGCAAGACTCCAGTCAAGAACAAGGACCTCTGGGAGCGCCTGGACACCCTGTCCACCCAGCTGGCAGCCCGCTGGACCTGGGTAGAAGGCCATTCAGGCGAAGCCTGGAACGAACGCTGCGACGAACTGGCCCGCCGCGGGGTAGCCGAAAACCGGTAGCCGTTAATACGAAGAATATGGCACAGAGTCACAGAGAAGATGAGGGAAAAAATAATTTCGGAAGAGAAAATGAAAAAAACAGGGGAGGTATAAGGAAGAGCGTTTAACACTGCTTCCTCATCCTTTAACCTATTACTTTTATTTTCTATTTTCCCCTCTTCCTCATCTTCTCTGTGTCTCTGTGCTAAAATTCCTGATATCAGCTAGCTACATCAGAAATGCAGGAAGAATTTCAATCCCCAGAAGAAGGCATCGGCAGGGCCATACAGCTGATCATCAACGAGTTTCAGCCCGGCGATGACGCTGACCTGTGCAAAGCCGACGAGGTCGATGGCGATTCCGCCGCCTGTCGAAGCGAGAATTCCGGCAGCGTCAGCAGTGGCTGCGGAGGCGTCGGCTAAACCGGCGTAATAGCCCGCATCGACGAAGCCAAACAGGTACGGCACGATCGAGTCGAGCCAGATTTTCGGGCCGACGAGCCGCAGCTCGGCATTGGCCACCGACTTGAACGACGAATCGTAGGCGTTCCAGCCATATCCGCGGACATTGTCGCCAAGCGACCCGCGGAGGTTCCTGCCACCAAAAGACTGGTTTACATAGATTGGTACGGACTGGCCGTCGGCATAGTCGACGCCGGCAAAACCGGCAAGGTACACGTTGAACAGGTTGCCGCCGTCGGTCGGGATGTCGTAGACGGGCAGGAAACCGCGGACCTGGCCTGAGACGCGCCAGAAGTCGGTCGTACCGGCATTCAGCGCGCCGGGGCCCCACTCGGCCGTAGCTTCTGCGTACATGCCCGATTTTGACCGGTGCCGGTCAAGCACGCGCGAGTCGTATGAGATGCCGCCCATGACGGAGGTGCCGAAAAGCCCCTGCATGTCGGAAAATACAGCTGCGCTTATGCCGTCAGTTGGATATATGTCAAAACGGCCGCGATAGAAAGCGAAGGCTTCAAGGAGGTTCTTTCCGTCGTCCCTGCGGGTGAATCCCTGCAGGAATGCCAGCTCCCACTGGAAGTTCGTCTTGTTGAATTCAAGAATTTCACCGTCTTCCTGCAACAAGGACGGGTCGCCGGAGAACTGATCGCGCAGAAGTCTGGTGTCTTGATAGCCGCCGCCGGCCTTCAGGAACAGCTTGGTATCCGCCGCGCCAGAGAGTTCCAGACCGGTGTAGGTCAGCGACAGGTCGACGCCGCTCGGTATGAGGCTGTACAGGAAGCGTACGCCTTCAAGACTGATGGCCAGCTCGTTGTCCTGTGAGAATGCCGGGGAAAAAGCCACGATCGCTCCAAGAGCGATTGCGAGGTATCGGTTGTTGTTCATCGAACGCTCCTGGACGGTATTACGCCTGGCCTGCGGAGCCGAGGACTTCCCTGTTCTTGTGCATGTAGAGCTTCTTGAGCTCGTCGCGGGCCGGTCCTAGGTACTTGCGCGGGTCGAATTCTTCTGGCTTTTCTGCGAACACCTTGCGGATGAGGGCGGTCATGGCGAGGCGGCCATCGGAGTCGATGTTTATCTTGCAGACGGCGCTCTTTGAGGCGGTGCGGAGCTGCTCCTCGGGTATGCCGACGGTATCCTTGAGCTTGCCGCCGTACTGCAGGATCATCTTGGTGTACTCGACGGGCACCGAAGACGAGCCATGAAGCACGATCGGGAAACCGGGAATGCGCTTTTCGATTTCCTTGAGGATGTCGAAGCGGAGGGGTGGCGGAACGAGGATGCCGTCAGCGGTGCGGGTGCACTGCTCGGGCCTGAACTTCATGGCTCCATGGCTGGTGCCGATGGAAATGGCCAGGGAGTCTACGCCGGTTTTCTTGACAAAATCTTCAACTTCGCCGGGCTGGGTATAGTTGGAGTGCTCGGAGGAAACATCATCTTCTACGCCGGCAAGCACGCCCAGTTCACCCTCGACGGACACGTAGTCCTTGCGGGAATGTGCGTATTCGCAGACCTTTTTGGTAAGCGCGACGTTCTCGTCATACGGCAGGTGGGAGCCGTCTATCATGACGCTGGAAAATCCGTTCTCGATGCAGTCAACACAGAGCTCGAACGAATCGCCGTGATCCAGGTGGAGCACGATCGGTATCTTGTAGCCGAGCTCGGCGGCATATTCAACGGCACCACGGGCCATATTGCGCAGGAGGTTGGAGTTGGCGTACTTGCGGGCACCGGAACTCACCTGCATGATCACCGGGCTCTTCGTCTCGACGCAGGCCTGGATTATCGCCTGCATCTGCTCCATGTTGTTGAAGTTGTATGCAGGAATGGCGTAACCACCGGCAACCGCCTTCTTGAACATTTCAACCGTATTGCTTAGTCCCAGTTCCTTGTAGCTTGTCATCAGTATACTCCTTCATATAGTACCAATCGAGTTTATGATCCATACAGGCAACCGTCAAGAGCCGATACCCTTGCTCCTCTACCCATGCTGGGATACTATCACGTTGTGAATCATTCTGAATGTCGCATCACTCCCGGAGTTGCTTTCACGATAGTACTCAGCCTCTACCTGCTCGTGTCCGCCTGTCAGAGCCCTGCGGCGAGCCTTGCCATCATGGATCCCGTATTTGCATACCTCTCGCCTGACTCCATCAAGACCTACTCATCAGCCGCCCGGGATCTTGCGCTGCTCCCCGATGCTGATGCCTCGGCAGCCCTCTACGCAGTTATAGACGCACAAGCGCCAGTTACGGTGTTCCTGAGCCCCCTTCTTGCCCAGGAAATAGACCCTATCCTGGCGCGCAACGAACAAACCCGCATCGTATACCTGGGGAACGTGCAGCCCAAGACCAGTTCACGTCTGTATGCGGCTGTTTTTTCTTCGATGGATGCGGCGTCCCAGGGTGGCAGACTGGCTGCGGCAGAAGCGATCAGGCTCGATGCGGAACAGCAGGCAGGCAAGATCCAAACCGGTGTGGCGGCGATTTTTGCCGGTCTGTCCGAGGCAGAAGCCTGCTCTGAGGCTTTCATGGCGGCGTACAGGACTGCAGGAGGACCAGGCGAGCCCCTCGTGGAGGTATCAATCCAGGGGTTTTCACAGGTTGTGGCAGACAGGCTTGCTTCTCTCGACCTTCGTGTGGGCTACCTCGCCGCGCCACCACATGACGCAGAACGCTGGGCACGGCAGGGCTTCGATCAATCCACCTACATTCTTATGGAATATGCCCTGCCCTCGCAGCAGACGACTTCACTGGCGGACGCTTTTATCGCGTGGGATATCGCCGGGACGATGTCCAGCTTGGTCGAAAAACTCTCTGCAGAGGTGTCCGGTATCGAAAAAGGTCACTGGAAAACAGTCTTGAATGAACAAAGAGCCGGTAATCGTAGATAAAGTTTACGCCGATATGGTTATATAGGAAAGCTGGAGCCTTATTTGTTTGACAAAGACTGGTCTTAAAAATATAATTCCAGCCGCTGATGGTGATTCTTTTAGTTGGTAATATTAAGGAGTAGTCCTGATGAAACAGCGCGTCGTAAAGGCGATCTGCCTGTCCTTCGTCATCGTTTTCATGCTCACGGCGACGGGGGCTTTCGCTGACGATGAAACCGTCAACCTTGAATCGTTCGTCGTACAGACCTTCGACGAACCTGATGCCCAGCCGTGGTTCCTTGTCGGCAGCAAATTCGCCACCAAGGAGTACCCCAAGCTCGCGTATGCGAAGTCCTGGCCGGTAGCTCTATTTGGTTCAGGCGCTGGCAAGGATCTCCGGAGCCTTGGCATCGCGATGCTGTTCGACCGCAAGGAATACAACTGGGTAGACGTAGTTCCCGGCAAGAAATCCGGATCCGGCGACAGCGCCACCTATGAGCCGATCGAACTCCCTCTTCCCGGTCGGGTCAGAATGCTCGATATGTGGATCTGGTCCGGCAACTATGATTACTACATAGAAGCGTACATCCGCGACTACAAGGGCATCGTGCATACCCTGGCTATGGGTGATCTGGGTCATGTGGGCTGGAAGAATTTCCGGGTTAATATTCCCGCCAACGTTCCCCAGTCAAAAAAATACCTGCCCAAACGCGAGAACCTGACCCTTGTAAAGTTCAGGATCTGGACAAGACCGACAGAAATTGTCGCCGCCCACGCCAAAGCGGATGCTCCCCTTACAGAAAAAGCGATCTACTTCTACTTCGACCAGCTCAAGGTGCTGACGGATACCTTTGAAACCTTGTTCGACGGCGACAGCCTGATGGATCCCAAGGTCATCGAGGATA